>PMAM01000119.1:0-9787 GCA_003152595.1 Acidobacterium sp.
CAATCGAATCAGAAATCTGCTGCTGCCGATCCTCGTGATTGCCCTTGCGGCGACCCCGGGGAGCTTCGCTCAGAACGCAAACTCGGGCGAAATCAAAGGCACCGTCACCGACAGCTCTAACGCCGTTATTGCGGGTGCGACGGTCTCGATCCGCAACGTCCAGACCGGGGTCGTCATCAACACCATCACTAATGGAGACGGCCTCTACGACGTCCCCTCTGTTCCGCTCGGCCAATACTCCCTCACTTTCAGCAGGCAGGGTTTCCGCCAGGAGGTTCGTGACGGCGTCACCCTGCAGCTCGCGACCATTCAGATCAACGCCACTCTTCAGGTAGGCACTGCCACGGAGAAGGTGGTCGTTACGGCCGCCGCTCCGCTGCTGCAAACTGAAGAGTCCGGCCAGGAAAGCAACTTCTCCATCAAAGAGGTTCAGGACGCGCCCACCGTTGGCGGCGTCTGGTACAACGAACTGACGAACGAGCTGCCGGGCGTCAATGGCGGCGGCAGCCAGGATGCCTCTGGCCAGGGCGTCGGCATCAACGGCACCCAGGGCTACTCCGGCTCCTTCCTCATCGAAGGCACAATCGCCACCCAGCCGCGCGATCAGAACGCCAGCGACAACTATCCTCCCATCGACGCCATCGGCACGGCCAACGTGCAGGCGTCGAACTTCGGCGCCGAATACGGCAACGGCGTAGCCGCCTTCAACGTGATTCTGCGCAGCGGCACGAACCAGTGGCACGGCTCCGCCTTCGAGTTTGTGCAAAACAACGACTTCAACGCCAGAGGCTACTTTGACCGTCCGCCCCTTGCGGTCGCTCCTCTGCACTGGAACGAATTCGGAGGCAGCGTCGGCGGCCCCATCCTGAAAAACAAGCTCTTCTTCTATTTCACCTTTCAGGACAATCCCAGCGTCTCTTCGGGCGCCTACTTCGCCACCGTGCCCACCCAGGGCGCCAACGGCACCACCAACATGGAGCAGGGCTGCTTCCCGACCGCTGTAAAGGACCCTTCCACCGGCACCAACTATCCCGGGAACTGCATCACCGGCGGCCTCGATCCGGTCGCCGTGAAAATTCAGAAGTACTTCCCGGCGCCCAACGTGACGGGCAGCGCCAATCCTTATCTGAACAACTATCAGGTTGTCCAGAGCACAACCACCGGCTCCAAATGGTATGTCGCCAAAGTGGACTACGCTCTCTCGCAGAACCATCACCTGTCGGGGAGCTATCTGGATTTCCCCATCACGCCCACCTATAACCTCGATGCCTTCTGCTCGCTCGGCTTCGACTGCACCTACGGCACAAACTACAACGAGGACGCCCAGATCACCGAGGACTGGACCATCGGCAGCAGCATGGCGAACGAGGTCCGCGTCGGAGGCGTGCGCGAAGTGGATAAGTACATTCCGCCGACCTTCGGCAAAGGCTATCCCACCACCCTCGGTCTCGAGCCCACCTACGGCAACGACGCGCCCGCGGATATCTTCCCCGGCGTCACCGTAGATGGCGGCGGCAATGTCGGCAAGGTGGCAATCAATGGAGGAACCCATGCCGACCTGGCAGATGGAACGTATGTTCTCTCCGACGTCTTCTCCCTGGTGAAGGGCAGACATACCGTCAAGTTAGGCGGCGAGTTCGATACCAGTTATCAAAACTACACCGGCTGGGCGACGTTACATCGGGTAACTTTGAATTCAATGGCGTTGCCACTGGCGTCCCCTATGCCGACTTTCTCCTCGGACAAGTCTATGGCTGGTACGTCTACGACTATCCGGAAACCGGTGCGCGCTCGAAGAGCGGCGGGGTGTTTGCCCAGGATAACTACCAGATCACCCCGCACCTCGCTGTGAACGCCGGCCTGCGCTGGCAGTTCCAGGGCGGGTGGGGCGAAGTTCAGGACCGCTGGGGGACCTGGAATCCTTCCCTCGTTAGCACCGGCCAGTACGTCAAGTCCGGCTCGCTCGGCGCCATGCAGTACGGCGGCCAGAACGGGCGCACCCTCGTTCAGGACAGCGAGGGCGAATGGGCACCTCGCGTCGGCATCGTCTGGTCGCCGCTGGCCACCTGGGCCCTCCGCGCCAGCTACGGCATCACCGATGTTCCCTGGTCCGTCGATCCGTATACCTCGGCCTACGGCATCGGCCTCAATCCCCACGGTTCTGAGGGATACGGCTCCTCTCCGGCCTTCACCCTCAGTACGGGGCTCGGACCCGGAGCGGTCGCTTATCCCAGCCTCTCCAACCTCTCCAACTCTCAATATAACTACGACGACGTGTCGTATTACCCGCAGCACCGGCCCGCAGCCTACTATCAGGAAAGTCTGCTCTCCGTGCAGCATGAGTTTCCCGGTCAGACGCTGCTTGATGTCACCTATGTCTTCACTAAGGGAACCCATCTCGGATTTACGCGCGACATCGATCAGGTTCCGCAAAGCCTGATGCCCGGCTATGCCACTGGGAACTACGGCAGCTGCTATAACGACCCGTCACCCTATCCTTACTTTTGCTCCATCTCCGCGTTCCTCTTCGATGGCTATTCGAATTACAACGCCCTGCAGTTCCGTGCGCAGAAGAGGACCTCCCACGGACTGTACTTCGGCTTCAACTACACCTGGTCCAAAACCATGGACGCTGGTACCGGCTCCGGCGACAACGCCACGCCGGATGTCTGGCAGAACGCCTACAACATCAACGCCAACTACGGCTTGTCCAAACTGGACATGCGTAACTCCATCAACGGCTCGGCCAGCTACGAGCTTCCCTTCGGGCAGGGAAAGATGCTGGGCCTGCACGGCGTCGCCGACGAAGTGCTCGGCGGCTGGCGGCTGACCGGCATCTATCAGATTCACAGCGGACTGCCCCTCACCGTCACCGCGTCCGACAACGGCGTCGACAACAGCGACGCCGAGTCCACGCAGTGTAGCTGCGGATAAGGCTGGTTCGCCAACGTCGTCGGCAACCCCGGCTTCAGGACGGCAACCACAGGCCAGTCCTATAACCCGCTCGCGTTTGCCGTGCCCGCCTCGGGTACCTTCGGCGACGAGATACGCAACTCCTGGATAGGTCCCAACTGGCGCGATCTCGATCTCAGCCTCGGCAAGACCTTCCAGATTTACGAGAACCTTCACCTGGAAATTCGCGCCGACTCTTTCAATGCCTTCAACCATCCCAACTTCTCGGCGCCGCCCAGCACGATCGGCCCCGGCATCACCTCCAGCCTGACGAATCCGAATGCGCTGATCCCGAACGCGACCGCCATCACCAGCACCGCGGCCGGCAACCGCGACATTCAGCTCGGAGGCCGCTTTACCTTCTGATCACCTTACGCAACACTCCAGGACGGGGTTCGGAGTCCACTCACTCCGAACCCCAATTTTGTTGCATGCCGCCTTTTCTGGATTCCCGTCCCTTCTACCATGGAATCCGTCCCATAGAATTCTTTGCAGGCTGCGCTTATGTGCCTCACTTCCCCATCTTCTTGTTTCCTTCGGATCGCTCTGCCGCTCGCCGTCGCCGCTCTGCTCGCACCGTCCGCCGTCCCCCAAACCCGCGCCTCCTCTGAGCTCCAGGCCGACCTCCAGCGAGGCCAGGCCGCTCTTCGCGCCGGCGATTCCACAGCCGCCGCCGGCGCTTTCACCGCCGCTCTCCAAATCGACCCCGCCAGCGTGGAAGCACATGCCAACCTCGGCGCCATCGCCTTCTTCCACGGCGACTGCCAGGCTGCAGAGCCGCATTTTCGCGCTGCTCTCCGCGGCGCGCCGACCCTCGCCAGGGCTCGGGCTCTTCTCGGCGTCTGCGAGCACCGCCTCGGCGAGCCCTCCGCCGAAGCCGACATGAAAGACGCCTTCGCCAAACTCGACGACCCGAAGCTCCGCCTTCAGCTTGGCATCGAGCTCGCCAATCTCTACTACCAGCAGGGTGATCTCGAAAACACCGCCTCCGTGCTGCGCTCCCTGCTCGCCGCCAATCCTGACAACGTGGATGTCCTCTTCTTTGCGCAGCGCGTCTACAGCGAGCTCGCCGACAATACCCTCAACAAGCTCGCCATCCTCGCTCCCAACTCCGCCCGCATGGAGCAGCTCATCGCCGAGCGCCTCATCAACGCCGGCGACCTCAAGGACGCCATCATCCATTACCGAAAAGCTATCGCGCTCGATCCGCGCCTGCCCGGCATGCACTTCGAGCTCGCCGAGGCCCTCATAGAAGGCACCCCGAACGAGGCCGTGGTGCAGCAGGAAGCCGTCCGCGAACTACAGTCCGCCATACAGGTCGACGGCGACAGCCCAGGCGTGGAGTGCGAGCTTGGCCGCATTGCCCTGCTCCAGTTCCACACCTACGAGGCGGAGGCTCATTACAAGAAGGCCTACGTCATGGATCCCCACAACTCCACAGCGCAAATGGGCCTGGCCAGTCTCGCCGAGAAGCAGGGCCATCTCGAGCAGGCCGCGACCTGGCTGCGCCAGGCCGTCGCGTCCGATCCCCTGAACCCCGACGCCCACTATCAGCTCTGCCAGATCGACAAGAAGCTCAACCTCGACGCCGACGCCCGGAAGGAGCTGCAGCTCTTCCTCGACATCCGCGCTTCGCGTGACAAGGCCCGCCAGCTTTTCCTTGAAATGAATCCGCAGACCGCGCCCGCCGTCGAGAATCCGCCCGCGAAGCCCTGATCGGGCGGGCGCACGCAGACCGTGAGCGTCGCGCAGCCCTCCGCCTAAATTTCGATTTTCTCCCGTGGCGGGAACAGCGCCGAGCGCCGGATGCGGAAACGCACCTCCGTCCCCTGGCCCGCGTGGCTGGTCCATTCGATCTTGCCGTTCAGCCGCTCCACCCGTTCCCGCATCCCCTCGATGCCGTAATGCGCGCGCCCGTCCCGCGCCATCGTCTCTCACCCGCACCTGCAACTCGTCGCGCCCGTACACGATCTCGATCTCGATCCGAGCGGGCTTGCCGTGCAGCACGGCGTTGAACACCCCCTCCCGGATCACCATGAGGATCTCGTGCGTGATCGACCGCGGGATGGGGAACAACGGCCCCTCGCTGCGCGACTCCACCGCAATCCCGCACTCGCGCCGCGTGTGTTCGGCGATCGCAGCCGCCGACTGCGACAGGTCCTCGAGGGGCTCATCCCGATGGCGCAGGTTCCACACCGCCTGGCGCGCCTCGTCGATTGTTGTCCTCACCTGGGTCCGCGCGAAGTCCAGCAACTCCTCGCGCAGCGCCTGGTTCTCCCGCTCCAGGCTGGCAATCGCCTCCAGCAGCGCCGACACGCTGGTGCATCCCTGGATCACCGTGTCGTGCATCTCTCGCGCCAGGCGCCCGCGCTCCTCCAGCACCGCCCGGAAGCGCAGCTGCAGCGATCGCACCCGCCAGCGATACGCGGCCAAACTGGCCAGTCCCAGCAGCGCCAGGCACAGTGACACAAACCACCATGTCGCGTAGAAATGCGGCTCCTTACGGAACACCAGCGTCGCTTCTGAAGACGCCGCTGGATTGTCCAGCGGAAACGCCACCACCCGGAACCGGTACCGTCCCGCCGGCAGATTCGTGTACGTCGCCAGCCGGTTCGTCCCCGCATACGTCCAGGTATGGTCGAATGGCTCGAGAAGATACCGGAAGCGAATGTCCTCCTGCGACCGCAGCGACAGCGGCGAAAAGGCAATCTCCACCCGGGAGGCATCCGCATCCAGCGTGTGGAAGGCCGGGAGCCCGATCTCCCGCCCGTCTACCGCAACCCCCGTCAGTTGCAGCTTCGGCGCGCCCATCTCCGGCGGCGGCGCCGGATAGATATACACCGCCCCCTTGTTGGTCGGGAACCACACCTCGCCGTTCGGGCCGATGCACCCCGAAGGCTGGCGCCCTCCATACAGCTGCGCGCCGTCAGCGTCGTACGGCATGTCATACGTCGTCACCGGCAGGTGCAATCCTCTGTCCGGCGCCGCCGTGTCCAGTTCCTCCAGCGGAATCGACGAGATCGTGTTGGGGCTGCTCAGCCACAACTGGTTGCGCCGGTCTCGCAGCAGTTGATAAATAGTGTTGCTGCCCAGGCCCTGCGCGGTCGTGAACCGTGCCAGCTGCCCGGCCTGGTAGCGGACCAGCCCATGGTCCCGCGTCCCCAGCCAGATGGTCCCCGTCCCGTCCTCCAGGATCGACCAGATTTTCTCTCGCGCCAGCCCGCGCGTCGCCGCGTTCTCCACGAAGTGTCCATCGCGCCAGCAGCTCAGCCCCTGGTCGGTCCCAATCCATATCGTGCCGGTGCGGTCCTCGATCAGCGCCCGCGTACTGAAGTACACCAGCCCGTCCTGCACGCGCAGGTTGCGCACTCGCTCGCCCGCAATCCGCGTTATGCCCTCGTCCGTTGCAATCCACATGGAGCCATCCCGGCTCTCCAGGAACGCCCGTACGAAGTTGTTCGCCAGCCGTCCCGGCGCTGAATAATGCACCAGTCCGCGCGACGTCAGATGGTAGGAGCCGCTGCCGTCGGTTCCGATCCACAGCGTGCCTTCCCGGTCCCGGAACACGTTCCGTACGGGAATGTGTGCGAGGGACCTAAACGTGTACGGCTCCGCCCGGTCACCGCGGATCGCATACACTCGCGACGAAACCACCCACACCGTACCCTCGCTGTCATACGAAATCGTCTCGAAATCCGGATCCGATCCGCCGGGCAGAGGTACTACGTGGACCGGCGTCTTACTCAGCCGCACCAGCCCATCCTGCGTCCCGAGCCAGATCTGATGCGAGTTGTCCTCGTAAACATCCAGCACCGTGTTGCTGGGCAGCAGATCCCTCGCTCCCACCTTCCGCAGGCCGTTTCTTCCGAAGGTATACAGGCCCTGTCCAATGGTTCCGATCCACAGCGTCCCGTCCGACGTTTGCCGCATAGTGCGCACCGTGGCATCGATACCCGGTACCGGCTCGAATCCGCGCTGGGTCAGCCGCTCGAGCCCGGCGACCGTCCCCACCCACACCGTTCCATCGCGCGTCTGCAAAATGGATTTCACCCGGTTCTGGCTGAAGGCGCCCGGCAGGTCGAAGGACCTCACCTCATTCCCGTCGAAACGCAGCAGCCGGGAGCCGCCCACCCAGATGCGGTGCTCCCGATCCTCGAAGATGGAGTGGATGGCCAGCGACGGCGCCACGCGCGTGGTGTCGACGCGCTGCACCACCCCGTGCTGCTCGCGGAACAGACCGTTGTCCGTGCCGATCCACAGCCGGCCCGTCTCGTCTTCCATCACGCTGCGTACAAATCCGTCGGTGAGGCCATCGCGCGGTCCGTACGCGCGGAAAACTCCGTGATCGTAATGGATGAGGCCGCCGCCTTCGGTGCCCAGCCACAGGCTTCCATCCCGCGCCTCCAGCAGGCAAAAGACGCTGTTCTCCGTGAGGCCCGGCTGGGTGTTACGGCTCCAGGTCAGGAATCGCGATCCGTCGAAGCGCGAAAGTCCGCCCGTCGTTCCGATCCACAAATAGCCGTCGGGCGTCTGTTGCGCGGCCTGGACGGTCTCTTCCGGAAGGCCATCCTGTATGTGCCACACCTGGCGCGTGTACTGAAAGGGCAGGTCATTGAGTGCCTGCGCGCTCCGCGGAAGGCAGGCCGCCACGAGCAGCAGCAACCATATCACTCCGATTTTGCACACTCGCCCGCTGCTGGCCACGGCCGACATCCTGCTTCAGCCTCTCGTCCCGATTCAGTTTCGGAGTCTATCATCGGCAAGATACGGCAGCCGAATTGAGGGGACCCGCAGCCAGTGAGACCCTGAGGTTGCGTAAACGCGTGCGTGGCGCAGAAGGAAGAAGATGAAAATCGAATCGAAACGTTTCCGTGTCCGCTCCGGAAAGAAGGTCGTACTCAGCAAGTGGCGGACTACGATCGAGCCGGTCTGCCCGTCGGCCGCCGAGTATGACGACCTTCTCAAAAAGCATGTTGCGGAGCTAAGTTCCCTGCAGCAGCTTCATTACGCGTCGCACCGCTATGCCTTGCTTCTGATTTTTCAGGGCATGGACAGCGCGGGCAAAGACGGGGCCATCCGGCACGTGATGTCCGGCGTCAATCCGGCAGGGTGTGAGGTGTTTAGTTTCAAGCAGCCGAGTGCCGAAGAGCTTGACCACGATTTTTTGTGGCGCGCGGCCCGTCACCTTCCCGAACGTGGACGGATTGGCATCTTCAACCGCTCCTATTACGAAGACGTTCTGGTAGTTCGGGTGCATCCCGGGCTTCTCCGCAGCCAGGGACTTCCGGAAGAGTTATGCGACGAGGACACCGTCTGGGAAGGGCGGTATCGCTCCATCGTGGAGATGGAAAAACATCTGTACCGGAACGGAACGCGAGTCGTGAAGATATTCCTTCACCTTTCGCAGGAGGAGCAACGAAAACGATTCCTCGCACGCATCGATGAACCGGACAAGAACTGGAAATTCAGCCTTGCCGACATTCACGAGAGGAAATACTGGAAGGATTATAGGAAGGCCTATGAGGCATGCCTGCACGCAACCAGCACGCATCACGCGCCCTGGTACATCGTTCCCGCAGACAGCAAAGAGAATGCCCGGCTCATCGTTTCCCGCATCGTTCTCGATGCACTCGAGGATCTGAAAATGGCCTGGCCCAAAGCGAGCCCAAAGCGGCGCGCGGAACTGCAGTCCATCCGGAAACATCTGTCAGCCTGAGGATTCGCAGCCGCTTCAACTTTCGTAACGGCTGCGCAAAAGCATAGAGGATCGTTCCCTATGTCCGCCACCGAGCAGATGCCAGGCATCGATGTGGGGAGCCCGGCCTCCCTAAGTACTTGCGTGAACGGCCGGCCCGGATACAACAAGATCCTCGTTTAGATTGAGGACGCCCTCAACCTCGTGCAGGTTCCCGGGGCTCCGCGTCCATCATCATTCCAGCCCGCTGCAATTTAAACTCGCGCATGGATTCCCACCTGCAGATCAGCCTGTTTCTCGCTTAGCGCTCCGGCAACGCCGAGAAAGGCTGTTTCCAGCAAGAGCCGCGGTTCGCCTTCACGAGTCGCCTTGATGCGTCCCATTTCTAACGTGGCTCCGCGATCGAAGATTGCAACTTCTCTGTCATTGTCTTCAACCTCGATTCCACAATTGTCACCGCCCGCGCCTGAATCGATGTACGGTTTGACTTTTGAAAGTCGGCACCAGATCGAGAGCCCGGTGTCCACCCATGCTAAATCGTGTGGCCGGAACTCGTACGCAAACGAAAGGCTTGAGAGCCTAATCGGCCATGTTTCAGAGTCCGCCCGGCGGAGTGCAGGCGCATCGTTGGCGTCATCACCGCACATCCCGACCCGAGCACCCTCTTGTGGAACGAATTGACCAGTCGCATTTTCCATCCGGAAGAAATGCTGGCGAAGACAGCAAAGTCCGCCAGCCGGTCTTGCTCAGTTGCAAGGCGATTCTTGGGCCTTTTGAGCAAAAGTGACCATTTTGTATGTAGTCACTCTGCCACACTTGTCCCCGGGAATTACTTGGGGGATCCCGGCATGAAGCTGTGTCTCAACATCTTCCCGTTATTTGTCAGCGCTCATTTTGCAGCCCTCCCGCTGCGAAATGGCTGAGCGTCCAAAGCCTGAGCGCCAAACCGGCAACCCTGGGAAGCGTCTCATCCAGACCACCCTTGCTGGGCCCCAGTTCGACAGGATGAAGAGTAAATTGAAATGAGAAAAAGCAATTCGCTTTCGGCACTTGTATTCGTTGTGATCGCCGGCATTGGCGCGGCACTTGCATATTTCGCACATCTCGCGGCAAACAACGCGGCCAGCATCGGGATTTTCT
>PMAM01000119.1:9841-10942 GCA_003152595.1 Acidobacterium sp.
TTCAAGGCGGAGAAAACGTTGACGAAAGACACCGTCCCGGTAGATGTGGATGCAGTGCTGTTCTGGAAGATCATCGATCCGAAGAAAGCCGCCCTCGATGTAGCCGACTACCAGAGCGCAATTAGCTGGGCCTCGCAAACGGCGCTGCGCGACGTCATCGGAAAGACGATGCTCTGCGATATGCTCGAAGGCCGGGACAAGATCAGTAGTGTGCTGCGGGCGATTATCGATGAGCGTACCGAGCCATGGGGCATCAACGTCATCTCGGTCGAGGTGAAGGATGTATTGATTCCGCCGGCTCTGGAAAATGCGATGTCCATGCAGGCTCAGGCTGAGAGAGAGCGTCAGGCGCGTGTCATCCTCGGAGATTCGGAGCGCCAGGTAGCAGAGAAGTTTGGCGAAGCAGCGAAAACGTACGCCAACGATCCGGTCGCCTTGCATCTGAGAGCCATGAACATGCTCTACGAAGGATTGAAGCAGAACTCCACCATCGTCATCGTCCCCAGTTCCGCAATCGAGACCATGCAGCTGGGAGGACTCGCCGGGATGACCGCATTGACCATGGGTATCGGTCAGGAACGGGCCAACAAAGCAGCGCTGGTCGAACGCAATGGCCACAATGGAGCCGCACCCGCACCAGAGGAAGAGCTGCAGCACTCATGACCGACAGCGGAATTACTCACCCGCACCATGAGGAGGGGCCACATCCAAGCCACGCTCAGCAACCTCGCCCGTACTGGATGCGCGCGCATCGTGACTGGAAATTCTGGGTCGGTGTAGTTTGCCTCGCCTCAGCCCTGTTCGTTTACATCACGAGCGTCGACTTGTCGCTGATGCCAGGCAGACACCACCGGCAACACGAGACGCTCCCCGTCGGACAGTAGCGAGGCCCCGAATGGTTGCAACGGGAACTCCTTGGCGTTGCGCGAGAATCGGTGCCGAAATATCTCCGCTCGCGATCAACCCAGGAACGAGGAGAACCAGTGGCGCCGAGCCCGCTCTACCCGCTGCGATTTGAGCCGATCTATCAGTATCGTCTCTGGGGCGGCAGGCAGTTGGCCGGTCTGGTCGGTACACCGTTGCCGAACGGTCCGGTCGGTG
>PMAM01000327.1 GCA_003152595.1 Acidobacterium sp.
GATTATGCACTTGACACAGAGTATACTAGATTGCACCGTGACAGGTGCAGAAAAAGACCCGCCACCCCACCAAGGGCAACGGGCCAGAAGTTTGAGTAAGCGAATGCCTGAGAGTGTCACGGGACAGCGGGGCCGGATGTGATGGATGTCACAGGGGCGCGATGACTACAACGAAAGTACCACTTTCGTGTTACTACGGTGCCACTTTCGGTTTGACGGGTGTGAATTTGGTGGTATTCTGTGGATGCGACGCTTGCATCGTGCGCACTATTGGTGCATCATATGTAAGCAGTACGCAGGTATCCACTCCTGCTAAGCCCAAAGCCAGGGACATAATATGGCTAGAANNCCTCTTCGTTTTTATGGCCAGAGAATGATCGAGATTTCATCGTTCGCAAAACGCTGTCGTGGAAACATTGTTACTGGGTTTCGCTTCTTTCCAGCGATGCCGCAGATGAGGACGCGGTACCGCCGTCTTTTATCCTTTCCAAAATTGCGAATATAGGCCTCTCCGGGATTGGCACTGCCCAATGGCTGCCAATTCGTGACGATGATCGTGGGATCGCGGACCACGATCATCGCACACGCAAGATCCCTTGCTCGGCGCAATGAGAAGTTGGGCGGGAAGCGTTTCGTTCCGTGAAAGAACTTTAACTCCCCAGCTTTTATCTGACGAATCGCTTCAGACCTGTTTTTTGGTTCCTTCCCGTAACGATCAATGAGTTTTATCAAATGCACAAAATCCTCTTCGCGGAACTGCACGCGGAGGCCGCGGCAATCTTCAATAGCGCCACGACAAAAATAGCGACAATACCAGTTGAATAGATTCAGCATGGAATCCAGCGGTGGAACCGGAGTGCCAGCGGGAAACTCAATTTCCGCTTCATCGTCCTCCTTGATCGCGTTTTGGTCCGGCTCTTCTGGTTCCATTGCGGGTGTTCCGTGTAGTGCTGGAGTAGACTTTAAAGCGGAGGGTGGGAGGATCGGACTCCATTCCGGCTAGGGAATTCTACGGGGTATAAATCCCGATACCGCCACCAGGCGGACACCCTCCCCAAACATCTCAAAAATGAGATGGCACCAAAAGGCTATCACGAAATCTCTTTTTTGAGATAATATGAGCCATCCGCCTTTATGCTCGTTTGCGGGATACGTCAGTGAGGCGGGAAAGAGGATCATTCAAAACTGGTACGACTCATTGCCAGAGCAAGAACACGACGAAGTTCAAGACACCCTCAACTATCTGGCTGAAACGCCGATTCCGTTATGGAAGCGACCTGAGTTCGACAAGGTGAAGCCTCCTCTCCATGAAGTGCGCTGCAAGGCGAACCAGAAGAACCATGTGCTCCGCGTCTACGGGATTTTTGATCCAAAGGTGCGAGGTCGATTCATCATGCTGGCCGCGAATGAAAGCAAAAAGGCAGATCACGACTCCGCCACTCAGCAATTGGCGCTAGACCGCTTGAGCCTCATAAACCAGAGAAGGGCATCGTTCCATGGCTTTGTTATCTAAGAAGACGCTGATCGCAAGGATTCGGAAGGGACGCGAGTCACGGAAGAGGTTGGTCGAGTCCAACCTCGATAAGGGAGTCGCTTACCAGATTCGCAATACCAGGGATGCCCACGGCATGACCCAAGCGGAATTGGCGGACTTGATTGGAATGACTCAGAACAACGTATCGCGTCTGGAATCTCCGGACTATGGTCGCTATACGATTTCGTCGCTCAAGAGACTTGCGGACGCTTTTGACGTTGCATTGGTGGTTCGCTTCGTTCCGTTCAGTGAGTACATTGACTGGCTGAGCGGTACTCCCTATTGGAATCTTGGACTCCGTCCCGAGGCGCTGGCAGTTCCTTCTTTCTCTCAAGAGGAGGAAGAACATCACTTCGACAACGTCGTCACTCCGTACGTACCCCCGTACGATCTGAATACGCCAAGTGTGGTTGCGGGAGCTGTTGGAGTGGCCATTGCCTCAGCGACCATAGACCCAGTAATCCCCACCCAAGGCTCCTCTCCTGAATTGCTTGGGTCATTTTATTCAATTGTAAAAGTACCAACAACAGCAAGTGGAGCGATGGCGTGATGGCTGACAAAACTGAGCCGAAGTTGCCAAGTGGACAAGTAGCGAAGTGGAAGGATCAGGAGTGTCCAACCGTATACGCCAACATGATGGGGTTGGCCATGACTCCATTTGACATTACTGTCATCTTGGGAGAGGTCGGAGATGCAAAACCGGAGGAAGTTACAGGCATCCCTCGCGTCAAATTGCTGTTGAGTCCGGAACAGGCATCCAATCTAGCTAAACTGCTCAACGCGGCTCTGGAGCAATATATTGAAAACAATGGCCAGCTTCGTACTGGTGGCGCAGTGAACCTAGATGACTTCAAAAAGCACCTGATGGCCAACAGGATCGCCAGTAAAGCGAAGATCAGAAAACTATGAAAGTAGAAAAGAAGCAATTCGATTCCCTTCTCCAGCGTATGCTCGCGCAGAAGCCCGAGAAGACCCAAGCGATAAAGGGAACCCCCAAGAGGCGTGAGCCGATAATCCCTAAGCCTCAGTCTTCGGAACCGCGATGAGTTCGACGTAGGGCATGGGAGCGATTCCTGCCATACGGCGCAGCGTCGTCGTGAAGCGATCCTCATCCTTGCGAACGTTGAAGCGAAATTCAAACTCACTCAGGTAGCGCCGCAGGTGCTTTATTGAGACGCGGTGAAAGCTCCCTATCAGGCCGCGTTTGAGCAGAGAGAAGCTCGATTCAACGGTGTTCGTGTGGAAGTCTGTTCCTGGCACGATCCACTGGATTGTGTGATTCACGGCTTGCCGTTTCTTCTGAAGATCGGGATGCATGGCGAAGTCGTAGACGGCTGCAGAGTCCGTGACCAGTGTGGTCACTTCAGGGTCGATGTGCTCGTCGATGACGCGGCGGATGGTATCTTTCTTTCCGTCCGCGATGTGAACGAAGCGCACGCGGCCTTTGCGCTCCCGCATCCCGAGAACCATATCGAACTTCTCATTGCGGGGCTTCTGCGAACGGTATTTCGCGCCGCGCCGCTTCGCTTTGCCCCCGATGTACGTCTCGTCCAACTCCACCACGCCGGTCATGGGAGAGGCTGAATTATCTTCCATCGCCTTGCGGATACGGTGGGCCATGTACCAGGCCGTGCGATAAGAGCCGATGCCCAGGTGCTCTTTAAGCTGATTCGCTGAGATGCCCTTCTTTGCGTCTACAACGATGGCCAGAGCCATGAACCATTTGTGCAGGGGGAGATGGGAGTCGTTGAAGATCGTGCCGGACGTAGCGGAGAACTGCTGCTTGCAGGTAGGCTCCAGGCACTGATAGAGGCTCTTGCGGACGTTCTTTGTAGTGCTCTTGCGGGTGATCCGGCTGATGCGGTCATTGCCGCAGACGGGGCAGCGGACCTTGCCATCGGGCCAGCGCATCTGCTCGATGTACTTCAGGCACTCTTCATCGGAGGGGAACTGCTTGGTTACGTCTATCAGGTTCATCGCTGCCCCTCCAGCCATTTCAGTTCTGCCTCAAACGCTTTAAGCTCCACTCCGATTCCCAGGAGGGCCTTCCGCGCTTCAATCCGGCTACCCCGTATGCTGCTTCTGGAGCGGACCGTTTCCATCAGCGTCTTTCTTTGCTGGCGAAGAATCCCCATCTCTATTTCGATCTTTGCTATCCGCTGGCCGTGATGAAAGCCCATGAAAAGAGCTTACGATGGATTCAGTTCTGTGTCAAGTGCATAATCGTCCTCGTACCCATTTCATTCCATTGAGTGGGCGTTTTTGGGACGGTGCGTACCAATTTGATTCTTAAATACTTGCGGGTATCTATTTTGGAATCAAATTCGGAGGGCTATTTTTCGGCCTGTTCGATCGCCTTTTCCGCCAGAGGAGCCATCATCGCAAAGCCTGCCGCGTTCGGATGCAGCCCATCCTGCGTCAGCTCCGCCTTCAGCATTCCACGGCCATCGACCATCGCCGAGAAGTAGTCGAGATAAACCAGCCCGTTGTCCGCGCAGTATTTCTTCAGCCATGCATTCAACTGGAGGATCTTCTCCGGCGAGCGCTGCAGGAAGAACCACATCGCCCGCTGGTTGTAATCGTTGATGGGCGTGAGCGACGAGAACATCAGACGGATCCCGTTCACTTTCGCCAGCTCGGCCATCGTCGCGTAATCGCCCTCGATCTGCTCCAGCGTTTCTTCGCCCGTGTTGCCGGCGATGTCGTTGGTCCCGGCCAGCACCACCACTACGGCCGGATGCAGATCGATCACATCGGCCCGGAAGCGAACGAGCATCTGCGGCGTTGTCTGGCCGCCGATACCGCGGTTGATGTAATGCTTCCCCGGAAACGACTCGTCCAGCTTCCAGATGTCCGTGATCGAGTCGCCGAAGAACACCACGCGCTTCTCGCCTGCCGCCGGCGCTCCCAGCTTCACATCGTCGTCGTGATAGCGCGCCAGCTGTCCGTAATCGTTCATCAGCATCCTGGCATTTCCTTCGCGGTACAGCTCGAGGCTCCGCGCCGCAGCGTATCCATCCTGCGCCGTCGCCTGCATCGGCGTGCCCGCCACGGAACCCGTATCCTGCGACCACGCCCTGGCACACGATGCCGCAACAACGACCAACCCCATCGCCAGTTTTTTCATGCCAACACCCTACCACTTCGAAGCGCACAACACCGCAGAGCAGGCCCCAAATCAAAAGGGGAGCAGCTGTCGCCGCTCCCCTCCGCTTTTCTATTCCCTATTACCTGGTCCCTGCGCTTACGCTACCATCGCCAGCGCGCGAATCTCTTCCTTGCGCACGGTCAGCTTCTCCACCAGATCGGTCCGCACCGCGTAGCCGCGGCCCGGGGTATCCGGCACGGCGATCTCGCCGGTCTTCGACACGACCACTTCCGGCTCGATGATGTCTTCTTTCCAGTAGCGCTTCGACGCCGACACATCGCCGGGCAGCGTGAAGTTATCCAGCGACGACAGCGCGATGTTGTGCGCGCGCCCGATACCGGTCTCCAGCATTCCGCCGCACCACACCGGCACGCCCCGCTCCTGCGCAGCGTTGTGCACCGCGATGGCCTCACTAAAGCCGCCCACGCGCCCGCATTTAATGTTGATGATCCGGCACGACTCCATCTCGATGGCCGCCAGCGCATCGCGCCGGTTCCGAATCGACTCGTCCAGGCAGATTGGCGTCTCCAGCCGCTTTTGCAGCATGGAGTGGAAGTAGAAATCGTCCGCCCACAGCGGCTGCTCGATCATGAGCAGCCTGAATTCGTCCCAGCTCACGATGTGATCCGCATCGTTCAACCGGTAGGCCGAGTTGGCGTCCACGCTCAGCTGAATCTCGGGCCAGTGGTTCCGCACAGCCTCCAGCACCTTCACGTCCCAGCCCGGCTTGATCTTCAGCTTGATGCGCTGGTAGCCTGCAGCGACTTCCTTCTCCACTTCGGCCAGTTGCGCCTCCAGGCTCGGCTGGATCCCGATGGAAACGCCGCAGTCGATCGTCTCGCGCGTTCCACCCAGCAGGCTGGCCAGCGGAATTCGCTTCATCTGCGCCTCGAGATCCCACACAGCGTTCTCCAGCGCCGCCTTCGCCATGCGGTGCCCGCGCACCTGCTTGAAAATCCCCGGACACTTGCCGCCGTGCTCGGGATCGGCCGCCGCCAGGAGTGGCGCCAGTTCCTGGTTGATCACCAGCCAGGCTGTATCGATGGTCTCATCGGAGAAGAATGGATGCTCCCCGGCGACGCACTCCCCCCAGCCGGTCAGCCCTTCGCCGCGCAACTCCACCAGCAGGATGCGCCGCTCCGTTGTGGTTCCAAAACTGGTTTGAAATGGCTTAACGAGGGGAAGGCGCAGTTCGCGCAGAAAGATGGCATCGATTCTCATAGAGCTCCGAGGTTTTCCAGTCTTGCGAGTTCGAAAGCGCCGCTACCGTGTTGGTCGACCCGATATCCCACCACCGCCAGACCGCGAGCAAACGCATCAAGAAAGCGCTGGCGATTCTCTGCCTGCACCGCCATCGCCCTGGAGACACCCGTAGCAGAAGCTTTCCAGTCGTACACTTCCTTCGGGACCACGATTGTCTCCTGGATTTCAGGCCGTGCGTAGGAGGACCCGTTGAGGATCGCCTTCACACGTTCCGAATCCATCCACCACTCGGCATGGAGACGGTCCGTGGGAAGCCCACCCTGCAGTCGAGAAGAGGATACACCATAAAAATTTGGCGTATAGGATCGGACGATCACGCCAAGTCTGTGGATATTGAGGAAAGCGTTTTTGATCTCCAGGGGATCGAAGGTCCACTCCATCAGCCGGACGCCGCGCCCAAGCGCTTCATCTCGCTGAAAAAGCTTGAGCTTTCGCCCGATCCCAGCGTTGCGAAATTCCGCTTTCACCGCCAGCATGTGCGAATGCAGATACGGGAACGGCTCTGCTGGCGGCGTCGTTCCTGACTTCACGCCAGGCAAAGACATGGCGAAACCCACCATCTGTTCTCCGTTAAATGCGCCGACAACCTGGCCGCCGATCCGTTGCGCCACGATGAACAGGCGCCGCGGAATCACATCGCCGTCGTTGTAACCCCAGGTTTCCACCTGCAGCTCCACGCAGGCGCCCAGCTCGTCCAGGCCCTGGCAGTGCCGCAGGACTACCTCAGTCCCCGCCGGCGTCCGAATCGTTGTCGCGCTCACGCTTGCCGCTCCGCCNNTCGACCTTCAGATGGCGGGCCAGGTTCGCCACTGTGAACAGCAGATCGCCCAGTTCTTCACCAGCGGCCTGCACGTCACCGGCTGCAACTTCGGCCTCCAGTTCGCCGCATTCCTCACGCAGTTTCTCCACGACGCCCCGCACCTCCGGCCAGTCGAATCCGACCTTCGCCGCCTTCGAGCCGATCTTACCGGCCTCGCTCAGCGCGGGCATTGCGCGGCTCACCCCATCGAGCCGGCCCGATCCCGACTCGTGCTGTTTTTTCTCCAGCTTCTTGATCTCTTCCCAGTTGCGCAGGACCTCGCCCGCGCCAATGCCGTGCGTATCGAGACCCTCCGCCCGATTCCCCGCCGCCGCCGAGGCCTCTTCGCCAAACACGTGCGGATGACGCCGCACCAGCTTGCGATTGAGATTGGCAATCACGTCCGCGATCCCGAAGTGCCCCGCTTCCTCGGCCATCTCCGCATAGAACAGCACCTGCAGCAGGAGATCCCCCAGCTCATCGGCCAGGTCCGCCCAGTGCTCGCGCTCGATGGCGTCCAGCACCTCGTAGGTTTCTTCCAGCGTGTATTTCCGGATCGACGCAAAGGTCTGCTCGCGATCCCACGGACACCCACCCGGCGCCCGCAGCCGCGCCATGATGGCGACGGCTTCGGCAAATAGCTCGCCTGCACGCACATCTCCCGCGCGCTCATGAACGGCGCTGGCCAAAGCTGCGTCCTTTTCAGGGGGCATATTCCTACTCTACAACGATGCCCTCAACGCTTCCGCGTATGCTGGCAAAGCAAAGGAGAGACTGCGATTCCGTCCTTCGCTTCCGGCGTGCCCGAAATTCTGATCGCCGTTTTCGTTGTCCTCTTCGGGCTCGCCTTTGGCAGCTTCCTCAACGTCTGCATCTCGCGGCTGCCGCGGCATGAGTCGCTGGTGCATCCGCGCTCGCGCTGCTTGCGATGCGGCGCTATGATCCGCGCTCTCGACAACATCCCGATCCTCAGCTGGATTGTCCTTCGCGCTCGATGCCGTCATTGTCACCAGCCGATTGCCTGGCGCTATCCCGCTGTTGAATTCGCGATGGCGGCTCTGTTTCTCCTTTGCTATTTGCGGTTCGCTCTGACCATCGCCGGCATCGGCTGCGCGGTGTTGTGCTTCCTGCTCCTCGGTCTCGCCGTCATGGATACGGAGACCATGCGTCTCCCCGACGCCTTCACCCTACCAGGCATCGTCCTGGGCATTCTCTACGCGGCGTTCGTGCCCGCTGACGATTGGGTCGATCGGCTTGCGCACGCAGGCGAATCGATCCTCTGGGCTATTCTGGCAGCCCTCTTCCTCCTTCTCATTCGCTGGCTCTTTTTCGCGATCCGCCATAAGGAAGGCCTGGGCATGGGCGATGTGAAACTCTTTGCTATGATCGCCGCCTGGCTCGGCCCCGCGCCCGCCGTCCTCACCTTGCTGTTGGGAGCGCTCGCCGCCGCGGTTTACGGCATCCTCGCCGTCGCGCTCTCCCGCGGGCGCCGGCCGTTCCTCTCTACGCGCCTGCCCTTCGGATCGTTTCTCTGCGCCGCCGCTCTCTACACGATCTTTGCCGGCGACCCCATCCTCGCGTGGTACCTGCACTTCTACGGGATCTCTCGCTAATTCAAACGCGCGCCGGCGCGATGACTCCGCGGCACTCGCCGAACCCAATCCGCGGGAACCCCTCGCGCTCACACCAGCCCTTCATAATCACCTCATCGCCATCCTCGAGGAACTTCCGCTGCTCGCCATTCGGCAGCACGAGCGGCTCGGCTCCGCGCTTCGTCCGCTCCAGAAGTGAGCCGACCGACTCCGGCGTCGTCCCCGATACGGTGCCGGTCGCCATCAAATCCCCTGGCCGCAGATTGCACCCGTTGCTTGCGTGATGGGTCACCATTTGTGACAGTGTCCAGTACAACTCTCTGAGATTTCCCCGGCTGACCCGCACCGGCGCCTGCCCCGCAGCTCTCATTTGCGCGGTCGCCAGCCAAACCTCAAGTTGGATATCGAACCCGCCCCGCGCCTGATCATGATCCGACCACAAATACGGCAATGGCTTCGGATCGCCCTCGGGCCTGGGTGCTGCCGGCACGCGATACGGCTCCAGGGCATCGAGCATCACGACCCACGGCGAGATCGTCGTCGCGAAGCTCTTGCCCAAAAACGGCCCCAGCGGCTGGTACTCCCACGCCTGAATGTCGCGCGCCGACCAGTCATTCACCAGACACAATCCGAAGATGTGCTTCTCCGCCTGCTCCAGCGGAATCGTCTCGCCCAGGTCATTTCCCTGGCCAATGAAGAAGCCGACTTCGAGTTCGTAGTCCAAACTGCGCGAAGCCCCAAACGCCGGCTCAGCCGCATCGGGAGCCTTCATCTGCCCGCACGGCCGCCGTACCTCTGTCCCACTGATCACAATCGACGACGCCCGCCCGTGATACCCGATGGGCACCCACTTGTAATTCGGCAGCAGTGGATTGTCCGGCCGAAACAACCGCCCCACATTCGTCGCGTGGTGGATCGAAGCGTAAAAATCCGTGTAGTCGCCGATCCCGCCCACGCCGAACGAGGGCAGCATTCTCACATCTTTCTGCGGAATGAGGTGCGGATCCACACGATCGCGATACGCCGCATCGCTGAGCAGCTCCGCCGCGCGCCGCCGGATTTCGCCCGCTCGCCACGCCTCCACATGTCCCAGCCCGCGCGGTCCCAGGCCAATGCTCTGCGACGCATTCAGCAGCCCCTCATGCGCGCAGCCCGGCAGATCGAGCACCTGATCCCCGATTGCCACGCACGTGTGCCGGCGCTGCCGATCGTCCTCGTACAGTCCGAACGGCAAATTCTCCAGCGGAAAATCCGTCTCCGGATCGTTTGCCGACTCCACCCAGCTCCGCTTTCTGTCCGGCATCAGAGCCATCCCAGCGCCTTCAGCCCCTCCACCGGCTCATCAAACGAGCACGACCCGAAGCTCATGGCAAACTCGCTCCGCACCTTCTCGATCTGATCGGTGATCAGCACCTGTTCCTGGCTCAGGCTTGCCGAAGACGCCGCCTCCCATCGCACGACATCGTCTTCAAATCGAAACTCCCGCGGCCCGCGCACTTGCAGCGTGTTCGCCACCGCCTGGTCGTCCGCTCCATAGAACGCCAGCGCGCCGGCCAAAAATAAACTCACAAAACCATGATGCATCTCCGCCTGGCCCGCCTCGCGGACCTCCGCTCGCAGCGGAGCGTGCAGCCCCGCCGTCGCCTTCCACGCCACTCGCTCCCTTGCGCACGCCAGCAGAAACCGGGCCACGACATCGACCGGCGGCACCATTCCGGGTGCCGTCCCGCCCATTCGGATCTTCGCCCATGCCCCATACTCGGCCAGCACCGGCAACACCTGCGTCGCCTGCTCCGGCGGGAACTCCACGTAGCGGGCCCGCGCTGCCGGCAGCCGCTCCAGCACTTCCTTCGCAGCGCGCGCATTCGCGGCCTTCGCTTCGAGGCTCCCGATAAACACCGCACCCTGCTGGAACTCCTCAATCGCGCGCGCATCGTCGGCCGTCTCGCCCGCGCAAACCACCTTCAGCGTCCACGGCCTTTCCTGCTCGGTGCCCCACACCCGCTCAAACGCCGCCTCAAATTCCCCCAGCCGGCTCGCAGGCAACACGAAACCACCCAACAGCCAGAACTCGTCCGTCTTCGTATAGCGCTGGTAGTTCCGCAGCGCGCTCTCCATATCGAGCGCCGCCGGCGGAAACAGCCCGGCATACTCCACAATCCGCGCCAACAGCGCTTCTACCGCACTCATTTTCCCGGCCCCGTGAAGTGTTTCTTCAGCCCCTGCCAGCACTCGAAATACTCGTGCTGCAGAATCTTCGTCTCCAGTGCAAACTTCGTCGGCCGCACCGGCAACCCTGTCTCCCACATAAACGCCAGCGTGTTATCCAGCTTCACCGGCTTCAGCTCAGCGTTACTCGCCTTCTCCCACGTTTCCGCATCCGGACCGTGCCCGCTCATGCAGTTGTGCAGGCTTGCCCCGCCGGGCAGGAATCCCTCCGCCTTCGCGTCGTACTCGCCGAACACCAGCCCCATAAACTCATTCATCATGTTGCGATGAAACCACGGCGGGCGGAACGTGTGCTCGGCCACCAGCCACCGCGGCGGAAAGATCGCAAAGTCCACGTTGGCCGTTCCCGCCATCACTGAGGGTGACGTCATCACGGTGTAAATCGACGGGTCCGGGTGATCGAAGCTAACGGTGTTGATGCAGTTGAACCGCGCCAGGTCGTACTTGTACGGCGCATAGTTTCCGTGCCACGCCACCACGTCCAGCGGCGAGTGATCGATCTCCGCCTCCCACATCCGTCCCA
>PMAM01000031.1 GCA_003152595.1 Acidobacterium sp.
TCACGCGGTCAGAGTACTAGGCCTCTAATGTCTTCCATTTCATTAAAATCGAGTTTTTGCCGGATTCTTTTGAATGTCTGATCGACGAATAATTGTTTGAACAAATCGGATAGCCACTTCGTTTTCTCAATCCTAGTCTTTTCTCGATAATCGGCGATCCCAATGTAGCCGGCATAAACAGCGCCCAATGCGACAATGATGGTGCTAATACCCGTCAGGAAGTTGCCCCACGCTGCCAAGTATTCAGGACTCCTCCGAAGTTCCCAGCCAACGCGGAACACCACCAAGGCGAGCGCACACATTCCGAGTACGATGTATGTTCGAGATTGCCAACGAGTAAACATCCAGCGCTCCTAGACTCGACTCCTTGACACAACTGGCGTGAGTCTCCTCATTTTAGGCCGTCGGCTGCATCCCGAACACCTCCAGCATTTCCACCACGCTGCGAAATGTGATGGTCTGCTTCTGCTGCCGGACCGCAAGCGTCGCCAGGAAAATGGAAAACCGGCCGATCTTGTCCCCAAGAGCACTTCGTATGGGCTCCAGCCGCAGCATGACATCCTCTTCGCCCGTGTAGGTCGCATAAGACTTGGCAGCGCCTTCAACTTGCGCAGTTCCTCTTCGATGTCGGGCCGATGAGAGCGCGTTCCTTCGCGAGCCCGTGGAATCGCAAAAATCGGGCACCCGTGTGGAGCCGCCGCAATTGAAGGAGGCGATCAAAAAGCTTGAGTCGCGGGAGGGAAAGCCCAAGCGCAAATGAAAAAGCCCGCAGCAATGCGGGCTGTCTTTTTGGGGATACGTTCCGCACTTTGCCTAACCAGAATTGCCGGAGGTCCTGCCAGTACACGGCCGACCTATTTGCCCCATCGACGCCCAACGCGTACACCTCCGCGTTCCGCAAGTCCGCGTGGACGATTCCGGGAGGAAGACGTGCCGCCTGCGCATGCGCAAGAACCTGAAATCGCTCCAGATTGAGTTCCGACCTGCTCTTTCGCATGTCCAAAAAAAACACGAGCATCCGGCGATCCCCGGATGGACTCTCGGAGAATATCTGGCTCGCGATGAGGAGCGCTCCGAATACGTCGGTGGATGGCGAATCAGATCGTAGCGTGAGGCTGCGCGTTTTCCATCTGGCTGCGAGTTGACCTCTGGCAGCGCCAAGCCGCTCCCCGAAATATCCTGCATCCGGCAATACCGAGACGGACAGCAATATATGCGGTTGCGCAAAGCTCCGGTCCGTAATGCCAATGACCGTCACTTGCGTCCCCGGGGGAACCTCCGCCAACGCCCACGTAACGCCGTCGATGTTCTTCCGGAAATTGGCGAAATAAAGAAGCCCCAGCATATGGCCCTACGATGACGGTGGAGCGTAACGTCACGGAAGCCTACGGAACGGTTGGAACCGGGGCGTTATGGTGGGCCTCAAGCAGGCGCAATAACCGATACCGCGACATCGGGTGTAGCTCTTCCGGGAGCACTGGCGTCCGATTGGACCCGAAGATTTGGGTCGCGTCCACAGTCATGCCTTGCAACAATCGGGGGGTGGCGCTGAGAGGCACGGTGTAGTATTTCCCCTCGTTGGACATCTCACCGAGTCCTCGCCGTACCATATCCTTTACAGTCTTTTTATAGTCGTCTACGGTACAGGCGAGACAGATCACACAAAAGACGCCGAAGGTAGCGGTCGGCTCCTCAAGAATTATGCTCCACACTCGCATGCTGCTAACATACTGCTCCACGATCCGCATAGCATTTAATAGCTGATTCTTGTCATAGATCCGTGCGAGCGGGAATATTTCTTCTTGGACAGTGCGGAGCAGGGCGAATTTCATACGTGCCGGCGCCTCCCAGGAGAAATCAACGATGTCAAACTGTTCTTCGCCGGAGAAGCTCCACGTTTCCGGCCACCCAAATGTGTTCTTGTTCCGAAAGATTGCCAGAATCTCCCCGTCGCTAAAAAGTGCCGCAAACACAATCCCAGCTGCGCCGGGGATGAGATTCTCGCTTGGCGTCAGACTCCCATATTTGAGCCTAACGCGTGGGTCGTCCGCTATGGCCGGTCGCGCCCTCTGAATGGAGAAATAGTCGGTCTGCTTGAATGTTATCGTGAGCGTTGAGACGTCGTGGAATGGTGTTGAAGTATCTGAGATGGCGAATTTGTGGTTGTTAGGTTCCTGTAAAGCCGTCTCTTTGCCCTGAGCGAGACGTGTTTCTTCGGATGCTTGAAACGCACTTTGAACTTTCGGGTCTTTCTCCATGGAGGAGATATCCAGATGCCCTGACTCCAGCATCAGGATTTCTTCGGGTTTCCACCCTAGAACCTCAAGGGGCGAGTGGCTCTCGAGATGCCGATGCCTGAAAAGCTCAATCACCGCTCCAATGATCCTCCGGTCGCTTCCATTGTGGCGATCAGCGAATTCCTGAGCCTCTGGTGAGGGTTGTGCTGCGGAGGAGACGAAATCCGACCACTGTGACCATGGACCTAAAGTGAAAGGGGCTCCGAGGGAAGCATTGAAAGGCCTGCTCGATTCGATGCTTGGCCTTGCGGTTAACGTGTCATTTGATGACAACGGAGCTGCTGGCAACCGACCATGTCCGCCGTCATTCGTGCTGCCGGCCGCGTGATCAGCAATCGCTCTTTTCGGAATCCCGTCTCCCATGTCAGGACGAGGCAGATGGATCGTTGGTTGCTCCGTTTCAACCAAACGAAATCCTCCGCGCCACGGCTCCTTGACTATCGCAATGCCGAACGGCTCAAGCCTCTCAGTCAGCCTTGTCAGCGTTTTGTAGACATTGTTGTGACCGGTTGACCGACTACTCGTCCAAACCTGTTCTATGAGCCTTCGTGTAAGCACAGCGTGTGGGTAGGCCGCGCTGAGCACTTTCAACATCTTCGGGTAGTAAGGCGACCCGCTCAAATTTATTTTTATGTTCTTATAGATCGCGCATTCGTTCGTGGAGTCGACTACTAAGTCGATGCGAGGCGCGGGTTTGGCGTTCATCCTGTCCGACATGTGTCAGCCGATTGTCCGAATTGAGTCCACGAGCCTTCCGATGTCGGCATTGTAGTGTCCGGATGAACTAATCGAATATCAAAAAAACCCGACCAGTCCTCACGGAGGGCCAGCCGGGGGCAGCCGCAATCGCGGCAGCCTTGTGGGTATGAAAAGGCCGGGCGTGATTGCACACGCCCGGGCCACCCCGCACTTCGCGGGAGGTGCCCACCATAGGAGGACTATGGCGAACACCCGCCGGGAATCCACTACGCGCGCGCGCAGTGAAAACGCTTCAGATTCAGCAGGATGGCGTCCGGTTCCTGCTTTGGGCTTCGGCCTCCACCTTTTTACCCCCGTTCATGCAGTCTGTCAAGAATTCAACCATCTAAGGCTGCCAATCCGTGAGCCCATGATCTCCTGCATCGCCGGTGCAGTAGATATGGCTTACGATTCACATACAAGGACCAATGGGTCGACCGTCAGCTTATTCCATGGCAATATGGTCGGTCAGAAACTCTTTGCAGTTTCCCTCTATCCAGACCGCACGGTTGAGCTGCCGACCCGACCAACGTGGCGACAGCTCTTCTCATTCGCACTGGCGAACGCCGACCTTCTTTTGAAACCGGCGCATGCGCTTGGCAGCTGCTTCAACGAATGGAAACTTAAGCACGAACTCGACGTGGTGGTTCTCTCCTCTGATCGTGATGCCGCTCTGGCTCGTGGTCTGCGTGCCGGCCAACGGTCAATCTTCAATCTTGAAGAGCGCCGGGAGATTGCAGTCCCGAGTCCCACCCAGGCATCCACTGTTACACTCGCCGAGGCCGTCAATGAATAGCGTGCTCCTCATTGACGACGACGGCGCCCACGCTGAGCGACTAGGCACTATTCTCGCCCAGCGTGGACTTGCCGTCATTCGCGCCGCTGACGCTGCTGGTGCGGTCAAAACACTGCAGACCAATCCTCACATCTGCGAAATTGTGATCCTTGTAGTTGCCGAAGTTTCGCGGCCCTGGCTTACGATTCTGTGTGACCTGCAAGAGGCAGCCCGGCAGCAGGCATTCCTCGAGGGGCCGCTCTTTCTTTGCCTGTCGAAGCGAGAACTCGGGGTCGAGTTTCAGCTTCGGATAGAACGCATGGGGGCGCGTTATGCCTGCGAAGAATAGCTGGACGCCCGTTCTCAAAGTGGTGGACCTGCTCATCGCAGAAATCAGCCATCTCCGGTCTGCCGGACCCCATTTCCGCATTGTGCACCGCTTCCGTATGCCCGGGAGCGTCTGCGTAGCCGGTGAAGAGATCGGCGGCATCTTCCTTTCGCAACGCAGCTGCGAATATCAGTTGCGGGTCACGCTTGCACAGCGGCTCATTTTTGATTATTTAGCGAGGCATTCGCGCCTCGCTCAAAGTGCGCGCCAGATTGAGTTGGGAATTCGCGCCGATGAGTTTTGTCAGAATCATGCGAAGAACGCCAGCGGGCGCGTTGCCCTCGCGCGCAGAATCCCCCGATCCTCGATCAAGGAACACATCAGGCGCCTGCACCAAGCACTCGGATTGGTATTTCAAGAGGCGGGAACGAGCATCGACCCACGGAATGTCTTGATTGTGCAAGAAACCGTTGGAAACGAAGCCCTCTATCGGCTGCGTGCGACGTTTAGCTGGACCCATATCGATCTCACCTCTCCCGACCTTCAGCCGTTGTGGTGAGAGGACGTTCGAATTCCGGAACGTCCCGCAGCACGGAATATCCCTTCACCTTCGCGCCAGCCCTCACGAAATACGCCGTCCAGAAATCACGCAAGCTTTGCCAGTAATCAACGGTCTCACCCACAGCGTCAACGCCTTCGGTATACACGTCCACACCATGCAGGTCCGCGAAGAGCTTGTTGTTCGCGACCTGCCGCAACGCCGTGTCAGTCCGCACCACCGGTTGGTGTTCGACATTGAGGGCACGGGTCGCCTGCCTCATGTCGGACAGCACGACAAGGACCTTGCGGTCGTCTTCCGGCGATTCGCGGAACACTTCCGAGGCGACAAACAGAGCCCCCAGAATATCGGTCTCGGGGCAGTTCGGGGCGAGTCGTCCGGAACGTGCCTGCCATGCGCGCAAGAGCGTCGCGTGACCGTTGGCAAGACGTTCCTTGAAGTATCCCTCGTCACCCGTAAGTTCCGCCGAAAGGAGCATGTAGGGAGAAGCGAAGCTGTCACCCGTGATGCCAACCACCGTGACCTTCGTCCCGGCTGGTAGCGCCGCGAGGATGCCGCTCACGCCCTGCACGTTCTTCTCAAACTCCGCCCTGTTATCGTAGCCTTTCACGCCTACGGATTGTGACAGGTCGAGAAGGACGACGATGTTCACGTGATGCACCCCGGATTCCTGTCCGTGCGCGTGCGCGAAGATCCCGAGCGAAAGCGCAAAGATCAAGAGTTTTTGAAGCGCTCCACGCTTTGCGCCGTTCAGGAGAGATCGGTAAAAATCCCGCCAGAACTCGTGCTCGAACGCGGCCCCTGCATTTTCGAGCGCCCACACTTCGTGCCCATGGGCGATCATCTGTTCCCGTACGGCAGCAAGTTCACGCCGTAGCGCGGTGCCATCTTCACCATTTGCTGACGCCCATTGGCCTGCCTCATGGAGTGCGATTCCCGCGCCAATCTCAATTGCAAACGCAAGGAATGCCATCACGAGGCGCAGGAGGCCAAGAGTGCTGTCATAGAAGGTGTTCTCGGTGGCTGGCGGCGGCGCATCCCCGGCGTTCTCGATCACGGCGGAAGGGGTGTTCGTCACCTGCTGTGCAAGGAGGTCTCCGCGAATCTCGGCGAGCAGGATCAAGCTCACGATAGCGGAGACGCCGGCAACGGTCGCGAGCACGTTTACGAGCCGCGGGCTCGCCCATCGCTCGAGGATTCGATCTACGAGAAACGGCGTCACAATTGCAATGCCGAGGCAATAGACGTAGCTTTTCCAACCCAATCTGTACGGATCGAACGCGAGCACGGAAAAAATAAATGCGGCTACGGTGAGAAGCGCGGCAATCGCATACCGGAAGATTGCCTTGCGCCTGCGCGCCTGAACGGTCCCCGGCGGCAGAGCCTGATAGATGCGGTTTTCGAGGTCCCGCGCTTGGTCCTGCAGCTGCCCCACGCGGGCGCGCAGTGCAAGAATCGCAGGCCGGTTTACGGTTTCAATGCGCTGGCGCTCAGACGCGCAGTAACTGGCGCTGTGGCGGTCAACGTGATTCGCTGCATCCATTCCGAACTCGCCGCCGGTTTGGCGTTGGTCACGAACGTTATTCATTCCTTCCCTCCTTGAACTGCGTGTTGCCGAACCTGCTGGTGCACTACTCCTCTTCCTTCTTCTTCCGTGGCTGACGCCGTTGCCACCACACACGCCCCATGCAGGCCCCAACCACGGCGACGACAGCCTTCTGCCACAGGGACATGCTCGACCAGAGGCCG
>PMAM01000051.1 GCA_003152595.1 Acidobacterium sp.
GCGGCGTCGCCGATGCTCTCGCGATATTTGAGGCCGAGAGCATCGAGGGCTTCGCGCAACTCGCGCTCGCCCAGCTCCCACATGGCGTCGTTGTCGACATACTTCTCCTTGTTCCTGGGGTCGCGGAGCGAGAGGCGGTAGCTGTATTTCGTGATGCCCAGGTCTTTGTAGGTGCGCTCAACGAGCTGCATCACGTTGGAAAATTCTTCCTTGATCTGGCCGGGCATACAGAAGATGTGCGCGTCGTTCAGCGTCATGCAGCGGACGCGGCTCAGGCCGCTGAGCGCGCCGGAGCGCTCGTAGCGGTACATGGTGCCCAGTTCTGCGATGCGCACGGGCAGATCGCGATAGCTGTGCAGCTTGGCCTCGTAGACGAGGATGTGGTGCGGGCAGTTCATGGGCCGCAACACCATCTGCTCGGTCTCGAGGTCCATGGGCGGGAACATGTCCTCGTGGTAGTGCGCCCAGTGTCCGGAGCGCTTATAGAGGTCCACTTTGGCGAGGTCGGGGGTGTAGACGTGCTGGTAGCCGAGTTCGCGCTCGAGGCCGAGAATGTAGTCCTCGAGAAGGCGGCGAATGGTTGCGCCTTTGGGGAGCCACAACGGGAGGCCTGCGCCGACTTCTTCGCTGACCGTGAAGAGTTCCAGTTCCTTGCCGAGGCGGCGGTGGTCGCGGCGCTTCGCGTCTTCGATGCGTTCGAGATAGTCGTCGAGGTCTTTCTTTGAGAAAAACGCCGTGCCGTAGATGCGCTGGAGTTGCGGGTTCTTCTCGTCGCCCAACCAATACGCACCCGACAGGCTCATCACCTTGAAGGCCTTCACGCGGCCGGTGGAGGGCACGTGCGGGCCGCGGCAGAAGTCGACGAACTTGCCGTTGCGGTAGAGGGAGATTTCTTCGCCGGGTTGGGTAAACTTCTCCACGAAGTGGACCTTCATGAAGTCGTTGCCGGTTTTGAATTCTTCGAGGCCCTTCTCGCGCGGCTCGAGTTCGCGGACGAACTTTTCATCGCGCGCAGCCACTTCGGCCATGCGGCCTTCGATCAGCTTGAGGTCGTCGGGCGTGAAGGGCGTGGGGCGCCAGAAGTCATAGAAGAAGCCGGTCTCGGTTGCGGGGCCGTGGCCGAGCTTTGTTTCCGGAAACAGCTCGGTGACCGCGGTGGCCATCACGTGGGCGGCCGAGTGGCGCAGGACTTTGAGCGCGTCGGGAGCTTTGTCGGTGAGCAGTTCGAGGGCAACGTCTTCCTGGAGCGGCGTCGAAAGATCGACGAGGCGTTCGGCGTGGGTGTCTTCGGCGGCGTACATCGCAGCTTCGCCGGTCGCGTTGGGCGACATTGCGGCGGCAGCGGCTTTGAGGGGTCGAATGCGCGCGACGATCGAGGCCTGCGCGAGGCGCGGCGAAATACTCTCAGCAATGGACAAGGGCGTGGTGCCGGACGGAACTTCGCGCACGGATCCGTCGGGAAGCTGGACCTGAATCATAAGAAAAGGTTACAGGGTACAGCGTGCAGGGTACAGGACCAATGGGATACCGGCCGACCGTGCTGATCAGGCAGAAAGCCGCGTGAGCTTTCCGCCTACTTCAGCCCGATGTGCACGGTCATATGCATGTCGTTCCAGTTGGTCACATCGGCGTAGGTTTCGAAGTCGCTCTGGTAGGTGCGCGCTCCGCCGAATTGCTGCGGGGTCATGGAATTGATGCGCTGCCAGAGGGCGCCGATGACTTGCTGCGGCGGTCCCTGGTCGGAGTCGAGGACGGCGTACCTGCCGGCCTGGATGGTCCTCGCCACCATGCCGTCGGGAACTTTGTCCGCCGACGTCACCTTATAGCCGAGCGTGTAATTGTAGTCGCCGGTGTAATCGGTGGCGTAGTCGCTGTAGACGACGANNTCCGCCGCATTGTTGGTACGCACCGTAACGCCGACGACGATGAAGCTGGCCTGATCTTCGATCTTCGGAGCTGCCGGAGCCGCGGATGTGGCGGGTGCGGACGGCGTTTGTGCCGGCGCGGTCGGGGAGGAAGAGGGGTTCTGGGCCAGTGCGGCGCCGGCAAAGGCCAGGGCGAGAGAGAAGGAGGCTATCGCAGAGCGGGAAATTGTGGCAGAGAGCATGACGGAAGCAGTATACGCACGGCCTCGATCGGGTTTCGGGAGAACGGGCCCCCGCAGTTTGTTGCGAGACAGTACTTTCGTCAGTGGATTCGCGCCCCGAGGTCCCTGGTTGCTCCCCCATTTGTGGCAGAACTGTAGGTGTGGATTCCTGCTGCGGCAGCGGAACGCGCCAGTAAGATGAGAGCACTTCTTCAAAGTTTCAGTCAGCAGACTCCGGCTATGGCGGGCATGCATCGCAGAGATTTCTGGTTGCGCCTCGCTGCCAGTGTGGTTGTGGCGGCGCTGCCTCTGCTCGGCTGCCAGAGCGTGCAGAACTCGTCGCCATCGCAGACGCAGGTGCGGGTGATCGACGCCTCGTATAACGCACCGGCCCTGGATGTGGACATTGCGACCACGCCGATCGCGACGAATATCGGAGCCGCGACATTTACGAACTACGCTTTTCTGCCGCCGGAGAATGCGACAGCGTATGTCTATCCGGCGGGCACAACGAAGGCAGGGACGCAGGTGAGCGGGCAGTTCCTGGTTTCGGAACAGCATTCGATTTTCATTACCGACTCCGGCAAAGGCTATACCGCGTCGATCCTGACGGATCAGCCGGCGGCGGCTCCGGCGGGATACTTCTCGATCCGGTTTCTGCAGCAGGCGCTGAAGGCCGGCGCGGTGGACATTTACTTGGTGCCGGACGGCAGTGTTCTCGCGGACTCGAAACCGCTGTATACGGCTGTGGCTCCGCAAGCGGTGGAGGGCTACACCAACATCCTCGCCGGGAGCTACACCATCGTGGTGACGCCGACGGGCGTGACGAAAACGCCTTCCGCAAGCACGCCGATTCAGTTCATGGCGGGCCAGGTGAGAACGGCGCTGATCATGGATGCGCAGCTGACCACGAACCCGCCGGTGACGGTGACCATCGGGGACGATGTGAACTGAAGCTGAGCCGCCAGCAGTCAGCGGTTAGCCCTGGCGCCCTCCAATTCCAGCAGCTTCTTCTTTCTCTCCACGCCCCAACGATAACCCGTAGCCTTGCCGTCGCTGCCGATCACGCGGTGACAGGGGATGACNNAGCGGCAGGTCGAGCGCAGCCGGGTGTTCCGTGAACTGCGACAGGACTCCCTCGAGATGCGGAGCGAGGCTCGGCTCGGGCTCGATCTTCGCCTGAGGAAACTGTACGCGGAGATCGCGGACGAGATGCGCATCACTGTCGCCGAGGATCACCGAACAGAGGCCGCGCTCGGTGGCGGCGATGAGGATCTTGCCCAGCGGGCTCGCGCCGATGGCGTAGCCGATGCGGGCGTCGCGGCCTCCGGCACGATACTTGCCGGGAGCCATGCCGAGCTGGGTGTTCTCATAGGCGCGGCCAGGGCCGGAGTAGCCGGCGTCGTAGATGGCATCGGTGATGCGGGTCGAGCCGCCAGTCAACTCTTTTCGAAACGAGGCGGCGCGCTGCTGGCGCTGGTACTGGGCGGGCGTGAGTCCGAGGACACGCTTAAAGGTGCGCTCGACGGTGAAGGGGCTGCGGCCGGTCATGCGGGATAGCTGGGCCAGAGTGGCCGGACGATTGCGCTTCAGGGTGGCCGAGACGGCCTCGACCAGGCCCGCGTCGACGTGGCGCTGTTGCGGACGGCAGCGGCGGCAGGGGCGGTATCCAGCGGCCTGGGCGGCGGCCGGGTCGGGAAAAAAGACGATGTTGGCGCGCGAGGGGCGGCGGCTGGGGCAGGTGGGCCGGCAAAAGACTCCGGTGGTGGTGACGGCGTAGACCATCTCCGCATCGGCTGCGGGATCACGGGCCAGGACTGCAGCCCAGGACTGGTCTTCGGTAAGCATGGCGGCTGTGTTCATCGTACTCGTCTCCTGTCACGATGAGGATCGCAGGAAGGACGATGCCGGACACTCCGGGGATTGCTTGTAAAGTCCGGCGTTCAGTTGTCAGCGTTCAGAAGCGCCTGCGGCGTAGTGGGGGCATCCGCCGAAGTTCGATACCCTCCAAAGGGAAACGGCCCTGGCGCGATTCCGCAAGATTTCCTTCCCACACAACAGTGCCGAAGAGTTCGCGAATCGACTCCTGCGCTTTGAGTCGTTCAGGCGTCATCGGAGGCGGCGTGGAATCGGAACCGGATTTCTTCTTCGCGGCCAGGATCGTATCCTCGGTTTCAGCCTACCAGCGCCACCAGCCCTGCGGAAACAGATCGTGCCAGTTCGCGCGCAGGAGCGTAAACACCAGGATCGCCGCAGCGACCAGCAGGATGCCGATGATCTGCTGGCGGCGGATGCGGGCGTGATCGCGCAGCGGCTCCCGAGGTTCGGGCTCCGTCGGTGCGGCCACGGCTATTCGTCTCCGGGACGGATGTTGTAGAGGAAGTAGAAGCGCAGTTCGAGAAACGGCCCCTTGAACGCTTTTGGGATGGGCGGGAAGGGCGAGGCGCCGGTGATGCCGGCCCATGCGGCGCGATCGAGGGCGACATCGCCCGAGGGTCCTTCGAGCATCATGTCGCGCACGCTGCCATCCGGATTGATCTTGAACCGGATCATCACCTTGCCCTGCTTGTCGAGGGGCGGGCGCGCGGATTCGGGGATGATCGGCCACCAGGCGTGCTCGGTATCCCAAACGACGCGCTGGACATAGGGGCCGTAGTCCCAGCCCATCGTGTCGCTCAGCACGTCGACATTGCCGTTGAGACCGGAATGCTGCGAGGGCGCGTTGGCGCCGTCATCGCCGCCGTACTGGCCGCGGCCCTGCATGGCCTGGCGCATGGCCTGCTGCAGCTGCTCGTTGGGATTCGCCGCGCTGCCGGAGCGGAAGTTGGGCTGCGGCGCCATCGGCGGAGCTTCGAGCTTCGCCGCATTGTTCTGCGGCAGAGGCTGGGCAGGCGGCGTAGGCGGATGCTGCTCCGCCACCTGAGACTGTTGTTGCGCTGGCGCGGCGGGCGCGGCCGGCTGCTGGCTGGGCTGCGGGGCCGGCTCGGGCGGACCGGCGCGCTTCATCGCCTGCAATTCCTCGAGGGTCTTACGGTCCAGCGTCGGCTTGGGCGTCTCCGCCTGGCGGTCCTTGTCGGAAAGCGGAGCCATGGTCTTCGGTTTGACCTGCTTCAGCGCGTCGGGAGGCAGGTCGAGGTAGGTCAGCTCCTTCTCACGCTGCTTCAAAATCACCGACGGGTCGACGACGCGGACGTGGTAGATGTATTTGGGCCCGTAGAGCAGGTACCAGGCCACCACCATGTGGATGATGAGGGCGATCCAGAGCTTCTCGCGCAGGCTGGCCCAGCCGCGGTTGCCCTCCAGCTCGTCGATGATGTGGAGCAGGTCGGTGGGGTCGAGTTCTTCGTAACTGCGGCGACGCCAGGACGGCAGATTACCCGAGCCGTTGAAGGAGGGTGCCAGGCGCTCGGATCCGGGCGACGACTCCGCGGATTCCTCCGGAGGCAGAGTGTCGACAGCGACGCCCGTGGACTGGGTCGGTGTGGATTCCGGCTCGGGGGCGGGGCGGGCCGGAGGATCGGTGAGGTTGAGGCGAATCGGCATTCCTGGTTTACTTCGTTACGCTGACTTCGGTTCCGCTTCCTTCGGTCCTGCTTGCTGTGGTTCTGGTTTCCTTCGGTCGTGCGCCGGCCCGGCTTGCTGCCGGTCGGGTGACGCGGGAACGCCACGAGGTCTCGTGTCTATTTTCTCATCAAATCGCGGGACTTACCGCTGTTTGTACAATCGAAAAGGTGACGAACGAATCTCACGCATCTACGCGCAGGACTGCGGCTGTGATCACCGTGAGCGACAGCTGCGCACGCGGCGAGCGGGAGGACCTCTCCGGTCCCGCTTTAGCCCGTACGTTGGACGCAAACGGTTTCGAGACGATATCCCGCGTTACGGTTCCAGACGAGCGGGAGGTGATCGAAGACGCAATCCGCAAGTCGGCGGACATGGCCCGTTTGGTGGTTACTACCGGGGGAACCGGCATTGGGCCTCGGGACGTGACGCCGGAAGCAACGCGGGCGGTGTGCGACCGCCTGCTGGAGGGGGTGGCGGAGCTGATGCGCGCCGAGGGCCGGAGGGAAACACCGATGGCGAGCCTGAGCCGGGCCGTCTGCGGGACGTTGCGGACGGCGCTCGTTCTGAATGTGCCGGGGAGTCCGGCTGGGGCGGTCAGTTCCCTGCTGGCGGCATTGCCGGTGCTGCCGCACGCGCTCGATCTGCTGGAGGGCAGGACCGAACATGGCGGCGAGGGCGTGGCCGGCGTCGCGTCGCATCGAAAGGAGAGAAAGGGTTGAACGGAAAGGTTGAACCAGCCTGAAATCTCTTCTGGCACAAATCACCAAACTCCAGCACTGGCTGATTCCGCTGGGACCGTGGGGCGTGCTGCTGGGGTCCTTCATCGACTCGGCATCGATTCCGATTCCCATCGATGTACTGATGGGCATGTGGGCCTGGAACGACAGGCAGCACTTCTACGTCTACGCGCTGCTGGCGGCGCTGGGGTCGACGCTGGGTGGGCTAATCCCGTTTTACGTGGGCCGAGCCGGTGGAGAGTTGTTCCTGCTCAACCGGGTGAATCGGGCGCGGTTTGAATCGATGCGGACGCAGTTCGAGAAGCAGGAATTCCTGGCCATCATGGTGCCGTCGCTGATGCCGCCGCCAACACCGTGGAAGCTGTTTGTGTTTGGCGCGGGCGTCTTCGAGATGCAGACGCTGAACTTCATGCTGGCGGTATTTACGGGCCGGCTGATCCGCTTTGGCGTGGAGACGGCGCTGGTGGTGAAGTACGGTCCGCAGATCGTGAATGTGGTTGGGGATCTGGCCAGGAAGCATCTGGCGGCGACCCTGTCGGTGCTGGTGCTCATCTTCGGTGGCCTGGGCTGGTGGATGTGGCGGAAGCTGCGGACGAAGCGGCTGGACGACGCGAGTCAGGCGCTGTAGGGCAGTTGGGTTCTCCCCCCGCGCTTTCATGGCCGGTACCGTGACTATGGTTTATCTATTGGAAGCTTTTGTAACAGGGCATGACTTCAGTCGTGCCGCCCTTGCCGTAAAAAAAGAGAGGGCTTTCAGCCCCTGCCATGGCCATCCCTTCACGCAGATCAGAGAGCCACGATGCGCCACAGCACACGCGAACTTTCTTCGTTACGACGAAGACGACCATGGGAAAGCGTTTGCTGCAGTCGGATCGATCTGCGGCTTTGCTCGTTGATGTATTGCGTACCTGCGTCGCGGCAGATCGGTTCCGGGTTCTCGATTTCGTCGTGATGCCGGATCACTTTCATTTGCTTATCAGGGTTGGGCCCGGAATCTCAATTGAGAAAGCAATGCAGTTCATCAAAGGCGGATTCTCGTACCGCCTGAGAAAAGAGCTGGGATGTGCGGGCGAGGTGTGGCAGCGGGGATTCTCGGAGGTCAGAGTCGAGGGTGAAGAGAACCTTCGCCGACATCGGGAATATATCGCGCAGAATCCCGTGCGGGCGGGTTTGGTCCCTGAGGGAGACGAGTTTGCGTGGTGTTTCGAAACGCTGAAGAAGAGGAAAGCCGCAGGGGCTAAAAGCCCGGTCTACGGGTGACGGTATCGGCACGACTGAAGTCATGCCCTGATACAAGAACAAGCAGCGGCCATTTTGGCCGTCTGCGAACGCCGTTGGTCGAGTGTTTCAGCGAAGCGTCAGTATGCCTGGTTCGACCAGATCATCGCGCCATGGAGCGCCGACGCTCCTGACGAAATTCATCGGAGAGGCGCTCCACATCCGCCTCGCTGTCAATTCCCAGTGCCTTTCCGGTAGCGCGGGTGCGACGCAGCAAAGCATCCCATTCCGGATCGGTCGCCATATAGCGTCGAAGCGCTTCGCGAAACAGCTCGCTAAGAGTCCGATGCTCGCGCTCGGCCACTTCCTGAGCTTTGACGTGGAGGTCGGGGGGCAAGGTTATCGAAACGGTCTTCGCGATCCGCATACGGTCATTGTAAAACACCGACAAACATTGCAAAGAATGAGGCCCTCGGCTTTCCCACCGCCTTACAAATGAGTGCCCCATCCTTGGTTGCGCCAGTTGTTGGCGCAACCAAGGTGGGAATGCGAGGCCTCCGTTCGCTTTGATCGCGAGTCTTGTCAATACGGCTGGTTCTTCCAGATCATCGGCACGAAATACTCCGCCAGGAACCACGACAGCAGGAACATCACCGCCATGACGCCTACGCCCCAGAAGAAGAGTTGCACGGGCAGCGTCCGCATCAGGGGCGGCGTGGGCTCAGGGTCGAATTTGCGGCTCGGAATCTCGAAGAGCAGGCCGCTGGCGAAGCAAACGGTGCCCGCGAGACCCAGTGTGCCGAGTCCGTCCAGCAGGCGGTCGCCCCACGACGTGCCGGGCACGAAAAACGCATGCGCCATGAGCAGGTACAACGAGAGAATGCTGAGCGCCAGAGCAATGAGTTTGGCGATCGGAAGCATGGCCTTATTCTCACGCAATCCAACTCATCATGTTATCCAGCGGTATTGCCTCTACGAGACGGGGTGCACATCCAGTACCCTGGGAGAACCCTCCACCAATTTCATTCCAAAATAGATACCCGCAAGTACTTCAGATTCATATTGGTAGAGCCTCGCGCAAAACGCCAGCTCCTGCAGAATCATATACTTACGCGGCAGAACCCCTTCTACCCCCCTCCCCGCCCCTTTTCTACCCCCGAATCCCCTTCAGCGCCGGGTAGACCTTGCGGAAGCCTGCATACCCCTGAGCATAGCGCCGGACCAGGTCCGGTTTCGGGTGGATCGTCTCGGCGACGGTGATGCCCGCGGCGCAGGCGGCTTCGAGATCGGGCCAGTGTTTTGCCCCGACGCCAGCCAGCAGCGCTGCGCCAAAGGCTCCGCCTTCCTCCGCCGTAAGCCGCTCGCAGGCGTAGCCGTAGATGTTGGCCTGGATCTCGCGCCACAGCGGGCCGCGCGCGCCGCCTCCGCCGAGACGCACCGCTTTGAGCGGAATGCCGAGTTCGGAGAAGAGCGTGAAGCTGTCCTTGAGCGAGTAGGCGACGCCTTCCAGCACCGCGCGCGTCATGTGGGCCCGGGTGGTGGTTGAAGTGATGCCGACGAAGGCCGCGGTCGCGGTGGGGTCGAGGTGCGGGGTGCGCTCGCCGAAGAGATACGGCGTCCAGAGCACGCCGTCGCTGCCGGCGGGGACCTTCGCAGCGGCGGTAGTCAGGTCGTCGTAGCTTTGATCGGGGGCGAGGGTTTCCTTCAACCAGCGCAGAGACAAGCCCGCCCCCTGGGTCACGCCCATCACGTGCCAGCGGCCGGGAACGGCGTGGCAGAAGGTGTGCAGGCGGCCGAGTGGGTCTTTGGTGGGCGCGGCGGTCGCAGCAAAGACCACGCCCGAGGTTCCAATGGTGGCGGAGACGGAGCCTGGCTGCAGGATGCCCATGCCGACTGCGCCTGCGCCCTGGTCGCCCGCTCCGGCGGCGACGGGCGTGCCGGAGCGGAGCCCGGAGAGCTTCGCGGCTTCGTCGCTGATCGTCGCGCAAACCTCGGGTGACTCGAAGAGTTGCGGCAGCCAGCTCTCCGGGATACCGGCGACCTTCGCGACTTCCTTCGACCAGATGCGGTTCGTGACGTCGAGCAGAAGGGTGCCCGAAGCCTCGTGCACATCGATGGCGTAGGTGCCGGTGAGCCGGTAGCGCACGTAATCCTTGGGGCACATGATGTGGGCGATCTTCGCGAAGATGTCCGGCTCGTGATCGCGGACCCAGAGCAGCTTGGTCAGCGTGAAGTTGGGCAGCGCGGGATTGGCGGTGAGCTCGATGAGCTTCTTGCGGCCCACATCGCCGCCGCCGAACTGATTCGTGAGCCACTCGCACTGCGGCTCNNTTGTCGAGCATGACGGCGCCGTGCATCTGGCCGGTGAGGCCGACCGCGTCGACGGTGGCACCTTTTGCAGCGGCGACCACTTCGCGGATCGCCTGCTGCGCGGCGCGCCACCAGTCCTCGGGGTCCTGCTCTGCCCAGCCGGGGTGGGGCACCCGAAACGGCTGATGCTCCGCCGAGGCTTCGGCAACGACGTGCCCCTTTTCGTTCACCAGAACGGCGCGCGTGCCGCCTGTGCCCACATCCATNNTTTGCCCTGAACCATCCTGTTCCGGAGTCCGCCGCATGTACAACCCGCGCCCCACCTGGCTGCTTGTGGTGCTTTTGCTTTCCGCCTTTGCTGGCTGTGGTTTCGCTCAGACCTCAAACCTCGCCGCCCGTCGCGCAAAGCTGCGCGATGCGCTCGATCAGGAGTGGCAATACACCCTGCGCACGAGCCCGGAGCTGGCGACCGGGATCGGGGATCCGCGCTACAACGACCGCTGGAGCGACTACTCCGCTGCAGAACAGGAACGGGAAACGCAGCACGCACGTCAGGAGATCCGTGTCTTTGAGGCGATCGATACGGCAGGATTCCCCGAGCAGGAGGTTCTGAACAGGACGCTGATGCTGCGTCAGCTGCGCGAGGCCGTGGAGGAGGCGCGGTTCAAGAGCTGGGAGATGCCGGTCGACCAGATGAACGGCATCCAGCTGGGCATTCCTGGCGTGATGACGCAGATGCCGCTGAGGACGGTGAAGGATTACGAGAACTACCTCGCGCGGCTGCATGGCATTCCGCAGGTACTGGAGCAGGTCACGGCGAATATGCGCCAGGGCATGGCGGATCACCTGATGCAGCCGAAGTACCTGCTGGAGAAAGCCGCGGCACAAACGGACGACATCGCGAAGAAACCACTGACCAGCAGCGTGTTTGCCGAGCCGTTGCAGAAGTTCCCGAAGGACTTCTCACCCTCGGACCAGGCGCGGCTGACGCTGGCGATCGAGGGCGCGATCCGGAACGAGGTCAATCCGGCGTACGCGAAGTTCGCTGCATTTCTGAAAGATGACTATGCACCGCAGGGCAGGACCGATCCGGGCGTGTGGGCGCTGCACGATGGAGCGGCCCGCTATCGCTTTGCGGTTCGCCAGCAGACCACCACCGACCTGACACCGGAGCAGATTCACGCCATGGGCGTGAGACAGGTGGCGCAGATCGAAGCGGAGATGCTGAAGCTGGCCGAGTCGCAGGGCTACCACGACCTGAAGAGCTTCAACGAGCACATCCGCAAGGACCCGGACCTGTACGGCAAGTCGGGACAGCAGTTCTTCGATCTCTACAAGCATTACGCCGAACAGATGGAGGCGAAGCTGCCACTGCAGTTTGGACATCTGCCGAAGACGAAGCTTGAAGTGATTCCGATGGAGGCGTTCCGCGAGCCCTCGGCGCCACCGGCAGATTATTCACCGGGAGCGGCGGACGGGAGCCGGCCGGGATACATCAACGTGAACGAAAATGACCCAACGCACCGGCTGGTGCTGAATGTTGAGGCGATTGCCTATCATGAAGGCGTGCCCGGGCATCACATGCAGTTCTCGATCGCGCAGGAGCTGACGGACACGCCGGAGTTCCGGAAGTTCGGCGACTACAACGCTTATTCGGAGGGGTGGGCGTTCTACGCGGAGCGGCTGGGGAAAGAAGTTGGGTTCTATCAGGATCCGTACAGCGAATACGGGCGGCTGGAAAACGAGATGTGGCGCTCGGTGCGGCTGGTCGTCGATACCGGCGTGCACCGCCAGCACTGGACGCGGCAACAGATGGTGGACTATTTCCACGAGCACACGGCGATGGACGACCCGAACATCGCCAGCGAGGTGGATCGGTACATCGCGTGGCCGGGCCAGGCGCTGGCCTACAAGATGGGACAGATGAAGATTCTGGCGCTGCGCGAGCGAGCGAAGCGGGAGCTGGGCGCGAAGTTCGACATCCGCAAGTTCCACGATGCTGTGCTGGACGAGGGTCCGCTGCCGCTGGACGTGCTGGATGCACAGATCACGGCATGGATTGCGAAGGAGAAGCGGCAGTAGGGCAGCTCTTTCGTACCGCATTCCAGGACGGAATTTGTTTCAAGGCGGGCGATGTGGTGCGATGATGAGGAGACTTCGGAGCCGCCACGTTTGCGCATCTCGCTGTTCATCACCTGCTATAACGACACGCTCTTCCCGGCCACGGGCCAGGCCTCGGTGCGGCTGCTGGAGCGGCTCGGCCACACGGTCGAGTTCGATCCGGAGCAGACCTGCTGCGGGCAGATGCATTACAACACCGGGTATCAGCGGGACGCGATGCCGCTGATGCGGCGCTTCGTGGACATCTATAAGGATGCGGAGGCGGTGTGCGTACCGTCGTCGTCGTGCGTGGCCATGATGCGGGATCATTATCCGAAGATGGCGGCTGAGACGGGCGATACGGGGTTGACGCGGGCGGTCGATGAACTGCTGCCGCGCGTCTACGAGCTGACCGAGCTGTTGGTGCATCGGCTGGGACGGGAGGACGTTGGCGCGTACTTTCCGCACCGCGTGACCTATCACGCAAGCTGCCACTCGCAGCGCAGCCTGCACCTCGGGGATACGCCACTGCGGCTGTTACGTAAGGTGCGGGGGATCGATCTGGTCGATTTGCCGAATATCGATCGCTGCTGCGGCTTTGGGGGAACGTTTGCAATCAAGATGGGTGACATTTCGGCGGCGATGCTGGCCGACAAGATGAGGGACGTCGAAAATACCGGGGCGGAGGTCGTAACGGCGGTCGATACGTCGTGCCTGATGCATATCTTTGGCGGGCTGCACCGGGCGCGGGCCGGCGTACGGATGGCGCACATCGCGGAAATTCTGGCGCCGACCGAGTCTGACGCTGTGATGGAAGGAGCGGGCGCATGACGATTCGGGTCAGCGAGGCCGACCACGCTCCGTCGTTCCAGAAGGCGGCGCTGCCGCTGCTGGAAGATGCGCAGCTGCGCAAGAATGTTCGCCATGCGACCGATGTGATCACGCGGAAGCGCGGCATAGTGGTCGCCGAGACGCCGGACTGGCAGGAGCTGCGGACGGCCGGAAGCGCGATCAAGGCGCATACGATGCGCCATCTCGACTACTACCTCCAGCAATTCGAGAAGGCCTGCATAGCTGCGGGCGGCCACGTGCACTGGGCGAGCGACGCCGATGAGGCGAACCGGATCATCGTCGGCCTGGTGAAGCAGTACGGCGGCGACGAGGTCATCAAGATCAAGACGATGACGTCGGAAGAGATCGGGCTGAACGAGGCGCTGGAACAGGAAGGCATTCGCGCGCACGAGACCGACCTGGCCGAGGTGATCGTTCAGTTGGGCGGCGACAAGTCGTCGCACATCGTCGCGCCCGCGGTTCACAAAAACCGCAGCCAGGTGCGGCAGATCTTCCGCGAGCGGATGAACCTGCCCAACCTCAGCGACGATCCCGAGGAACTGACCGCGGCGGCACGGCATTACCTGCGCGAGAAGTTCCTGCGCGTGCAGATCGGCATCAGCGGCGCGAATTTCCTGATCGCGGAGACGGGCAGCGTCTGCATCGTGGAGTCGGAGGGCAANNATGAATCCTTATAACTCGCTGTGGACGGGCGTGCGGCCGGGCGATGGGCCGCAGCATTTCCATGTGGTGCTGCTGGACAATGGGCGGACGGGAATTCTTGCCGATGAAGAAGCGCGGCAGACGCTGCACTGCATCCGCTGCGGAGCCTGCCTGAATACCTGCCCGGTGTATCGCCAGACCGGGGGACACGCGTACGGGTCGAGCTATTCGGGGCCGATCGGCGCTATTGTGACACCGCAGCTGTTACAAATGCGGCACGGCCAGTCGCTGCCGTTTGCGTCGTCGCTGTGCGGAGCGTGCTACGAAGTCTGTCCGGTGAAAATCAATATCCCCGAAGTGCTCATTCATCTGCGCGGGCGGGTCGTACGGGAGCAAAAGTCGGCGCTCGATCCGGAAGCGCTGGCGATGAAGACGGCTGCAATGATCTTTACCAGCCGCACGCGCTTCGAGGCGGCGCAACGCCTGGGGCGCATCGCGCAGTGGCCGCTGGTTTCGCATGGATGGATGCGGAATCTGCCCGGCATGCTCGGCAACTGGACGCGGGTCCGCGATCTGCGCGCGCTGCCGTCGCAGACCTTTCGGGAATGGTGGAAACAACGGGCGAAGAACGCACCCAGCGGGGACCCCGCGGCTCCGCTCCACGCCGCACGCAGGATCGCCGAGGACACCTCCCATGGCTGACGACCGCGCAGCGATCCTCGACCGCATCCGCTCCGCCGTCCGCACGCAGACCGATCCCGTTGCGGACTACGCCGCGATCCCGCGCACCTACATGCGCAAAGGGATCCTCGATGCGGAAGGCCGCCTGCGACTGCTCGAAGAGCGACTCAGGGATTACGACACACATGTCGTCGAAACCGACGCTGCTTCCCTGCCCAGGACGATCGTCTCTGTTCTGCGAGAGCACAACCAGAAGAACGTTATCGCCGCGGATGGCCTGCCCGCGGAAATTCTGCCGAGCGACTTCGCTTTTATTCCGGAGCGGACGGCCAGCCTCGACGAACTGAATGCGTGCGACGGCATCGTGACCTTATGCGCGGTTGCGATCGCGTTTACGGGATCCATTGTTCTGACCCACGGTCCAGGCGAAGGCGCGCGGCGGCTCACTCTGTTGCCGGATCGTCATCTCTGCGTCGTTCGCGCCAGGCAGATTGTCGAAACGGTACCGGAAGCCATCGATCGCCTCGCGCCCTTCGCCGCGCATCCTCTTACCTTTATTTCCGGCCCCTCAGCAACCGCCGACATCGAAATGACCCGCATTCGCGGGGTGCATGGGCCTCGTTTTCTTGATGTTGTGCTGGTGCGCTGAGTCCCCGATTGCACCCCGCTAATCGCTACCCGGGAACTTTGTGTCAGGGGCCGCCGGGTAACCATCGTACCGTGCCGATGACACGATCTAAGGCCTGTATTCCCCATCACATGCGAGAATGGGAATCGTCTGTTAAGCTCTCGTGTTGCCGTGATACAGTTCCTGAGCGCGCTCGGGACACCGGTCGCGGAGAGCTAAAAACTGACTTTTTGGAGGGTGTGTGTCAGCTAACGCCGGGGTGTGGTTTTTTCTTGCTGTGAGCGCCTTATCGCTCATGGCGGCCTGTCTTTTCACGAGCGGGCGAATGAAGACTGTTTTGTTTTCGCGGCGCTGGGCGAAATTCGCCGGCGCGATGGCCACACTGATGGTGCTCGGTCAGGGCGCAGCTTTTGCACAAGAATCGACTGGCGGCGAAGCCAATCTGCAGCTGCCGGATTTGCGCCAGGTTCACTATTGGGGATTCAACGGCCACAGCCTGCTCATGTTCGGGCCTCTGGCCTGCATTCTGGGCATGGTTTTCGGCTTCTTTATGTACGTTCACCTGAAGGGTCTGCCAGCGCACCGCGCGATGAAAGACGTGTCGCAGATCATTTGGGAGACATGCAAGACGTATCTGCTCCACCAGGGGAAGTTCCTGCTGTTGCTGTGGTCGTTCATTGCGGTCGTGATCCTGGTCTATTTCGCCGCGCTGCTGCACTTCAGCG
>PMAM01000158.1 GCA_003152595.1 Acidobacterium sp.
TACGCCGTCGGCAGCTTGTGCCCCGTCAGATTCTCGACCCTCACCGCGACCGACAACCGCCCGTCTCCGATGCCGAGCTTCTCCAGCGTCACCCGCGCCGCCTGCGTCCGTAGAAACTCCTCCGTCCTTGCCCGCGCAGCTTCCAGCTCCTGCGGCAAAGCCGCCACGTGCAGATCGCCGTGGTAGTCGTGCAGCATCGCCTCCAGCAAAAAATTCCCGCCCACAAACGTGTGCCGGTGCATCCCCTCCCGCAGCGGACCAAACACCGCCGTCACCGCCGCCGCCTCCGTCACCTCCGGCATATGGCAATCCTGGCACGTCCGCGTCTTCGTGTAATCGCTGTGCAGCCACTCCACATACGGCATCTGTTCCGGCAGCGATCCAATCTCCTTCCCGCCGGCCGCGAGCGCCTGCGTCTTCAGCGTGTGGCAGCTCCCGCACAGCGCCGCGTCGCGGATATGCGCCGCCAGCGTCGGCACCATTCCGTTCGTCGACGACTGCATCACCCGCTGATGCCCGTGGTCCACGTCGAACGGCCCATACTCCGGCCGATCGTGCGCGTCCGCAGTGCTCGCAAACACCACGTTCCCGTTGTAGGACTCCGGCGTCCCCAGGCGCGCCTTCTCAATCTGATGGCACACCGAGCACGACACCCCATCCGCAGCCGGGCCATCTTTACTCGTCACATCGCTCAACGGCAGGTGCGAGAACACCTCCGCCTGCCTGCCCTCCGCCTGCGCCGTGAAGTGCGTCAGCGGCATGTGGCAAGTCGAGCATTCGTTCTCGATCGCACCCTTCGACTCCGGATGGTCGATTGACTCGCGCCGCACGCTGCCCTGCCAGTACGGATCCCGCGACGAGTTCGCCATGATGTTCGCCCGCCACTCGAACCCGATCGAAATATCCTCGCCGGTCGGCGTCTTCAATCCGTTGTGGCACGCCACGCAGCGATCCGACGTGCGGAAGTCCGTCTTGAAATCCTTGTCGTTCGCATGCACCTGCGCCACCAGTGGTGCAGCCAACAGCAGCAGGGAAGAGGCCGCTACCCAAAACGCCCGCCGCATCACCAGCCCTCCCAGAACTTGCCGTCCGCCCAGTCCCACAGGATGTAGAAGTCCACCTGCCCCTGCCGCCCCGCCGTATTGATGAACGGCGCCCGGTACCCCAGATCCACGCGAATGTGCTGCCGCTTACTGAGCGTCACCTGCATTTCTGGCAGCACATCCCAGTCTGTCTTCGCACCGTCCAGCAGATCGCGGTTCGCCAGGAACTCCACCATCGGACTCCACTGTCGCCCCAGCCTGTGATCTCCGGCCAGCGTCTGTCCCAGCGCCGTGTAATAGAACAGCGACTGCGGCGACTTCTTCGGATCCACCGGCAGCTCCGCGCCCATCTGGAACTGCACCCACGTATTGGTCCTGAACAACTGATCGGCCGAGACGAACGGCTCAAACGTCGTCGTCCCCGCGCCGAACCCGCGCTTGCTGTCCCCCGTCGGCGGCAGCACGCCGCCCTGCACGGCCACAATCGATCCCGTGCGCAGACTCGACCACAACACCCGCTTCAGCCCGAACGTGATGTCGCCAATGCCGTTCTGCCACTGGTGATTCTGATCCTCGTCGTGTTGCGGCAGATCCACCTCAAGCTGAGTTTTCGCGCCAAAGCTCTGTTCGTGGATGTAGTCCGTCGTGAACCCAGGCGCTCCGCTGGCATTCGCCGCCGTCGACAGCACGAACTCATCTTCCGGAAAAGCCTTCTCCGTCACGATCGCGCGTGGCAGGTTCAGCTCGCCCCGCGGCCAGTGCGGATTCGTGCACATCGTCCGCAGATAAGCAATCACATCATTGATGTCCTCATCCGACAGCAACTCCCCGAACGCCGGCATGATCGTCGAGAGCCCGAACCCCGGGCCGCCATGCACGATCGTTGCCTTCCAGTTGATGTCCGGTTCCGGCGTCGTCTGATCGCATCGCGTGAAATCCGGAAACGTATCCGGCCGCACAAACTCCGTGCTCGTCGGCGCCGCGCCCGCGCCCCGATCGCCATGGCACGCGATGCATCCGGACCGGTACACCGTCTCGCCATGCACCGCATCCGGACGCTTCGTGTACTTCAGCGTTTGCGCGCTCAGCGCCGCCGCCGACATCACCACCACGAGAAATCCCGCCAGGCGCGGCCAACTCCCGCCCGCAGGGCTTGGCCATCCGCTCTGTCTGCGATTCATCCAGTTCATGAATACTTCAGGCTCTCTTCGCCGGCCTGTGTCCCACAGCACACCATGCTGCACGGCACTCGCAGCGCCTCTTCCGCAGTTCCACGCAGGTTTCCGATCCGGTTTTTCATCTAGGATGCGCCTCCTCCAGCGTAGGGGTCGCAACTAACCATCGGATTGCGCGCGCCTTACAGCTCCGTAAGCTTTCTGCGCCCTGCCCCCTCTTCCTTTCCCGGAATCACCACGATGCGCCCGCCGCCTTCCCCATCCCACGAAAGGGTCTGGTAATTTTCACAAACCGTATTAACCTACCCGCGTATGTCGCGCTCGCGCTTGCTCCCGGCCCTGTTTGTCTCGCTTCTTCCCCTCGTCTCTTCCGCGCAAAAGGCGGCGCCCGCCGCCAAAATCGTTCCACTCCCCGCCACCCCGTCCTTCTCCGATCAGGCCCTCGTCTTCGAGCGCTACGACACCACGTACCGCATGCACGCCGACGGCACCGGCGAGCGCGACATCCACGTTGTCGTCCGCGTCCAGTCCCAGGGAGCAGCGCAGCAGTTCGGCGTCCTCTCCCTCAGCTACGCCTCCGCCAACGAAACCCCCACCATCCAGATCGTCCGCGTCTACAAGCCCGACGGCACCACTGTCGACACGCCGCCCACCGACGCGATGGACATGGCCGCCGCTGTCACCCGCGAAGCCCCGCTCTACAGCGATCTCAAGGAGAAGCACCTCCCTGTCCGCTCGCTCTCCGTCGGCGACACCCTCGAGTACGAAGCCCGCTTCGCCATCGATAAGGCCGAAGCTCCCGCCCAGTTCTGGGGAGCGCATCACTTCACCGTTCCCGGCTCCGTCATCGTTCGCAACGAGACCCTCACCCTCGAAATCCCGGCCAACAAATATGTCCAGGTCTGGAGCCCCAACCACAAACCCACTGTCTCCCAGCACGACGGACTCCGCACGTACGTCTGGACCGTCCCGCAGCTCATCCCCCCTCCCAAACCCAACGCCGACGATGCCGCTCAATCCACTCCGCCCAAAGATCCCGACGAGGACGCCGACGGCCGCAAGCTTCCCTCCGTCGCCTGGACCACCTTCCACTCCTGGGCCGAAGTCGGCGACTGGTACCGCTCTCTCGCCCTCAGCCAGTCGCAGCCCAACGACGCCCTCCGCGCCCGCGCCGACGAGTTGACCAAAGACGCGAAAACCCCCGACGACCAGATCCGCGCCCTCTACGACTTTGTCTCCACCAAAACCCGCTACGTCGGCATCGACTTCGGCGTCGGCCGCTATCAGCCTCACTCCGCCGCCGAGGTCCTCGCTAACCAGTACGGCGACTGCAAGGATAAGGACACCCTCCTCGAAGCCCTCCTCCACGCCAAAGGATTCACCACTGCTCCCGCTCTTATCGGCGCAGGCATTGCGCCCGTGCCCGACGTCCCTTCACCGGCCGTCTTCAATCACGTCATCACTACGGTCGAACTCCCCACCGGCCGCATCTGGCTCGACAGCACGCCCTCCGTATCGCCCTACCGTTATCTCGTCTCGCAGATTCGCGACCAGAAAGCACTCCTCGTCCCCGCCAGCGCGCCCGCCGAACTCGCCACCACGCCCGCCGCCGCGCCCTGGCCCTTCACCGCGAATTTCACCGCCAATGCCACGCTCGACGCCGACGGCAAACTCGCCGGCCACATACAGGCCACCTACCACGACGACGATGAGATCGTCGTCCGCGCTCTTGCCATCGGCATCGCACCCGCCGAGTGGGACAGAGCCTCGCAATATATCTCCTCCATGACTGGATTTGGCGGCACCACCAGCGCCACCCACTTCACGAATATCGATAACTTCTCCTGCCCATCACCGTCACGTACGACTACGCGAAGCATCCCTACGGCGACTGGGACAACCTCCGCATTGTGCCCCTCTTTCCCGCACTCGATCTCACCACTCTCGGCAGCGACGCCACCCAACCCCAGGAAGACATCCAGCTCGGCGCGCCCCGCACCCTCGTCGCCAGCTCCACCATCCAGCTGCCTGACGGCTACCGCGTCGACCCGCCCGACCCGATCCACGTCAAAACCGGCTTCGCCACCTTCGACAAAACCTACCGCTTCGACGGCAAGCAGCTCACCGTCGAGCGCACAGTCACTGTTCTCAAAAGCAAGCTTCCTAAATCCGACTGGAAGCAATACCAGGCCTTCACCAAAGACGCCAGCCTCGAAAGCGAAAACTGGATCCAGCTCATCCCGCCCCCCAAAAAGCTCACACTCACCGTCAACAAACCTCCGGCTGAAACCGCAAAGTCGGTCGCCGTACCCACGTCGCCCCAATCCGGCTCCGAGCCCAAAATCACCACCATCCTCATCCCCACCAGCAAGCCTGCCCCGCCGCCGCCTTCCACGGCAGTCATCCCCGACAACGCCTCCGTCTCCGATCTCATGACCCTCGCGCAGAGTCTCCTCCGCAACGGCGACATGGGCGGCGCAAAGGAAGCCCTCGATAAAGTCAAGGCAAAGAACGCCACCGAAGAAAATCTGTGGAGCATGTATGGATTCGTCGCCATGTTGGAGCGCAACGACGACGAGGCCATCGCAGATTTCCGCAAGGAAATCGCCGCTCATCCCGACAACCCCAATGCCGTCGGTGCGCTCGCCGGCCTCCAGGCCCGAGCCGGCGACTCTCTCGGGGCCCGCCAGACCATCAGCCACTATCTGGACCAGCACCAGAACGTGCAGCTTTCGCTCTACCTCGCCTCGCTCCAGAACTCTGCCCACGATTACAACGCCGCGCTCAAAACCCTGCAGTCCGCCGCCGATCAAAATCCTGACGACCGCCACGTTCTCATCCAGATCTGCAACACGCTCTTTCTGCTCAAGCGCAATCAGGAAGCCGCGGCCGCCGCAAGAACCGTCATCAACGGTACCGACGATCCCGAGCTGCTCAACAATGCTGCTTACACGCTCAGCGAAACCGGTATCGACCTCGCGGCTGCTGAAGACGCTTCCCGCCGTAGCATCTCTGCTCTCGAAGAGAAGAGCGCCACCATCTCCGCCCAGGAAGCCAACAACCGCACCTTCGCCGAAGCTCAGCTCCTCGTTGCCTCATGGGACACTCTCGGCTGGATCCTCTTCCGCGGGGGCAACCCCGAAGCTGCCAAGCCCCTCATCTCCGCGACCTGGCGCGCTTCCCTTATCGCCGAGTCCGCCGACCACCTCGGCCAGGTCGACGAGGCTCTCGGCCAGAACGACGAAGCTCTCACCGCCTACACCTTCGCCAGCCAGGCCCTCACCGCCAACGACACGCCGGACGTTCGCGGTCATATTCACGACAGCATCGCGCGCCTCAAGGCCGCCGGCGCCAAAGCCAGTCTGCCCCCCGGCGCCGCCAATACCCAGGACCTTCGCACCTGGTCCCTCGTGCGTCCCTCCGGCGTCAGCGGCTGGGGCACCTTCCGCATTGAGATCACCACCACCGGCGTTACCGATGCGCAGCTGATGTCCGGCCAGCAGCCCGTCGCCGGCATCAAGCCCTCCATCCTGGCCATGAAGTTCCCTGAGCTCCTCCCGCCCGGCTCCAAAGCCCACCTGCTGCGCAGCGCCGTCGTCAGTTGTTCCGAAGCCAGCGACAAGAAGTGCGACGTCGTCCTCGTCCCCGACGGAGGCCTCCAAACCGAGCAGCAATAGACCCACGATCGGCGAATATCGATCGGTGAATCATCGCCAAACGTCCCTGGCTGGACGCTCCTCGCTAAACGTCTTTAGCTAACCGCTTTATCCGTGATGTCCGATACCGACCCCATTCCCGCCCAACCGTACTGTTAAACTGGAGTTTTGCCGCTAAAATCCCCCTCTGCGCCCTGTGTTGGCAGACGGGGTTGCGGCGACTTTCTCCCTGGTTCGGTGTCATGCTCTTACGCAATCTTCTGCACGAAACCCGCTACGCCCTTCGCCAGCTCCTGCACAACCTCGGCTTCACCCTTCTCGCCGTCTTTACACTGGCGTTGGCCATCGGAGCCAACACCACCATCTTTAGCTGGATCAGCGCCACCCTCCTCAACCCCATTCCCGGCGCGCCCAACACCAGCCGCATGGTCACCATCGCCCGCGGCCCGCGCAACGAGCACCCCACTCCGCCCTTCTCCTTTCCTGACTACGCCGACCTCCGCGACCACACCCAGGCCTTCTCCGGCCTGCTCGCCTACCACGACGACTACATGTCGATCACCGGCATCGGCAAGCCCGAGCGCATCTACGGCGCGCTCGTCTCCGCCAACTACTTCGACGTTCTCGGCATCCGTCCGCGTCTCGGCCGCTTCCTCCTCACTGACCCCAGGGCCGAATCCGCCGGCCAGTCCGAGGTCGTCCTTAATTACGACCTCTGGCGCAACCAGTTCGCCGCCGATCCCCACATCATCGGACGCATCGTCCAGATCAACCTGCACCCCTACACCGTCGTCGGCGTCGCGCCGAGAGGCTTTCACGGATGCAAAACCGGCCTCCGCGCCGACGTCTGGATCCCACTCGCCGAAGCGCAGCAGGTCTGGGGCTTCAACTTCTTCCACGACCGCAGCGTTTCCTGGCTCAACGTCCTTGGCGCCCTCGCTCCCGGCGTCGACAGCCACCAGGCCGACATCGCCCTCAACGTCGCCATGCAGCACATCGCCGCCGAATTCCCCACCTCGCATCGGGGCGACAACTACCTCTACACCGATCCCATGTGGCGCTCGCCATTCGGCGCCAACGTCTACTTCTCCGGAACCCTCCCCATCCTCCTCGCCCTCGCCGCCGTTCTCCTCGTTCTCGCCTGCGCCAATGTCGCCAACCTGCTCCTGGTCCGCGCCGTCGGCCGCCGCCGCGAGTTCGCCATCCGCCTCTCCATGGGCTGCACGCGTCTGCGTCTCGTGCATCAGCTCATGATCGAAACCACTATTCTCTCTCTCGCCGGCGGCGGACTTGCTGTCCTCCTCACTCTCTTCACCGCGCGCACCATGCCCGCCTTCCTGCCGCCCACCACGCTGCCTCTCGAACTCGATGGCAGCGTCAATGCCTCCGTCCTCATCGTCACCGGCGTTGTCTCCCTCATCACCTCCCTGATCGCTGGACTCATCCCCGCTCTCCGTGCCTCGCGCCTCTCGCCCATGACCGTCCTCAAGGAAGAAGGCCTCTCCTCCTCCCCCGGCCACTCCCGCTCGCACCTCTCCGCGCTGCTCGTCGTCGCACAGATCGCCCTCTCCACCGTGCTCCTCACCTGTGCCGGCCTGCTCGTCCGCAGCCTCAGCATCGCCCAATACGCCGACCCCGGCTTCAACCCCAACCACGTCTTCCTTGCCACCTTCGACCTCTCGCCCATGGGCTACTCTTCCGCCACCGGCACCGAGTTCGACCGTCAGCTCCTTACCAAACTGCGCGCCCTTCCCGGAGTCGAGTCCGCTACCCTCGCCGACTTCTCCCCGCTCTCTTTCACCATCCACTCCGACGGTATCCAGCCGGAGAGTTACGTCCCGCAGCCCCACGAAAACGTCGAGGCCGACCGTGGCATCGTCGGGCCCGACTATCTCGCTACCCTGCGCACCCCGCTCCTTGCCGGCCGCGACTTCAACGACGACGACCGCCCCTCCACGCAGCAGGTCATCATCGTCAATCAGGACTTCGTCGAGCGCTACTGGCAAGTCTCCAGTCAGAAAGCCCTCGGCAAGCAGGTGAACTTCTCGGGAACCTGGCGCACCGTCGTCGGTGTCGTCGCCAACGCCAAATACCGCCGCCTCGTCTATGACCCCTCGCCGCTCGTCCTTCTTCCGCTCTGGCAGGACTACCGCAGCGAAGTNNGCAGGCCGTCGCCGACCTCAATCCCGACATGCCTCTCTACAACATCACCACGCTCCAGGCCAACATGAAAATGGGCAACGTCTTCGAGCGCATCGTCGTCGACTTCGCCGGATCCTTCGGCATCCTCGCGCTCCTGCTCGCCACCGTCGGCCTCTATGGTGTCGTCGCCTATACCACCCGCCAGCGCACCCACGAAATCGGCATCCGCATCGCCCTCGGCGCGGAGAAATCCATCATCTTCCGCCAGGTCCTCTCCCAGGGGCTCCGCCTCACCCTCGCCGGCGTCCTCGTCGGCCTCGGCGCATCGCTCTTCCTCACTCGATTCCTGCGCAGCCTCCTCTTCGGCGTCACCGTCACTGACTGGCCCACCCTCACCGCGGTGATCCTCGTCCTCGGATTCGTCGCCCTCCTCGCCAGCTTCCTCCCCGCGCGCCGCGCCACCCGCATCGTCCCCGTCGTCGCTCTCCACCACGATTAGGCTTCTATCTCATGCCGCCCTCACATCCCGCGTGTCTTCGACCCGCGTCTCCGGGAACAGCACCAGCAACGCGCAGAACGCCACCAGCCCCACTCCCGCCAGGCCCAGAAACGATGCGTTATAACTGAACATCTGGATCAGAAACCCTCCATACGTCGTGCTCAGCGAGGCGCCAATCCCCACAAAACACGCCAAAGCTCCCTGCGCCAGGTTGAACCGTCCCGTTCCACGCGTGCGATCCGCGATCACCAGCACGGAGACCACACCAAACACCACGTTTGCGATTCCATCCAGCACCTGAACCGCGATCAGCGCAGCGCTCCCCCGCACAACGGTATAGAGACATCCCCGCACCACCAGCATGGCGAACCCGGTCAGCAGCAAAGGCCTTCGTCCCAGCGTGCTCGCCAGTCTTCCTGTTCCTGCAGCCGTCAGTGAGATCACCAGTTGCGTCACGATCACGCACGCCGACATCAGCGGACCCGCCACCCGCGCGCGCCCGTGCGCCAGCATCTCGCCCAGCTCCGGCAGCATCGCCGCGTTCGATAAATGGAACAGTGCCGCGCACAAAAAGAAGATCACCAGCACGCGGTCCTGAAGCAGCACGCGGAAGATTCCGGCACTCCGGGTCTCGCCATCGTCCACCGTGCTCGCCTTCGCGCCGCGCGCCATCCTCGCGTCGATGTCCTTCGCCCTCACCCGGCTCAAACACGCCAGCGTCGGTATCGTGAGCAACGCCGTGCAGAAGAAGATCCACCGCATTCCGATCCAGTAACTCACTCCGGCCATCAGCAGCGCCGTTACTACATTTCCCGCAGCCCCGAACGCCTGATTCCTTCCCAACTGCCGGTCAAATCCGCCTGGACCGACAATGCCCAGCGCAATTGCACCCAGCAGAGGCGCGACAAAAACCACGGCGCACGCCAGAACGACCTGCGCCGTTACCACCACCGGCAGCGTTGCGCGCCACCCCAGCAGCACCGCACCTCCGGCGATCAGCGACACCGCTGCCGCCAGCAGTCCACGTCTGTTGCGCGCCCCATCCACCAGACCGCCCGCGGGAATCTGCAGCGCGATGGGCATCAGACCGCCCACGGTCAGCAGCATCCCCAGCCGCTCCGGAGCCCACCCGCTCGCCGCCAGATACGCGGCAAGGAACGGACCGATTCCCGTCTGCACGTCTGCGACGAAGAAGTTCAGCCACTCCAGGGCGCGCACGCTCCCGCGCTTCGACGGTTCTGGCGGTGTCTTTTTGATGGAGATCGTCCCGCGCGATGTGTCAGGATCCAGGCCCGATCCCATTGGATGCGCCTGCCACTTGCCCTGTCCCCGGTCTCCTCGCGAAGAGCGGCCGTGACGGAAGGGCAGGTCATACACGAAGTCGCCGTTGAGGGCCTGGGTGACGCAGCACGCTCACCTGGGCTGACGAAATCATCGGCGGGTGGCAGGTCAGCGGCCTGCATCCCTGGCAAACCGGCTTCCCCTGCTACGCCAATACCTCTGCATAGGGCGCCACGAGAACCGCGAACGGCCGAAACTCTGGTACCCACTGCCGCCTTCCTGCTGCCGGCTCTCATCTTCCGGCTGCTTTATCATCGAGACATGACCCAGCTCGAGGCGCTCTACCGTTACGAAGGCCATCCCACCGAAACCACTATGGGTGCGATGGGCAATCTGCGCGAGGTCTACGGTATCCGCCGCATCAAAATCGACGAGGAATGGAAGACCATCCACGTCGAATACGACGCCACCCGTCTCGCCGGCCCGACCATCTTCCAGTTACTGCGCCGTACCGGCCTCGCCGTCGTCGAGGAGCTGCCCCTGATCCCGCCCCAGGAAGCCGCCCCAGCCGAACCTGCCCCCGCCAAATCTTAGGCTGCTGGCGGATGGAGGATAGCGGTAAGCGGGTAGCGGACAGCGGTAAGCCGGAAGACCGGTAGGGCCTGGCCAGGCCCGTTTTCAGTTGGTGCGCCGTACCGGCCTCGCCGTCGTCGAAAAGTTCCCCCTGATCCCGCCTCAGCCGAACCTGTCCCCGCCAAATCTTAGGCTGCTGGCGGACGGAGGATAGCGGTAAGCGGTAAGCGGATAGCGGATAGCGGATAGCGGTAAGCCGGGAGGCGCCGGTTAAAAAGCCTGGCCCCGGCCCCGACTTCGGACACCCAGGTTCACCCCACAGCAAGAAGCAGATACCTCCGCGCAGCCGCCCGTCCAGCAACTTCGCCCAGCGTCCCACTCGAAAGTACCGCCCTCCACCTCTTGGTGAACCATTTCGGGAATGCGTCCCCCCCCGGCGCCGCTACCCCCGCCCAGGTTCACCCCACAGCAAGAAGCAGATACTTCCGCGCAGCCCCCGTCCAGCAACTTCGCACTGCGCCCCACCCCAAAGTACCGCCCTTCCGTCTCCAGTTTTCCAATTCGGGAAAGATCCCCACCCCGCCAGGCTCTCCGCACATGCCCCAACCAGCACCCAATGTCCACCGCTGACCCATCCCTTGCGCCCAACCAGAAAGCCTTCGCCGAGCTGTCTCACCCCCTCCGCGCCCGATCACGAAAAACTGTCAAGCCCCCGACCTCTTCACCAAAGTAATGATCTCTGACTTACAAGCACTTACACGCCACCTTACCCCAACAACGTTGGCAGACTTACTCCCCCANNTCTGAACTTAGAGTAGAAAAAGGAAAAAAGCCTCGCCTTCCCGGCGGGGCTTTTCTGTGCCCGCCCACACGCGGGTTTTGCCTTTGTTATGACTCCCGGTACCGTATGCACCCATTTCTATCCGCAATTCTCGCTCGCCTTTCGCTAAGAGCTAACAGCTAACGGCTGACAGCTAAAAAGGAGAATCATCATGCAGGAATTCGACCAGCAGACCGCCTCCGGCGGCCAGGCCCCCGCCCAGCGCCAGTGCCACTACCTCCTCGGCAACGGCCACCGCTGCCGGGACTGGTCCCTCCGCGGCCACGACCACTGCCACCGTCACCACCGCTACCTCCGCGCCAGCCCCGACCGCCCCATCGACGTCCCCCTCCTCGAGGACGAAGCCTCCATCGTCTACCTCCTCTCCCAAACCCTGCAGGCCGTCGCGTGGGGCGCCATCCCGGTCGCCAACGGCCACGCCCTCCTCACCGGCTGCCGCCTCGCCCACTCCATCGAGACCCAGCGCCTCGAAGCCGCCAAACTCCGCTTCAAACTCCGCCGCCTCGGCATCCCCGAACACGAAATCTTCGACCCGATCACTGACCCCGAACGCGACTCCCCCAGCGCCGACCCCGATCCCGTCCCGGAACCCGGTGCCCTGTCCCCGGACCCCGCGCTCACCCCCAACCCCATCAAAGTCCCGCCCAGCAACCTCCGCTTCCGCGACCTCAAAAAGGACTGGGACAAAGCCCTGCAGCGCACCGGAAGCGAGGCAGGCGACATGTACTTCCCCCGCTGCGGCGAAACTCGCGAGGAATTCAACGCCGCCCGCGCTACCCCCTTCCAGCACCTCGCTGAGCAGGACCGCGAAGTACAGAAAGCCCTCGCACTCGCCAAAACTCAATCGGAGCCCTGTTTACCAACTTGCTAACCGTAGGGAGTCCCCGCCAACCCACCTGGCCCTCGAATCAACAACATCCCAGGGGGTCAACCCCCCTCAAATCGCTTTTCCGAACAACGGAGAACAGATCACGCGACACGCCAGCTGACAGCGGACGACCAGAATTTGACCCCTGACCTCTCGCACCCGATACGTGTATTCGCTGGCCGCTTCTTCGCTGCTGGCTACAGGCAAGTGGAGACGGACCACGCTACCGCGACCGTGTCATCGCCACCGGGCCGCCGCCCACGATCAGCAGAAACACCAGCCCCAGCACCATGCTGAAGTCGGTGCGCGCGTCGTGCAGCATAAACCAGAAGCCCTGACCCGCGCGGTGCAGCTCAGGAATTTTAGTCGTCACGATGGCCGTGCCGATGACAACCAGCAGCGGAATCGAGGCCAGCCGCGTCCACAGGCCAAAGATCACGGCCGCGCCGCACACGATCTCCACCACCCCAACGACCGGCGCGACGACCCCGGGATGCGGAAAGCCGATCTTCGCGAAACGCCCCACGCCCAGCGCCGCCGGAAACAGGAACTTCTGGATCCCCTCGGAGACGAACACCCATCCGACGAGAATCCGGATCAGAATGATGGCTCTCACAGAATTCCCCCCTTCGGGCAACGACGTCTTTTCGGGATCATTCTTACTTGGCAGGCTCCTCGATGGTGTCGCCTTCACCCGGCGCGAGGAAGAGATTTTCCTCGAGCCCATGCTGGCGCGTGTAGAGGTCGTAGTAGCGGCCGCCCAGCGCATACAGGCTGGCGTGTGTGCCGCGCTCGACGATCAACCCGCCCTCGACCACGAGAATCTGATCGGCACGGCGGATCGTCGAGAGCCGGTGCGCGATCACGAACGTCGTCCGCCCCTGCATCAGGTAGCTGAGTCCGTGCTGAATCATCGCCTCGGACTCGGAGTCGAGCGACGAGGTCGCCTCGTCCAGGATCAGGATGCGCGGGCTGGCCAGAATGGCGCGCGCAATGGAAAGCCGCTGCCGCTGGCCGCCCGAGAGCTTGACGCCGCGCTCACCAACGATGGTGTCGTATCCCTCGGGGAAGCGCTCGGCGAACTCGTCGACCCGCGCGATACGGCAGGCGGAGAGAAAATCCTCGTCGGTGGCGTCGGGATGGGAGAACATCACGTTCTCCTTGATGGTCCCGTCGAACAGGAACGACTCCTGCAGCACGACGCCGAGTTGGCTGCGATAACTGTCGAGCCGGACAGTGGAAAGATCGATGCCGTCGACGAGCACTTCGCCCGAGTCCGGCTTGTGAAATGCGCAGACCAGGCTGATGATGGTCGATTTGCCCGACCCCGACGAGCCAACCAGTGCCGTGACCGTGCCCGGCCGCGACTCAAAGGAGATTCCGTGCAGCACCGGCTTGTCCTTCTCATAGGCGAAGCGCACGTCGTCGAAGCTGACGTCACCCTCGATCTCGTCCAGCGTGCGGACCCGGGCCGGATCGGCGAACTCGTCCTTTTCGCCGAGGATCTCCATGGTGCGATCGAGGCCGGCGACCGCTTCAGTGAGCTGCGTNNGTGTACTGGAAGTAGCCGCCGGTGGTCATGCGGTGCCCAAGCACCTGATGGCCGCCGATCAGCATGACGAGTCCGCCGACTACGCCGAGCACGGTGGTTGCTGCGAGGCTCAGCAGGCTGGTGGCGGTGAGGGACTTCATGACGTTGTCGAGCAGGCGCAGAACGCCGCCGGTGAACACGTTCGCTTCACGCTGCTCCGCGTGATAGCCCTTGACGACGCGCACGCCGCCGAGGCTTTCGGTGAGCCGCCCGGTGACTTCGCCCGTGATCTTCGCCCGCTCGCGGAAGATGGGCCGGATGGTTTTGAACGCCTTCTGCAAAACAATGACGAAGAGCCCTACCACGCCGAAGACGATCAGGGTCATCCGCGCGTTCGTGATCACCAGGTAGACAAAGACCATGCTCGCCGTCAGCATGCCGCCGACGAACTCGACCAGGCCAGTGCCGATGAGGTTGCGCACGCCTTCGACGTCGTTCATGATGCGCGAGACGAGAAGGCCGGTCCGGTTCGCGTCGTAGAAGCTGACCGACAGCCGGCCGACGTGCTGCTGCACCTGCTGGCGGAGTTCGGTGATCATGCGCTGCGCCGCTTTTGACAGCAGCTGCGTGAGAGAAAACGACGTCACCGCCTGAATAGCCGTGGTGGTGAACACAACGGCGACCAGCGGCAGCAGCAGGGCCGCGTTTCCGTGAACACCGAGAACCCGGTCGATGAGGAACTTGGTCGAGAAAGGCAGCACCAGGCCGGCGACCCGGTTGACGATCATCAGCAGAAAGCCGAAGGCGAGCAACCAGCGCCGCGGCCGGATCAGCTTCCAGATCTCCGGCATCACCTTCTTCAGGTCGGGCTTCTTCTTCGGCAGGTCGGCGCCGGCGCGCGCCCGAGCGCCGTGTCCTCCGCTGCGATCTCCGTGCATTGCCGGGACCGATCCCATTCGCATTCTCAACTCACCGCGCTGACTGCTAACTCGCCACCTGGCTCGGCTGCTGACCACTGCCTTCCGCTGGCGGCGTCCTCCTTGCCTTGATGAACGAGCGCACGCAAAGGAGCACATAAATCAGCATCATGACCGAGAAGACCGCTTTGTCCTCAACGGCGATCGGCCGCGCCATCGCGTGTCCCATCTCCATCCGCACGAAGTACCAGATGTTGAGCGAGGTCAGCAGAAAGCAAAGCGCCGCCAGCGTCACAGCAATGTGCATCACCGTCATGCGCCTCTTCTGGCTGGCTCGGCGCGCCAGCAAGCCGAGGATGGTGAAGACGATCCCGACATACATCGGGATGAGCGCTGTGGGCGCTTGCCATCCCGTTCCTACATATCCTGCGACACCGAGAATAATCAGCAGGAGTCCGAACAGAATCGTGACTATGGCCATGCTCCCTCCAGTCCACAGTCTACTGGAGCGCCTCAAGCCTGCATCCCCGCAGTACCCGGGTGGTGAACGTTGCGATCTAGCGCTGGATCCTGGCCGAACCGCCCTGCGCGAAGGCCTTCACCTGGTCGAGCGTCGCCATGGTCGTGTCGCCGGGGAAGGTGGTCAGCAGTGCGCCATGCGCCCATCCCAGCTTGACGGCCTCTTCGGGATCGGCGCTCGACAGCAGGCCGTAGAAGAACCCGGCCGCGTATCCATCGCCGCCACCGACGCGGTCGTAGACATCGAGTTCGGCCGTCGGGGCGGTGTAGGTCTTGCCGTCGACCCATGCCACCGCGCTCCAGCTGTGCCGGTCGGTGGAGTGCACTTCGCGCAGCGTCGTCGCGACGGCTTTCACCTGCGGATGCTTCTTCACCACATTGTCGATCATGCCGAAGAATGCGCCTGGATCGAGCTTCGACTTCGTCTTGTCGACCTTAGGCCCCTCGATGCCGAGCCCCTTCTGCAGGTCTTCCTCGTTGCCCACGAGCACATCGACGTGCTCGACGATACGCGCGATCACCTCCACGGCACGGTCCGCGCCGCCGCTGATCTTCCACAGCTTCTCGCGGAAGTTCAGATCGAAGGAGGTTACGGCGCCGGCGGCCTTGGCTGCGGTCATCATCTCTACCACCAGCGGTCCGGTTGTCGAGGAGAGAGCCGCGAAGATGCCGCCACTGTGCACCCAGCGCACCCCTTGGGCGAAGATCGCCTTCCAGTCGAAGTCGCCGGACTTGAGCTGCGCGCCGGCCTCGTTGCAGCGGTTGTAGAAGACGACGGGCGCGCGCACGCCGAATCCGCGATCGCTGTACACCGTGGCCATGTTCGGCCCGGTCACGCCATCGTGTTTGAAGTGCTTGTAGAAGGGGCGCACTCCCATCGCCCGCACGCGCTCCGCGATCAGATCGCCGATAGGGTAGTCGACCATCGCGCTCGCGACGGCGGTCTTGAGGCCAAAGCAATCGGCGAGATTGGCCGCCACATTGAACTCGCCGCCGCTGACGTGAATCGCACACTCAGTCGCCTTGCGAAAGGGAATGATCCCCGGATCGAGCCGGTGGACCAGCGCCCCCAGCGACAAAAAGTCCAGCTCACCGTCTTTGCGAATCGTCAGCGCGTTGCTCATCGTTCCCTTCACTCCTGTGCGGTCAGACCATTTCCGATCACGATCATACAGCGTCAGTCCAACAGCTTTTTCACATCCTGGATCACCTGGTCCGGCGTCCAGTCGTTGCCCGGATACCACTTGAAGATCCTGCCGTCAGGCCCGATAACCGCCGTCGACAGCGAGTGCGTGATCGTCTTGTCTTTCTCCGGTGTCGCGCCAATGTCGAAGAACTGCAGAACCTGCGGCAGCTCCTTTTCGGTCGGCGCCGCAAAGTCCCAGTGTTCGAAGGTCTCCTTTGTGTACTGGCCGGTGTAGGCGCCGCCGTAGCTGCGCAGCACGGCCGGCGTGTCGTACTTCGGATCGAAGCTCACGCTGAGCAGGTGTGTCTTTGCGTAGAGCTGCGGATCCTTCTGCAGTTGTTTGTCGATGTCCGCGAAATTCCGGCTCATGCGCACGCAGAAATTCGGCAGCGGGCAGCGCGTGTAGATGAAGGTCATCAGCAGCACTTTGCCGTGCCACTGCTTTAGCTGCACCCTCTTGCCGCTCTGGTTGAGAAACGCGAAGTCGGGGACCGCCTCACCGGGCTCCAGATCGTTGAACGTCACCGC
>PMAM01000364.1 GCA_003152595.1 Acidobacterium sp.
CTGCATGACGCACTACACTAGAACAGGGATACGATACCCAGCACGGTCTATACACGGACCGGATGGAACATCAGACCTGTACGACGATGGGCTATCCGGGCTACCCTGCCTGTTCGTCCCAGCAATACTATATAGACGGGAAGCCGCAAGCGACAGGTCCAGCGACCACTACTCCTTAGTGTTTGAGGAGCCAGGCTAAGAAAGAGACCACGCCGCCCGCGACGGTAGAGCAGGGGCTGGGTTTTGAACCGGCGAACACATCTGTACGTCGGACGGCACTTTCGTCATTCCGATTCGACGCTTTCGTTCAAACGGAAAATTTGAAACCGGAAGGGAGCGATACCGCTCAGCGCGGCGGGCGCGGTGCATCGTGGGATCCGGTACAGCCGCAACGATTCGACTATTGGCGGACAATTGCAACTCCGCAATGTCGGCAGAAACAGTCCGAGGCGCCGAGGCGAGCGCCGCAATGCGTACAGAAGTTCTGGGCGCATTGCGGCAACGCGGCTTCACCCAATTGGATGGCTGGCTTTCTTGTGACGGGGATAAAGAGGGCGGGGGACAAGACAATCGCGCCGAGGATGTTGAGCGTTCGCCATGTCTCTTTGTCTAAATGGAACGGTGCGACGGGATTGAAGATCAGAGCGACGGCGATGACAGGAGCTTCCCACAGGAAGCGGCGTTTGGAATGGAGTTGGAAAGCAAACCACGCCGAGGTAAGGCACACGACGATGCGGGTGAGAATGTAAAAGTTATAGGGCCACGACCCGAACGCAGCGAGAATGAGAAGGCCGATAGCAGGTACAAAAAGCAGGTTCATGCGTTGAACTATAACGCGAAGCCATCGCACAATGACAGCGATGGCTTCAGCTATTGACGATTTCCGAATGCGTATCCTCGATAGGTAACGACAGTGACGGTGAAACTCACGGCTCCAACGGCGATGGCGACAACTTCAAGCCAATGCTGAGTATTGGGGTCTAAGTGCTTCCACAGGTTCACAAAAAGAACCGTGAGCACTCTCCCGAGTTTTTGTTCCAACTCGCCCATTACGATCTTTATGGCTTCGAAGTGCCAACAGTCTACATCCTTGGCGCTGACCCCAATCAGCGCACGGATGAGGACAGCGCTGACGATCTCGACCAGGCCGGTGAATCGGGCGGCGGACTTGACGACGACGAACAGCCGGAGCGCCCAGCCGCTCGCCAGCGGTACATGCCTTCTTCGATCGGCGTCAGCCTGCTCGTGCCGGCATCTGCACAGCACAAAGACTTACAATCGCTTCCACGATCCGAACGAGGACTCGCACGATATCCAGCGTCTGCGTGGGTTGCACGACGCGATGGACCGTGCTGTCCTCGACGCCTACGGCTGGCACGACATCCGACCCGTGTGCGAGTTCTTCCCCGAGTTCGGCGACGAAGAAGACGAGGACGAGAACGGCCGGCCCAAACGGGAGAAATATCGCTACCGTTGGCCCGATGAAATTCGTGACGAAGTTCTTGCCCGGCTCCTCGAATTGAACCGACAGCGCGCACTCGAAGAAGGTCAACGGTTAGCGGGCACGCCCGAGCCTGCGGCTCCGCCAAAGAAGAATGGCACGACCGGCAGACGCACGGGATCGGTCTTAGCAGCAACGGCCGCCGAAGGTGTTGGGTTCGGGGGCGCCGGCTTCTGTGGCGGCTGACGAAGGGTCCACCTTCTGATCGCCATGGTTGCGGCGACTATCCCCACCACAAGAATGAAAACGACCCATATGGGGATCGAAATGGATTTTGACAGGAAATCGAATCGGAACGGACGCTGAGGATCGGGCGGACGGAAATAGGCGATTGCCGCGAGGACAAAGCTGGCGTATGCGATGAGAACTTCGGGCCGAAGGAAGTCGTTTTTCTTACCCTTGTTATTCACAGTGTGAGCAATTTCGCAGGGGATCTGGTCAATTCACTGCCCTTCGGGCAGTCGCAATGTCTTCTTGACGATCTCCATTTCATGCTCTTTGCCCTCGTCGTCGATGACATAGAGCTTGCGCTTCTCCACGGTGTACTTCACCTTTCCATTAACGGTGAGATCGGCGGGTTTTGACCACCGCCATTTGATATGTTCCTGGGCGAGATAAACGTACTGATCGCCCTCAATGACGAAGTTTTGATAGACGCGGTAGATGGCGGTTTCGGACGCGGAGGTGTTGCCGCTGTAGTTACCGTTGTCGTTAACTGTACCGTTTGTATTGGCATCGCCGATGGTGCCGGCGAAGTACCGGGATCGGCTCGAATCGAGAACGGTGCCCGTTTGCCAGTCACGGGGCTTGTCTGCGGCGGTTGCAATGGCACAGAGTAACAGCAGGAAGGGTAACGGAGCCGAGAGCTTGCGTGCGATCCTCATTTTGTCCTCGCAGGGCCCGATAAATGATCTCACCCTGAGGCGTTCCCGTCGATACTATTCAATGGATCGGACGCGCGGAAAAGTCGTACGAAAGGCGAACGCCGCCGGGCATTTCTCAAGCGGAAGACGCCCTCAAACGCGGCCGCCGCAAGCTGCGGGCGCGCGCCGGAAATTCCAACTGCGCGCCGATCTCACGAAGGAATGCCTGCGCAGGCGAAACGGATTACTGCGTAGCGGCCGTGAGGCCGCACTCAGATTTTCTCAACGCCCCAATTGTCGAGGTATTTCTTTGATGATCTCGCGTTCGGCCTTCAGTATCGGCAAACGCGATTGATCCCGCACCTTCGGATCGTATTCAAGATAGGTCCAGACCTTGCCGGGTTTCTTCTTCGAGCCATCCCTTTTCGGATTGCGGAATGAATGGTCAAGATTCGTTTGCGCGGCTTTCTCCGCTTCCTCGACGGGCATAATGACACATCGATAGTCGCGGGCCGACTTCACGGATACGAGGATGACAACCTGAGCCCGGTAAAAGCTTTCGACTGAGTTGTACATCGTCGTTTGGCGGTCGATGACCTCTTGATAGCCAAATCCGTAGTTGACCCACCAGCTGCTCCCACCCTCCGAAGCGCCCTTTACCTGAATTTGCCAGGTCTTTCCATCTTTCGCAGCAAGCAGGTCCGCATTCGCAGAGGTCCCCTTTTTATTCAGGTCACTGACACGGAAGCCTCGCGATTCGAGCTCATTCGAGACGATCCGTTCGGCGATACGGCCAACGTTGTGACGGTTGATATTGACTTCGCCCATTAGCGTACCGTTGTCATGACGGTGCCAGAGGACCCAGGTTCGTGCTTGCGGGTGCCGGACTTCCGGCACAGAGACATTCCCCGGCCATCGCGCCGAAGCGAGTCCCGATACTGGCGGATAACGCTGCCGCAGTACTGGCAGTTGTGATCTGTGGTGGGCTTGAAGCGTGGGGGCATGGTGCGATTTTACTTGATGCACTTGACGAGGATGGTCTCATCCTCGCCCTCCACCTTCATCCGGCAGCCCGCGCTTGTCTCGTAAATGGTTACGTCGGGATTGTAGTCGTAGAAGTAGTCATAATCGTATTCGGCCTGCTGCCATATTTGGCCGTTGTCCAGCTTGAAGATCGTCTCACCGCTCCACCCCTCGATCTCCCCGCTAATCGCGGACTCGATTGCGGGTGAGCAGCTGGTGTGGGGCACGACTGCCACGGCCGGAGGCGCCGGTTCCTTTGCGGGTTGTTTCAGGACTGCGAAGTAAAACGAGCCGCTCTGATTGCCGGCATCAACCTTGTAAGTGCCGCTGGCGAGATTCCCCTTCAGCGTACCGCTCCATGTGATGAATGGAGGGCCCTCAGAAAGGATCTCGATCTGCTTCGATTTGTCGTCGAAGCCTTTGATAAGGCAATGGCCGGAACCGATGAGGGGCGGTGATACCGTCAGCTTGCATCCGTCGTGGTCCAGAATGATTTCGATTGGAGCGGCTACCGGCTTATCGGGGTCCGTCGTGTTGATTGCGGTTCCGGCGAACCGGATATCCATCCTCTCTTGGCCGTGGGCCAAGGATGCCAGCATCAACAAGGTAACTTGCAGGCGCAACTTCATCTTCCACCTCCGCCTTCTGCTGCGGCGGTCTAATTGTGCCACAGACGCAACGTTCCGGCCGTCTTCCGGTTCTTCAAGTCCGGATTCGATTGGCTGACCCGCCGCCCTATCGCCCAGCAACTCCTCATCGTTGGCGACGCTCGTTCTGTTCGCGAACACCCTCGCATCAAAGCCCGATACAAGCAACTCTGGGACACCTTCGGTCCCGTCCTGCTGCAAACACTCTCCGCGCTCCTCCTTGAATATGGGGAGAACGCGTTGAAGGCCAAGAATGCGGCGGCCATCCTCAAAGCGACGATTCCAAGTGGCAGGAGACGGACGGCATTGATGTACGCGCGGGGAGCATGCACGCAAGCGAACGGTCCCTCCGACCTATCGGCAATCTACCAACGCATGGTCGCGTCGGGATATCGCACAAGGACTTCGGACCCGCTTTCCTATCTGCGCAGAGTCCTGGCTCGGCACTCCGATTTCAACGAAGTCGGCTCTCAACAATGGGTTCTCCTGCCGCCGCGATGGCGCTTTGACCCGGACGCAGCCGTGAGCAACGCGCACGCTGTTTAGAGACTCTGCTAGCTAGTTTGTCGTCGAATCGACAGGTCGCAACCTCGGCGAGTTGCGTCAGCCGCTGCGGCCGAACTTGCTCATCTTGATCCGCTGGCCATCTAGTACTACTGTGTTATAAGAGTAGATACCCCTCGGTCGATTTTCCTGGCCCGCAGGAGCAGATGTCGCTAACCTGGGCCCATGAAGCGCCAGCAGTCGCCCTCGCCGGATCGATCGCAGCGATTTGAAGATTATCTGGACCACCTGACCCGGTGCGCCGGTCACGCCGATCGCATCGTTCCGATGGAGAACTACACCAAGGGGCTGCTGCTGCCCCTGGAGCGCAAGAGCGTCGAGCCGATGGCGGCGCGTCTTGCGCCCGGTAACGTTCGCCGGATGCACCAGTCGCTGCATCACATTGTGGCCGATGCCCCCTGGAGCGATGCAGCACTGCTGCAACAGGTGCGTGAACAGGTCCTGCCCACGATGACGCGGCGGCACAAGCCGATCGCATGGATCGTGGATGACACGGGTTTTCCGAAAAAGGGCGCCCATTCTGTCGGAGTTGCGCGACAGTATTGCGGCCAGGTGGGCAAGCAGGACAACTGCCGGATCGCGGTCAGCGTGTCGCTGGCCACCGAGCAGGCCAGCCTTCCTGCGCGGTATCGGTTGTATCTTCCCGAGAACTGGGCGGCCGATGCAGAGCGTCGCAAAAAAGCGGGCGTGCCGGAAGAGATCCGCTTTCAGACCAAACAGGAGATGGCTCTCGATCAGATTCGTTCGCTGCTGGAGGAAGGTGTCAGGCGTGGCGTGGTATTGGCTGACGCTGCCTATGGCAACCATCATGGTTTTCGCGAGGAGCTGGAGAAGCTCGAACTGGAGTATGTCCTGGGCATCCAGTCCTCCACCTCGGTATGGCCGCCGGGCACGGCTCCGCTTCCGCCCAAAGCGCGGAAGACTACCGGCCGCCCTGCTCATCTGCTGCGCCGCGACCAGCACCATCAGCCGCTGTCGGTAAAGGAGCTGGCTCTCTGTCTCAGTCCCGCAGATCTGCGGCGGGTAAGCTGGCGCGAAGGCACACGCGGCGCCATGCACTCCCGTTTCGCCTGCCTGCGCATCCGCGTTGCCCATCGCGACTACTGGCGCAAAGAACCGCATCCGGAACAGTGGCTGCTGATCGAATGGCCCAGGGAGGAGAAAGAGCCGACGAAGTACTGGCTGTCGAATCTGCCGGAATCCATCCCTCTGCGCCGGCTGGTTCTGCTGGCCAAACAGCGCTGGATCATCGAGCGCGATTATCAGGAACTCAAGCAGGAACTCGGCCTGGGCCATTTTGAAGGACGTGGCTGGCGCGGCTTTCATCACCACGCCTCCCTGTGCATCGCTGCCTACGGCTTCCTGGTGCGGGAGCGGTGTCTTTTTTCCCCTCCGCCAGGCGAGTCGCTGCGACCGGCCGATCTCCGCCTTCCGCTACCACGTCCCGAAAGCGGCTACGCGCCCCGCGGCGCTGCCGGCTCGCACTGAGCGTCACAACCCCTGTTCCATCGCTACCCTGCGCCGCCAGCTCGCCGCACACCTGGCCCGCTCCCTGCCCAGATGTCCCTGCTGTCTGCGCGACTTCTTATAACACAGTAGTACT
>PMAM01000218.1 GCA_003152595.1 Acidobacterium sp.
TCTATTTTCGCTTCGCGAATTCATTTCTGGAGCCGATCTGGAACCGCAACTACGTGGCCAGCGTCCAGATAACTCTGTCGGAAACGTTTGGGGTGAAGAGCCGCGGAGCGTTTTACGAAACTGCCGGCTGTCTGCGCGATGTAATTCAGAACCACCTCTTCCAGATCGTCGCGCTGCTTGCGATGGAGCCGCCTGCTACCAGAGACTTTGGAGCCGTGCACAGCGAGAAAGCGAAGGTCTTTCAGGCCATGCGCCCTCTGAAACCCGACGACGTGGTCCGAGGCCAGTACGCCGGCTATCGGCAGGAGAAAGACGTGGCGAAAAACTCCGACGTCGAAACCTTCTGCGCCCTGCGTCTTTTTATCGACTCATGGCGCTGGGAGGGAGTGCCCTGGTACCTGCGTTCCGGTAAATTTCTGACTGAAACCGCAACAGAGGTCGTGGTGGAGTTGAAACCCTCTCCGCAGAGACTCTTCGCCGATTCAGCACCGTCGACCAGCCCGGCCAATTATCTGCGTTTTCGCCTGTCTCCCAGCTCGGCGATCGCACTCGCCGCTCGTGTGAAGATCGCCGGGAAGGATTTCATCGGAGAACAACGAGAGCTCTACCTCTCCGAAGAACAGCCGGGCGAGGAAGCTCCTTATGAGCGGCTTCTCGGCGACGCCATGATTGGCGATGGAGCGCTCTTCACGCGTGAGAACGCGGTTGAAGCCGCCTGGTCAGTCGTTAATCCGGTCCTGAAGAATCACCACCGGGTTCATCCTTACAAGCGCCGAAGCTGGGGGCCGAAACAGACTGACGCGATCCTCGCTCCAGGCGACAGTTGGCACAATCCCCACCCCCAGGAGACATCCGGATAACACGCTTTCGCAGCCGCGCAGTGCTCATCGACCGCAGCCCGACACACCAGCACTGAAACGCATAATCCGTGAGCGATCCGGGAGGAAGAGAATGAAAGCTACGCAACAGCTTCACGAAATGGGTCAAAGCCTTTGGCTCGACAACATCACCCGCGGACTGCTGATGAAGGGCACCCTCCGCCGCTACATCCAGGAGTTCTCGGTCACCGGGCTCACCTCGAACCCAACCATTTTCGATCATGCGCTCAGGAACAGCCGCGAATACGACCACGCTATCCACCAGAAATTGCAGGAAGGCAAGTCGGGTGAGGCCCTCTTCTTCGAGCTGGCGATCGAAGACCTGCGGCAGGCTGCCGATCTCTTTCTGCCAATTCACGACCGGACCAACGGCGTGGACGGCTGGGTCTCTCTGGAAGTGTCGCCTCTGCTGGCCCACGACACTGCGGCCACGCTGGCCGCAGCCAGGGATCTGCACACTCGTGCGGGACGACCTAACCTCTTCATCAAAATACCGGGCACGAAGGAGGGCCTGCACGCCATCGAAGAGGCAATCTTCGCGGGTGTGCCCGTCAACGTAACGCTCCTGTTCTCGCCAGCTCAGTATGTCGCGGCCGCAGAGGCGTATCTGCGCGGCGTTGAGCGCCGCATCGCTGCCGGACTCAATCCCGATGTTGGCTCCGTCGCCTCGCTCTTCGTCAGCCGCTGGGATGTAGCGGTAGCGGAAACGATCCCTTCTGAACTGCGGAACCAACTGGGCATCGCCATTGCGAAACAGACGTATGAGAGCTATTGCACTTTGCTCGACTCGCCGCGCTCGCAGCGCATCCTGAATGCGGGCGCCCGTGCCCAGCGCCTGCTCTTCGCCAGCACCGGAACCAAGGACCCTCAGGCATCCGACACACTGTACGTCCAGGCCCTCGCCGCCCCCTTCACCGTCAACACCATGCCTGAGGCCACTTTGAAAGCGCTCGCCGATCATGGGACTGTCAGTGAGACGCTGCATTCTCATGCGGAAGATGAGTTGGTCAGGTTCGCCGGGGCAGGGATTGACACCAGGGGCATGGGTCTCAGACTCCAGAACGAAGGAGCCGCCTCGTTCATCAAATCCTGGAAAGAACTGTTGCAGTGCATCGCAGACAAAACCGAGAAGTTCAAAGCCGCTTGAGCCTTGCTGCCGGACACCTGCCGCCACCGATCAGATAAGTTGCCGAATCACTTTCAACTCGCGGCACAGGACTCATACCATGTTTTCTCTCTGCCGCATCCAGCTGCGAACACCATTCGGCTGGGACCGGAGATCCTCCTGAAGCCTAAAAGTCACCAGATCATGAACATCGCCTTGCACCGAGGATCTTCCACCTCAATCTCCAGGCTCCTGCACCGTGGGTCGTCGACCTCAATCTCTATACCACGGAGCAGGCTACAGCACCGTGGGTCTTCGATCTCAATCGTCACTCCGCGGAGCAAGCTACCACACCGAGGATCCTCCGTCTTAACAGCCGCGATCCTGTACCGATGATCTTCCATCTCAGCCTCCATGTTTGATGGACAGGTTGCTGGACTCGGGCGCTTCTTGAGCAAGCCAGGATCAAGTTGACGTTTCGGGAAAGGCCGACGTCACCCGTGAGGAGAGCGAGAGACGCAGCGGGGGTTCTACTGGGTAACAGTCAACGTTCATCGGGGTAGCCGAGAGGCACATTGTCTTCCTCAGGGAAGGCATGTCGGGTGCAAGGAATCGCAAGCCGCGGGGCAAGATGCGTGAGTCACGAGACCATGCAGCTCCACACTCGTAAGCGATACCAATATGGCACGCGCATTAACAACGATCTGTTCTGTTTTGCTCACTTGTCAAAGTTGTTTCCAGCCTATACTCAGGTGGTTGTCGTGAGTTTGTTTCCTCGCCTTCAGCCATTCACGCCGAGCTCAGACGAGCAAATGCAGGCAAGCAAACAGGAAGACTGGAGCCTTTATGAGCCTCAATACAGAATCAGATGTTAAGAGTCATCACTCCACAGAAAGCGCGCAGTCGCTTTCCTCGCCGAACCGGCTTGATACTGCAGCCGAAGCGGAGAGTGGAGCTTCCGGTAAGCAGGCCGATGCGGAAGAGAATCCGAAAACTCCTCTCCATCTGATTGGCCCTGAACCAGTTGCTGATGCCCAGGTGGGCGGCTCGGTGGACGTGCCGGCGAATGACCCATGGCGCCCAAGGAAGCTTTGACGCCTAGTGGCGATTCCGCGCCAGGCTTCCGCTGAAAAGCCCACGCAGAAGCCGCATCCTCCGGCTGGACAATGGGAAACCCACCAGAGCCGCGGCCCGCGATTACGAGTCGGCCAGAGAAATGCCGAGGATAGGGGGCTTAGCCGCGTTGTGGTCTGGCAATTGATCGAGCAGCACCACATTCAGCAACGATTTGTGAACGTGGATGCCCCCGTTGTACTGGATAAACCCGAGTTTACGGAAGCGATTCATGAAGAAGCTGACACGGGATCGGGTTGACCTGCCCCCCTGGATCCGC
>PMAM01000290.1 GCA_003152595.1 Acidobacterium sp.
GCTCCTCTCATACCAGTTTGTCTCATGCTCCCTGGTACAAAATTTGCCGGGCACTCCAGTGGGGAAGATGAGTTTGTCGCTGGGCCGCCGTAGCCACCGTTCCTGCAAGTCGCGCAACAGATCGTCCGGCAGCGGCACGAGGCGTACCTTCCGCGACTTCGGCATGAATCCCAGTTCCTTCTTCTCTCGCACCAAGACGGTCCCGCGCCCGAAGTCAACGTCCTGGTATTGCGCCACAGCGACCTCTGCCAGGCGGAAGCCAGACCCCAAAAAGAATCTGTACAACATCTGTTCCTCTGGATTCGCCGCGCTCAACAGAGCGGTGAGTTCGTCACGGCTGTACGACACAGCCGCTTTGTCGGTGTAGCGGGGCCATTCCTTCGGCTTCAAGATCTGCGGGCTTTCCATGTTCTTCAGGAACGTGTTCAAGATCTGCAGCTTGAGGCAGATGGAGTGGTTCGTCAAGCCGTTGTTCTGCATCGCCTGGATGAATGCCTGCCCGTCGTCGCGGGTCAAATCGTCCAGGTGGGTCTTCGAGCAGGAAGCGATGAACTGCTCCAATGCGTTGTTGTAGCTGCGATAGGTCTCGTGTGACTTGTTGCGGTCTACTTCGTGCAGATATTTGTTGACCGCTTCGCGCAGCGTGAGCCGGTTGTCCTGGACGCCAGGCTCCGGAGCGGGCGGCGCAGCCACGGTGCCCAGGAGGATTCCTTCCACCCGATTGGCGATCTTCCGCTGTTCGACGAGGGCGACATCCAAGTCGGGTCCGACTGACTGGAAGATGACCCGCTTGTTCAGGTAGTAGCGGAGTGCGTAAATCCCATCGGGGAAGTGAGTAGGTTTGGTATTCACGGCCCACTGAGGCTTGACCTTGCCATGGACCTTGTGGGGATTCAAGTAGCGGCGACGACCATCAGGAAGTACGACCCTGAGGAGCAATGTGATGGCTTTCTGAGACGGCATCTGGATTCTCCCGTGACGTGTAATACCGGGAATTTCCAGAGGTCAAAAGTTTTCTGGGTCTAACCGAGCCTCAGCGTTTAGGGCCGCTCTTTAGGGCCGCCTTCGGAACCCCTCTATTTATGCGGGTCCGAACGGGTAGACTACATAAACAACTACGCGTTGTGCCACCCCGCCTGATTGTTTTTTTCCCAGTGTTTACCCGATGTTGATGGAAGCGATTCCGGGGGAATCCACGATCCGATGCGGCATCCGGCGCATCTCCAATAACAGCAAGGATTCAGGGACGAAATGGCGTCATCCGACAGGTCGACACGTACCCACGCCGGCCAGGTCGCGCTGCGCTTCGTGCTGATGATCGGAGTGGTCAGCTTCTTTGCCGACTTCGTCTATGAGGGCGGCCGCAGCATCGCCGGGCCGTTCCTCGAAACCCTCGGCGCGACAGGCGCGATCGTCGGAGTGGTGGCCGGGCTGGGCGAGCTGCTGGGCTATGGGTTGCGGTTTTTCTCCGGGCGCATCAGCGAGCGGACCCGGCAGTTCTGGCCGATGACGCTCTTCGGCTACTTCGTGCAGATGGCCGCAGTCCCTTCGCTCGCCTTTGCCCGCAACTGGCAGACGGCCGCGGTGCTGATCGTGCTGGAGCGGGTGGGTAAGGCGATTCGCAATCCTCCGCGCGACGTGATGCTGTCGCACGCCGGGAAAGAGATGGGCATCGGCTGGGCCTTTGGGCTGCACGAAGGGCTGGATCAGGCGGGCGCGCTGGTGGGACCGCTCATGCTGGCGGTTATTCTGGCGTGTCGCGGGGACTATCGGCTGGCGTTTGCCGCGCTCGCGATTCCGGCCGTCGTCACGTGCGTGCTGATCGTCGTCACGAAGTTCCTGTATCCGCGGCCCGAGGATCTGGAGCCCCATTCGCAGGAGATGCATGCGGCGGGGATGGGCCGCTCCTTCTGGATCTATCTGGTCGGGGCGGGACTGGTCGCGGCCGGGTTCGCGGACTATCAGCTGATCGCGTTCCACCTGCAGAAGCACGGAGTGGCCTCAGCAATCTGGATTCCGATCTTCTATTCCGTCGCCATGGCGACCGGTGGCGCTGGGTCACTGCTGTTTGGCCGGCTGTTCGACCGCTTCGGCGTAACGGTGCTCATCCCGCTCACGTTCATCTCCATTGCATCCGCGCCGCTGGTGTTCCTCGGCGGATTTAACTGGGCGCTCGTTGGGGCCGCGCTGTGGGGGCTCGGCATGGGCGTGCATGAATCGATCATTCCGGCGGCGGTGGCGACCATGGTGCCGCAGGAGCGGCGGCCTTCAGCGTATGGACTGTTCACCGCGGCGTACGGCATCTTCTGGTTTCTGGGCAGCGCGGCTATCGGCTTCCTGTACGACGTGTCGGTGCAGTACGCGGTGATCTTCTGCGTGGCGACGGGTCTGGCTTCGCTGCCTTTCTTCTTTGCGGTGCGGAGGAGAGCTGACGGCTGAGGGCTTATGAAACGGGATTGGCGCTGCGAGGGGGGTCGAGGGGGGTCTTACCACGTAAGAATATGATTCTATTGGGCCGCTCGGTTTCGGCTCCCGCGTATGTATATGATTTCACAATTAGTTGCGAGTAACTATTTTGTTTTCAAATGCGGAGCGGTCAGCGGAGGGGGGTCGTTGGGGGCCCGGTGGTACTGGAGATAGCCGAGGCCGACGCGCATNNGAGACCGCTCCCCAGACCAGCGTGAGCCCGACGAGTACCGGGTTGGGAACGTGGGCTGCGCAGAAAAGGACCGCTGCGAGCGCGATGGCTGGCGGCCGGCGCAGGCCGAGACGCAGGAACCGCGTGAGGACGTAGATCTGCAGAATGAACTGCTGCATCAGCGCCCAGAGCGCGTATCCCCAGATGTGGGTGAGGACCGGCAGCGGTCCGTAGAGCGGATGCAGGGTGTGCAGATGCTTCGCGAGCGCGATGGCGGCGAGCGCGATCAGGATAGCGGCGGCGACGATCCATAGTGAGGGGAGCAGGCCGCGGATGCCGAGGCCATGGGTTTCAACTTCTTTGCGGCGCAGGATCGCGGTGATGGCAATCCAGGCGAAGGCCACCCAGTAAAGGATGCGCTGCGCGGGGTTGGGCGTCCAGACTGTAGCGAGGATGAGGCCGTAGCCGACGCAGAGCTCGAGGATGTCGCGGGCGCGTGGTGAAAGGCGCACGAATTCAGGGTACAGGGGTCGCCGGTTTGCTCAGGGCTTGTTACTTCCGGATTGCCGACTTGGCTACCGCCCATTGACTCCCGCATTCGCTATCCACAGCCCGGTGCAGCCTAGCGCTGCCGAAAAGACCAAAGAGGCCATCAGCGACGTGCTCGGCTGCTCGACGATCGCGAGCGCCAACATGGGAACGTTTACCAGGACTATCGTCCACGCACAAAAGCGAAGCACCCGACTCAATCGAGAGGTCTTCGTCGGATGGGATTTTCCCCAGTACACCAAAAGAACCCAATCCACTCCGAAGACGCAGGCGATGTAAAGCAGTATCCATCGCGTCCCGGCGGACGTGTGCAGGACGGCAACGATCGCAAATAGAATGTAAACAAAATCAAGTGCAACGACTGCGAGCAATACCTTGCGGGTCGGTCTCGAAGTCATTCCGTCTGGCTCATCACGACTTAAAATACCCAAAAACGTCCAGACGCCTGCATAGGGCACTCGGAGGAGTGCCCCACACCGCTTACTGCAGCAGCGTTCCGGTTTCGGGTTCGATCTTCGCTTCTTCCGGCGGGATCACCACCGCCGCCGCAACGCGATCGCCTTCCTCAAGGTTCAACAGCTTGACGCCCTGGGTGGAGCGGCCAGCAGCGCGGACGGTGTTCGTGTCTATCCGGATGATTTTGCCGTACTGGCTGATCACGATGATCTCCGACGTTTCGTCGACGAGTTGGATGCCGACCACCTTTCCGTTTCTTGCTGTGGTCTTGACGTTGATCACGCCTTTGCCGCCACGCGATTGCAGCCGATACTCTTCGACATCGGTGCGCTTGCCGAAGCCGCTCTCGGTGACCGAGAGGATGCGGTGAACCGTGCCATTCTTCTTCGGTGTAACGGCCATGCCGACCACGTAGTCGTTCTTGCCGATGTCGATGCCGCGCACGCCGTAGGCCGGGCGCCCCATGGAGCGAACATCCTCCTCGCCGAAGCGGATGGCCAGGCCATCGTGCGTGGCGAGAAAGACGATCTGATTGCCGTCGGTGAGGCGAACGGCCACCAGCTCGTCGTCCTCATCGATGCCGATGGCGATGATGCCACGCGCCATGACGTTGGAGAAGTCCTTGAGCGGCGTCTTCTTTACAGTGCCTTTGCGCGTCGCGAAGAAGATGTACTTGCCTTCCTCTTCGAGGTTGCGGACGGGCAGGATGTTGCGAACCGTTTCACCGGGTTGCAGGCTGAGCAGGCTGGCCATGGACTTGCCCTTGCCCGCGGCGCCCACGTCGGGCACTTCGTAAACCTTGAGCCAGTAGACGCGCCCTTTGTTCGTGAAGCAGAGCAGGTAGGCGTGAGTTGAATCGACGATGAGCTGCGTGACGAAGTCTTCCTCACGCGTCTTCATGCCGAGGCGGCCGGTGCCGCCGCGCCGCTGCTGGCGATAGGTGGAGATGGGGGTCCGCTTGAGGTAGCCGGAGTGCGAGACGGTGACGGCGACCTGCTCGTCGGCGATCAGGTCCTCGAGCTGCAACTCCGCGGTCTCGTCGATGATCTGGGTGCGGCGCTCGTCGCCGTATTCCTTGCGGACGGCTTCGAGTTCTTTGACGATCACCCCGCGCAGTTTCTTTTCCGAGGCCAGGATCGACTCGTACTCGGCGATGTTGTCGCGGACTTCGCTAAGCTCCTTCAGCAGCTCGTCGATGGAGAGCTGGNNGCTGCAGTTCGAGGATGGCGTCAATCTGGCGGTAGCTGAGGGTGAGCGTGGCACCGATGACCGTGGTCGGGTCGATCGCGTACTTCGCGGGATCGAGCTTCACGCCCTTCAGCGCCTGATCGCGCACGGTGATGGTCCTGTTCGAGAAGAACTGGAACAGATTCTCGCGCGCATCGGCGCGGGAGGAGGATCCGCGGATAATTTTGATGACACTGTCAAGGTGATCGAGCGCGATCTGGTAGCCGAGCAGGATGTGCTCACGCTCGCGCGCCTTGCGCAGCAGGAACGCCGTGCGCCGGCGCACCACGTCCTGACGGTGTTCGATGAAGATGCGGATGGCTTCCGGGAGGGGAAGCTCGCGAGGCTGGCCATTGATGACGGCCAGGAAGATCATCGAGAAGCTTTCCTGCATCTGGGTGTGCTTATAGAGCTGGTTGAGAACGATCTGGGCTTCGGCGCCGCGCTTCAGTTCAATGACGATGCGCATGCCGTCGC
>PMAM01000092.1 GCA_003152595.1 Acidobacterium sp.
ACAAAACATCGGGCAGGCCATCACCAGGGCCTCCCGAACGCGTCAACCAGACTGTTCCGTCGCCGTCTTCCAGAAGAGATGTGACATTTCCTTGCGCGCCTGGATAATTGATCAAACGCTGGTTCTTCAAGTGGCTTAGACCTGCCCGCGTCCCAATCCACAGACTCCCGTCGTGTGCCCCCATAAGGGAGTAGACGATAGAAGATGGTAGTTGAATTCCATCCGCTGAGACCCACGGAACAAACCGAACGCCATCGAAACGCAAGAGGCCATCTTGGGTCCCTATCCACAGGTAACCATCCCCGGTTTGTGTGATTGCGAATGGGGTGCCACTAAAGACTCCGTCCTGTATCCTCCAGGCGGTATGCGCATATTGAGAGATGCGCCTGCTCGGATCGACCGCCAAAAGCGGAGACGTTGCGAGGAATATTAGAAGAACGTACAGCGAAAGTGACCGTTGAATTCTCACATTCTTGGCCTCGGCAGCAGCACACGCACGCTGCCATTGAAGTGCGCTTACTCTTGATGCTGGCTCACACAGGCGCATTCGTAAGCCAGAAGCGCCGCCGACCGTTCAGTCCGCCAAAGACTTGTCGTCATACCCACACGTCTATGCGCCGAAAACTCAACCATACAGATTTCATGTTTATCGCGCTAGATGAGAATCTGGAGTAACCATCCTGAAGTTTTCTACAGGTCAAGCAGTGGGATCAAACATGAAGAAGGCCACGTCGGACCGCGATCGTCACCGCGTGGGTACGATCGTTGGCTCCCAATTTGTCTACCAGGTTCTTGATATGAAAGTTCACCGTGGTCTCCGCAATGCAGAGTTGGTCGGCGATCTGTTTGTTGCGGCAACCGTCCCGGATTAGCCGCAATACATCCAATTCCCGGCCCGTGAGATCCTCTTCGCCCATGTGCTCGGCAATCCGAGCTGCGACATCCGGCGGCACGAAACGCCGGCCGGAATGAACCGATCGAATCACTGCCAACATTTCAGCTTTCGGCATGCTCTTTAGGATGTATGCGGATGCGCCGGCACGCAAAGCCCGCTGGATATCGCCATCGCAATCTGAAGTCGTCAGCATAATGATGCGGGCATCCTTGAATTCGCCTCGAATCGCAATAAGCGCATCGGTGCCGTCTGTCCCGGGAAGTCTGAGATCCATCAGAGTGATATCCGGCCGATGTTGGCGAAACGACGCAATCGCCTCGATCGCATTGGCTGCCTGTGCGACGAGCAGCATGTCTGGCTGCGACCCGATGACGGTGCTCAGTCCCTCGCGAACGATCGGATGATCTTCCACGCTCAGGATACGAATTGATCCCGTCTGAACCACAGAATCCTCCGCCCGGCAAATTGGCCGAAACACCGGAGACACGCCAGCTATCCAATCAGCATACATGTGTTGTGCATTACGGAAGGCGTGATTTCGCCAGATTCGTGGCTGCGGCGAATTCAACCTGAAGAAAACTGGAGGATGATTTCTGTTGTTTCCAGGGTGGCCTTTACGCGATCACCTGCCTAACCTCATTTCAGGCGACGAGAAGGAGGACCTCATGAATATTAACGAGCAGAATAATCTGACAGCTGGGCTAAAGCCACGAAAACTCTATGCTACACGCGCATTGACGTTAGGTTTCTACGCGCGTGCTGCCTCCTTGGACTGGATGGGCCTGCCTTTCCTTCGTGTTGGGCTGGTAATCGTTCTCGTCTGGATAGGTGCTCTAAAATTTGCGGACTACGAAGCGGGCAGCATTGTTCCGCTGGTGGCAAACAGTCCAATAATGTCTTTCGTTTATCATCACCCGGCCCCCGAATATCGCGCACATATGAACCGGGAGGGTGAGCTGGTTCCCGCCCATCGCGCGTGGCAGATTGACAATGGGACCTACACTTTTTCGCACTTTCTGGGCCTCGTAATCGTTTCGCTCGGGTGTATGATCGCCGCTCACAGATTCCTACCGCAGGTTGCAGCAGTCGGTAGCGCCTTAGTTGTTCTGATGGCTTGCACAACCCTTTCCTTCTTAGTGACGACACCCGAAGCTTGGGTACCGGCCGCCGGAGGCGCAGCCCACGGCTTTCCCTATCTATCGGGGGTCGGACGCCTCATCGTCAAGGACGCCATCATGTTTGGGGCCGCAATCACAACCATGGCTGATTCCGCCAAGAGCTACCTGAGACGGATCGGAGAACGTCGATGAACAATCGAGATATCGCCCCTACCGTCGCCGCGTCGTTCTCCAAAGGAGGGCGCTATAACGCCGTCCGACTTTAGAATAGATTGACGCACTCACTGAGGAGACACTGCACCGATGGCCGACAAGGAAAAGAGCGTTACCAGCCCATCGAACGTTTCGGACTTTCGTGCGGATCTCGCATTCCCCAAACTCACGGAGGATATGGTTGAGCGCCTGCGTGCTTACGGTCAAGAGGAAACCTTCCCGGCAAATACCCCGCTAATCAACCACGGTGAGCGCCAGGTCGATATGTTCGTCGTGCTCGATGGGGAGGTCGATGCCTGCCTTCCCGCTGAGAATGGCGAGTCCAAGATCATCGCGCATCATCGCAGGTTTGACTTCTCCGGCGAGTTGAATCTGATGAACTCACAAGGATCGCTTGTGGATGCGCGGACGGCCAGCGAGAGCCGCCTGCTTCGCATTCCGCACAGCGAGCTACCGCGCCTCATGCGCGCTCAGGGCGATATCGCGAATCTCATTACGCAGGCCACCATATGGCGTCGCATTGGCATCATCGGCGAAGCTACCGGGGGCATTGTGCTCATGGGTTACGCCAACGACGCGGAGACCACAGAGCTCCAGCGCTTCCTTATCCGCAACAACTATCCGCACAGGATCGTCGAGGCGCCTGCGGAGGAAGCTACTCAACCTGATGATGATCTATCCGATCGCGAGGCCAGGTTTCCGGCAGTGATCCTTTCCGACACTCGCACTCTGCATCGGCCCACCATCACACAGCTCGCCGACGAACTTGGCATCAGCGAGCTTCCCGACCCCACGATGATCTACGACGTGACCGTCGTCGGCGCTGGCCCTTCGGGTCTCGCCGCCGCTGTCTCTGCGGCATCGGAAGGCTTGTGCACCATCGTCATCGAAGGCACCGCCCCCGGAGGCCAGGCCGGCACCAGCTCCAAGATTGAAAACTACCTCGGCTTCCCAAGCGGCATCTCCGGTCATCGTCTCGCGAGCCGCGCCCAACTGCAGGCTCTGAAGTTCGGCGTGCGCTTCGCCATCTCCAGAGAGATCGTCACCGCGGAACAGATCGATGGCATCCATAGACTAAAGCTCGCGGGTGGTATCCCTGTCTGCTCACGCTCTGTCGTCGTGGCCTCAGGCGCACAGTATCGCAAGCTTTCGGTGGAGAACTACAGCCAGTTTGAAAATCGCGGAATCTACTATGCGGCCACCGCGATGGAGTCGTTGCTCTGTCGCGACAATGAAGTCATTGTGGTTGGGGGTGGCAACTCAGCCGGACAGGCAGCCGTATTTCTATCGGGCATCGCGAAACACGTCCACCACATCGTCCGTGGCAAATCGCTGGCGAGCACGATGTCGCAGTATCTGATCTCGCGCATCGAAAGCTCGACCCACATCACGCTCTATACCGACTCCGAGATCGAAAAACTCGAAGGCGACTCATCTCTCGAGCGCGTCACCTGGATCAATCGCAAAACCGGCGAGCGAACAGTGAAACCCATCGGAAGCGTCTTCGTGATGATCGGCGCCGAGCCAAACTCCGGCTGGCTCTTCGGCACCGTGCGGCTGGACAAAAAGGGCTTCATTCTCACCGGCGGCGCCGACGGCTTTGAGAACACTCCCTACGCCACCAGCGTGCCCGGCATGTTTGCTGTCGGCGATGTGCGCTCCAACTCCGTGAAGCGTGTCGCGTCCGCGGTCGGCGAAGGCTCAGTAGTAATCTCCGACGTCCATCGGTATCTCGCAGACCACCGCAACAACTTCGCTGCTGAACCGAACTCAGCGCTTGCGGCGCTGCGATCGGCAAGCGCGGCTACCACCCCGCAAGAATAACGTGCGTCGGCTCCCGGCGCAGAATCTTCCGCAGTCGATTGCATTAGCGCCTTCACCTCACGGGAAGCCTTTTCAGGCACCGATAGCTTGGAGCCGGATAACGGAGCATTCGGAGGCAATCCGCGAAGTGCCGCTAAAGTCAGCTTTGCGGCAATTTCAGTTCTCAGTTGTTGACTTCAGGCCAAAGCGCGTTTCGAGGTCGATTTGCATCGATCAGTCCTGAAAAACGGGCATGTAGCCAAGTTTTCCAAGCCGGTCATTTTGTGCCGGATTCCTGAACACTGGCCGACTTTCGGGGAGTAATCCGGGGGAGAACCTGTAACATGCAGAATATAGGGTGTTTGATTCCGATGTTTGGCCTGCTGCCTGTACAGATCGTTAGAATCTGGTGACAAGCAATTTTGGGGACTTATCACCCACATATCAGGGAATAGCATTTCCCTGGTGCGGCCTACCGGGTCTTCAGACGAGCGGAAGATATCTGTACGGCCAATCTCCCTGTTGAACCAGCCAATTGGAGGCTTGAATGCGCATCGGTCGCCTGTCTCTCTTCGCTCTGTTTTTTCTGTTGCCACGGACCCTCGACAAGAGATTATGCACCTGTAGGCGTAGTGGTCTGGACGATCATATTCTCTGATAGAACGCCTCGATACAGCTCATCAGCGTTAATCCACTTTGTTCGAAGCTGCTCAGGTAGAGAACTTTGCCGCAGCGCGCGCCCCACAGCGCTGGCGCAAGCCGGGGAGCGGTTCTCCGCAGGTCACAGGCTTCTCCAGGTTCGTCCTGGCGCCGGCCGATGCGGGACAGGTGAAC
>PMAM01000299.1 GCA_003152595.1 Acidobacterium sp.
TCTCGCGCAGCTCGCTGAGGCCCCACAGATTCACCAGGCGTCTTGCCGCCAGCTTGCCCGCGCTGAAGAGCACCATGACTTCCGTGGCACCTGCGACCGGAAGCCACTGGCCTGGCTGCTCGTGCATCAGTTGCAGCACNNGCCCGCTCCACCGCCTCAAAGATCCGCATATAGCCTGTGCACCGGCACAAATTCCCGTTCAACCCCTCGCGAATCGCCAGGAGATCCGGCTTTGGATTCTTCCTCAGCAAATGTGCCGACGCCACTAGCATGCCCGGCGTGCACATCCCGCACTGTGCGCCGCCACATTCCAAAAAGGCCTGCTGCACCGCATGCAGACGATCGTCATTCTCCAGCCCTTCCACCGTCCCGATTTCTGCACCATCGGCCTGCCCCACCGGAATCAGGCAGCTGTTCACCAGCTCGCCGTTCATCAGAACGTTGCACGCGCCACACTCCCCCTCGCCGCAGCCTTCCTTGGTGCCGGTCAGCTGCAATTCGTTCCGCAGCACATCCAGGAGCCGCGCCAGCGGATGCGTGACAACCTTACATGGTGTTCCATTCACCCGCAGCAGGTATTCGGTCACAGAGCCACCTCCTCCCGCTCCGGCTCAGAAACCCTTGTCTGACGCAGCATGTCCTCCGGCAGGAGTGGAACGCTGTCGAATTGCTTCCCCGTCGCGTGCGCGATTGCGTTCAGGATGGCCGGCGCCGGCCCGTCCATCGGCAGCTCACCGATACCTTTAGCCCCATATGCCCCGTGCCCGAACGGCCGCTCCTCAAAAAAGACCCGGATTGGCGGAATATCCTGCGACGTGGGAATGATGTAGTTCGTCATCTGATTGTTCTGCATCCGCCCGCAATTCCACATCACCTTCTCGTAGAGCGCCCACCCAATCCCCTGCGCCACGCCGCCTTCGATCTGCCCAGTCGCCAGCACGGGATTCAGCACGCGCCCCACTTCCTGCACCGCGACAAAATCATCGACCGTCACGCCCCATGTCGTCAGGTCCACCGTCACCTCGGCCACATAGACGGCCCAGGCATAGGCTGCATACGCCTCGCCGCGGTAATGCTCGTCGTCCCAGAGCACGCCGGGAGGGGGCTCATAGCGGCTCTCCGCTCGCAGTCCTCCGTATCGCGCAATATACGTGCGTACCGCTGCGACAAATTCCTCCGTGGTGTAGCTGTCCCCTGAAAGCAATTCGCTCGCGGCCAGCGTCTTCTTCATCCCCAGAGCAGCCGAATGTACCAGCTTGCCCACGACCATCGAGGTTCGCGAAGCCACGGTTGGCCCACTGTTTGGAACCACGCTCGTATCGGGCGGCCCCATCTCCACCGCGTCGTAGTCGATGCCCAGCGTCTCCGCGGCAATCTGGCAAAGAATCGTGTTCGTTCCCTGGCCGAACTCGGTGCTCGACACAAGCACCCGCGCCTTTCCCGCCGCCGTTGCATCCACGGCGACCAGTGAATTCAGATACCGCTCGCCCGAACCCGTGAAACCTGCCCCATGGAGAAAGGCCGCCAGCCCGATTCCCTTCTTTTTCATTCCCGGCGCGGCATTCTCGCGCGCAAATCGCTCCCGCTTCGTCTCGTAATCTGACTCAGCCATTGCGCGCGCCATCAGATGTTCCAGATCGATGTCCTCGTTGATCTTCTGTCCCGTCGTGGTTGTTTGCCCCGGTCGCAGCAGATTCCGTCTTCGCAGTTCGCCCGGTGCCATCCCCAGCACTTCGGCGATGTGGTCCATGTGGCGTTCCATCGCAAAGAGACTTTGCGGAGCACCGAAACCACGAAACGCCCCGTAGGGCGGATGATTCGTCGCAAATGCTTTCGACCGGATCCGAATATTCGGCCAGAAATATGGACCCCCCGCGTGGATCGTCGACCGCGACAACACCGTGGACGACAGCGTCGAATACGCCCCTCCATCGAGCGCAATCTCAATCTCCGCCCCCAGCAATTTTCCGTCGCGCGTCACCGCCGTGCGATGGCGGATCCGCGATGGATGCCGCTTCGTTGTTGCAGCCATGTCCTCGGCGCGATCGTAGACAAGCTTCACCGGCCTGCCCGACTTCATCGCCAGCAGTGCGGCGTGCGCGCCGATCATCGAAGGATAATCTTCCTTGCCCCCGAACGCGCCGCCTGTCTCCGCCTGGATGATGCGGACCTTCTCCTCCGCCAGTCCTGTCATCTTCACCAGGGACTTGTGCACGTAGAACGGGCACTGCATCGATCCCCAGACGGTCAGCCCATCCTCCATCGAATACGTCGCAATCGCGCCGTTGTTCTCGATATAGAGGTGCTCCTGTGCGCCGGTCGTGTATTCGCCTTCCACGATTCGATCCGCCTGGGCCCACACGGTATCAACGTCGCCCTTCTCCATCAGGTACGACTTGAAGACGTTGTCCTCGCCCCATACGACCGGATCGCACTGTTCGCTCTCCTCGATCGAGAACACTGCGGGCCATTCTTCATACCGGATCCGCACCGCCGCCACAGCCTTCGGCAGCATATGCCGATCCGGATGCGCAAGCAGAACAATGGGCTCTTCCGGGTGGTTTACAACCTCCGCCGCCAGGCACGGCCAGTCGTGGTTGATCATCGCAATTTCGTTAATGCCTGGAATATCTGTAGCCGTGACGATAACAAATTGGTCCCAGGCAATGCCGTCGCCGAACTCAATGCCCAGAATTTTGCCCCGCGCGATGCAGCTCCGAACCGTTGCGCCGTGCAGCATCCCGGGCATCGTCAGGTCGTCGATATACCGCGCCCGGCCGCGCACCTTGGCCACGCCTTCCTTGCGCAGCACCGGTTTGCCGACAACCTTCTCCTGCCCCAATTGCGCTTCCTCTCGGGCCCATACATCATCGGGAAAATTTCCTTATGTTACTACGGACTCTCTCCTTCCCAAACAAGGAACAGTGCGCACCGCCGCATGCCTTTACAAAAGCAGACCGCTCTGCGAGTCTGGTGGGCGGGTTTCCGGGGGTTTATCCGAATGCGCAATCAAACGTTTCACATTGCCGCCGTTCTCTGTTGCTTTGTCTCGATCCTTCCCGCCTCTCTCCAGGCACAGGGTCCGGTTCCCGACAGTCCCGCTATCGAGCAGCGCGTCGACGCGATGATCGCGAAGCTGACGCTTGAGCAGAAACTCGAACTGATCGGCGGGGTCGACAGCATGTTCATCCGCACCGAGCCCTCCGCAGGTTTCCCAATGGTCAAAATGAGCGACGGTCCCGAAGGCGTGCGCACCTGGGGTCCGGACACCGCTTATGCCGGCGGCATCGCCCTCGCCGCCTCCTGGGATCCGAAGCTGGCCGATGCCATGGGTGAGTCCATTGCGAAAGACGCGCGAGCACGCGGTGTGAATTTCATTCTCGGTCCGGGCGTGAATATCTATCGCGCGCCCATGTGCGGGCGCAACTTTGAGTATTTTGGCGAAGACCCGTATCTCGCCGGCCAAACCGCCGTCGCCTACATTCGCGGCGTCCAGAGTGAAGGCGTCATCGCCACCGTCAAGCACTTCGCCGCCAACAATGAGGAGTACGACCGCCACAACGTCAGCTCCGATGTGGACGAGCGGACCCTTCGCGAAATTTATCTCCCCGCCTTCGAAGCCGCCGTCAAGGAAGGCAACGTTGGCGCTGTGATGAACAGCTACAACCTGCTCAATGGTGTTCACGCCACCGAGAACAAGCACCTCAACCTCGACATCCTCAAAGGCGACTGGAAATTCAACGGCATCCTCATGTCCGACTGGGACGCGACCTACTCGGCGGTCGGCGCCGCCAACAACGGCCTCGACCTCGAGATGCCGTCCGGCAAATTCATGAACCCCCAGAACCTGCTGCCCGCCGTCAAGGGCGATCAGGTTTTGGAAGCCACCATCGACGAAAAGGTACGTCGTATCTTTCGCACCGCCATCCGCTTTGGCTTCCTCGATCGCGACCAGACCGATCCCTCGATTCCGCTCTTCAGTCAGGACGGCCGTGCCGTCGCGC
>PMAM01000217.1 GCA_003152595.1 Acidobacterium sp.
TCCATCAGAGTGAATTTTCCCGGCATTTCTGCCTTCAATTCCAGAATGGCCGCGTCACCGGGCGGTACACCGGCCGTCTGAACCCCGGTCAAAGGAACGGAAGTCAGCGAACCAAACAAATAAACTTTCGTAAAGATCTCCCCGATCATGTGCTCCGAAGCGGTCGCGTTCGGCCCCGCATTCCCGAAGAAAATGCGCACGGTTTCCCCCACATTGGCTTGCAGGGGGAATTGGCTGCTGAGGGCATCCACCGAACCGTTGTAGACAAAGTACTCAGGGCTCTCCTGCATCAGATTCTGTTCGCTGAATTGCTGCAGGCCCGATTTGCCTTTGGGAGCGCTCGCATAGATCTCCCCCTGCATGACGTAATATTCGTGATCCACATGCGGCAGGCCGCCGGGAGGCTCAACCAGAATCAGCCCGTACATGCCGTTGGCGATGTGATCGGCCACCATCGGTGTACCGCAGTGGTAGACAAAGAGACCCGGGGTTGTGGCCCGGAAAGAGAAAGTCTTCGACTGGCCCGGGGGAACCTGTGAAAGAACCGCGCCGCCGCCGGGCCCGAGGGCCGCATGAAGATCGATGGAATGCACCATCATGTCGTTCTTGTCGTTTTGCAGGGTGACTTCAACGGTGTCGCCCTGCCGAACGCGAATAAAGGGTCCTGGCACCTTGCCGTTGAAAGTCCAATACCGGTAGGTCGTGCCAGGGGATGGATCCAGTACGCCGGTAACCTCCCGGGCGGTAAGAACCACATGCACCACACCGGCCGGACGATCACCCACGGGTGACGGCAGATCAGAAGGATCGCGCACAATATCGGCCGCCGTGGTCTGCGATGACTGGCTCGACGGACGGTCCGCAGCCCCTGCAGCAACCGCTGTTCCTGTTATTGCGAAGAATGTTGTAAGAACCAGAGATATGAATCCACGATTTCGAATGCCTTCCATGACTCGCCTCTTTCCGTGCTCTTCCAGCTAACCGCAGATGAGAGGCGTGAGGCAGGGACTAAAGTCACAAGCCGGCTCTGCCAATCGAACCCGGTGATCCGGGCGTCGACCGTGCAGAAACTGCGCCCGCAAGGATGCATCCCGTCAGAGCGCTTCGTTCCGCGGCAGCTATACACAGCTTGCGACGAAAAGCCATCATGAACAATGAAGCAGGTGTACGGGCTGATAGCACAGTTGTCAGGAAGATTAAGGGCGGCCCGGGCAAGGCGAAACGTCAGTTCATTCTTTACACGTTCCCCATTCAACGTACGCTGACCAGCGAGATGGCGCACAGATAATCCCTGTATTTGCTGAAAATCTTCCGCATGGCGGCCATGCGCCGGCGGAGATTCGGATCTCGTATGACATTGAACGCGATACGCAGGCAGCCCAGGAGACCCTCATCCCGCAGCATGCGGCGGGGCTCCAGGAGATCCATCGCGGCTTCGCCCGTCCAGACCAGTTTCAGCCCGTGCCGTTCGAGCAAAGTCGCCCATTCGCTCTCGCAGAGCGGTTGCACTCCGACATGAATCTCCCTCGACATCGCCGAGGCGATCTCACGTCGCTTATCCTCGGATATGTCATCGGGGCGAAGGCAGAGTTCATGAATCCCATATCGCCCGCCGGGAGCGAGAAGGCGCACAGCTTCGGATACAATCCGCTCCTTCTGGTCAGCGGTCTGCATACTGAGCATCGCCTCGCCATATACCACAGTGGCCGAGCCACCCGGCAATCCCGAGTCCTCTGCCCGCGCCTGCACGACTTGTCCCCGATTCCGTGGTAGTTGCGCTTCAAGGCGCTTCGCTGCCACAGGATCACGCTCGACCGCGCAATATTGCATGGGATTCTCGCGCAACACCATGCCCGCCGTGATCCCCAGCCCCGGAGCAAACTCGACGACGCGGTCCTGCTCGGAGATGGCCAAAGCATCGAGCATCCGCCGCGTGAGGTCCAGCCCACCGGGACGAAGAACACGCTTGCCGGCACGCGCCAGCAGCCAATGTCCCTGCATCCGTTCAATGCGCTGGCCTTCGCCGGGAAGGGCGAGGGGCAAATCCACGGCGCATCCACACCTTTCAACAGTTTCACTCATAGTTGGTCTCCGAAAGTTAATCCAGTTGCTGTCTCCGTGGCCATGCCGCTTTGCCGCTCATGATCGAATCATGATGAGCAGCATCTTGAACTGGGAAATCGCCTGCACGGCATGCGGTCGGTTGGCCGGCATCAGGATCGNNAGCGTTCCGGCAGTTCGATTGATGATGGCGCGGCTGACGACTGCTCCGGGCTGATAGGCGACCATCCCGACCAGGGAAGTGACTTCGCCCGCTGCGATCTCCGTTCGCGTCGTTCGGGGCGAGGCGCCCCCCATTTTCTCTTCACCTGCGGTCATTCGCACCTCCCACAGTGCAACTCTCGGCCTCCATTACATGCCTTCCTGCTCTCGGCCACCGGTCATTCTGCGGTCTCTGCGGATCGGCAGCACGCATATCAGTTGTCGTAATGCAACCATGTCCAAGTGTTCTCGGTTGAGAAAGCGCGGGCAATGGGCTGTGCGTACTGCACGCTTCTACATTTGTACGTGCATCATCTCGATTCCTTCCGCATCTACCCAGAAAAGAGTGTTCTGGATTGAGAGCGGTACAGGCCGTGTATCCCTGTTTGTTTCTGCTGAATTGACGGAGGGCGCAGAGAGATGGCTAAGAGAGTGGCGGAACTGTTCGTCGAGGTACTCGCATCGGCGGGTGTGAAGCGGATTTATGGCGTCGCCGGCGATTCGCTCAACGGAATCACCGATTCGGTCAGGCGTCGGGACGGTATCGAGTGGGTCGGGGTACGACACGAGGAGACCGCAGCCTTTGCCGCCGGGGCCGAGGCTGCGCTGACGGGCCGACTGGCGGTTTGCGCCGGAAGCTGCGGACCGGGGAACCTCCATCTCATCAATGGCCTCTACGACGCTCATCGCAGCAGAGTGCCGGTCCTTGCTATCGCCGCACATATCCCTTCGCAGGAGATTGGCAGCGCGTATTTCCAGGAGACGCATCCGGAACTGCTGTTCAGGGAATGCAGCCAGTACTGCGAGTTGGTATCGCATCCGGCGCAGATGCCGCGTACCCTCGAGATCGCCATTCAGACAGCACTCTCAAAACGTGGCGTAGCCGTCGTCGTGCTCCCCGGCGACACAGCCTTGCTGGAGGCCGAGAATGACGACCGGCGCGTCAACTTTACGTACGCGCAGCCCCATATCGTTCCTCGCCCAGAGGAACTCGACCGGCTTGCAGCGGAACTGAACCGGGCCCAGCGTGTGACGATTCTCGCTGGAGCCGGCTGTGCCGATGCCCACGATGCTCTCCTTGCTCTGGCTGGCAAGCTGCAGGCCCCGATCGTCCATGCGATGCGTGGCAAAGAATTCATTGAGTACGACAATCCCTATGACGTGGGAATGACCGGCCTGTTGGGGTTCTCCTCCGGTTACCACGCGATGATGAACTGCGACGCTCTGCTGATGCTGGGCACCGACTTTCCGTATCAGCAGTTCTATCCCAAAAATGCTCGCGTGCTGCAGATTGATCTGCGCGAGGAGCAACTCGGCCGGCGCAGCCATCTCGATTTGGGACTCGTCGGCGGAATCGCGGAAACACTCCCTGCTCTGCTTCCGCGCATCGCGCAGAAATCCGACCACAGCTATCTGGACATTTGTCTCAGCCATTATCGCGAGGCGCGTAAAGGCCTCGACGATCTGGCGACCGGGCGGCCGGGTCAGCGTCCCATCCACCCGCAGTATCTGGCGAAAATCCTCAATGAAGCCGCGGCAGAGGACGCAATCTTCACGGTGGATGTCGGCACACCGGTGATCTGGGCAGCTCGCTATCTGGCCATGAATGGCAAACGGCGGCTGCTGAGCTCGTTCAATCACGGCTCCATGGCCAACGCATTGCCGCAGGCGATTGGCGCTCAGATCTCCCACCCAGGGCGACAAGTAGTGACGCTCTCCGGCGATGGGGGCTTCTCGATGCTGATGGGCGACCTCCTCTCTCTGCGGCAACTGAACCTGCCAGTGAAGATGGTCGTGTTCAACAACGGCTCGCTTGGTTTTGTCGAGCTGGAGATGAAGGCCACCGGATTCGTAAACCATGGAACCGACCTGGTCAATCCCGATCTTGCCGGCATCGCCACAGCAGCCGGTGTGCTCGGCCTGCACGTCGATGACCCCGAGCAGATTCAACCCGCCCTGGAGCAGGCTTTTGCGCACAACGGTCCGGCGCTGGTCGATGTGGCTGTCAACCGGCAGGAGCTGGCGATGCCGCCGTCTCTCAAGCTCGATCAGATCGTCGATTTCAACCTGTATGTGATTCGAGCGATTCTCAACGGACGTGGGGACGAGATCATCGACCTCGCCCGAACCAACCTCTTTCGGTAACGTGCGAGACCCCTGAGGAGGGGGACTGGGTGGCTGCGGAGGGGGGACTGACCTGTGAGAGCAGTTCCCTCCCAAGGCGCGCTGCGATGGCTCCCAGGAGGGCGAAAACGGTGGCAAGCACAGATCGCGGATACAGGCCGCCGACCCGGAAGAACTCCACACCCACAATCAGACAAGCCAGGATGATCAGGGTAATCGACATGGCTCGATGGAAACGCTCCATGCCATATTCCAGCCCGCTGCTCACCTTGCGCTCAATTGTGCGTCCGCTGTCGGAGTCGGTGCAGGCGTGCTTGCTTCGACATGCATTGCAGGTGGAGGCCGGAGCGCGATAGATCACTCTGCCTTTGGCGGTATCCGCGAAGACCGGAAAGAGATGCTGGTCCTGAGGACACTGCCAGACATCGCGGTCCTTATGGTAAGTAAATCCGATCGTGCTGCCGTTCAGAGATCGCTGATGAACGTGCCGTGCCACCAATTCCAGGGACAGGGCGATCAGCGCAAGCGAAACCGCGTAGCCGAGCATAAGAAAGAATTCGAGAGGCACACCGAGCACGTCTCACCGTCCCTGCGGCTCGGCGACAACGTCGGTAAACAGGACCTCTTTGGGCTCTTCCGTTGCGGCGCCCTTGCGCCTTGAGCGGATACCGAGGAACGAGAGGTAGAGGATTGGCAGCGCGCCTCCCAGGATAAAGACGACGTCGCCCGGCATCCTCATCCATTCCAGCACGGCGTTGGCGCTATTGCCGATGTAGTTGAGGGTGCGGGCGTCGTAGTAGCTCACGCTGATGGAGTGATAGAGTTGCAGAATTCCCAGCGGAAAGAGGGTGGCAAAGACCATCCATGCCAGACCGAGATTCAGCGACCAGAAGCTGAGCCGCGCCGCCTTATCCGACCAGTGTTTCTCGGGGATGATGTAACGCAGGCAGAAGAGGGCCAGGCCGACGG
>PMAM01000080.1 GCA_003152595.1 Acidobacterium sp.
TTTTACTCCGCCCTTGACAGGGATGCTGTGCTGATCGTCTCCAAGATCGCCTTCAAGGAAGGCAGCACTTGGAGCTTTTTCGAGCAGGGTGCAACCGTGGTTGCGAAGGTTGAGGACGAGGCCTTTTGGCAGCAAGTCCATGACCACACGATCAAGTTCGGCGAAGGTGACAGACTCAAAGTCCGCTTGCACTGGAAGCTCGAAGAGAAGGACGGCAAGCTTAGGCAGCGGAACCGAATCATCAAGGTGTTCCAGGTCTTCGACCGTCCGAAACAGTTGCGCTTGGAGGATCGCAAAGAGGATGAGGTGAAGCCTCTTCGCCCGAGCCGCATGATCAGACTGGATGACGAGTAGGCAGCGAGTGGTGCGTTCGCCGGGGACATGTGGGGCGTCAGCCGTCTACTCTGGAGATGATCAGACTAGGAACTGCCACTTTGCCGTATACCCGTGCTTCGGGCCGCTGCGGTGCAGTAGCCTGATGTTCTCCTCGGTCTGGAACTTCACGGCGTCCAAAGCACCACACACGGCAGGGCACCGCTGCTGGAGTTTCAGTTCACGCACCACATCAGCGGCCACGATCGTCACTGTGGCAGGCACTGGAGAATTGCCGCGACGGGCCGGATTAATATAACGCTTCACGGCGTGGGACCGTATCTGATCTGCAAGGGTCATGAACGCCTCCTGCCTGCGATGGTATCCCCGCTGTCAGGTGGAAAGCTTCGGGGGATGGGCGGGCTGATCATTCTGCCGGAGCCGCCGGTGAAGATCGAGCGCGAGCAGCGATCCATGTCCGGCTTCGTGGACGACGCTGCGCCGAAGTGAAGAGTCACAAAAAAGAACCCGCTGTGGAAGATGTTCGCCATCCACTCGCCTACACTTCTTCTGCACGGGCGAAATGAAACGGGCGAACGCCAGGGAATCCGCCGACAGAGAACAGGAAGTTCAGATTCGTGCCGTCATCGTTGATCGCGAGATAGCTGATGTCTCGCACGGGAAGCCGCTTTGGGCATGGCTGGGGATGTGGGACGCCGATGAGACGCGGCTTCAGGAATGGCGCAATCATAACGCCTCCTGCGCAGTCACCTGTGATAGATTGCCGCCATCATGCTGAAGAGGCTGGCGATCGATGCGATCCACGCCGCGGAGAAAGCAAACTTCAGCGTGATTATCATCGATTCGCTCTCGCACTTCTGGAGCGACGAGGGTGGCATCTTGGATCAGGCCGACAAGATGCAGAACAGCGGCAAGAACCGCTTCACCCTGTGGGCCGATCTCACCCCGCAGCACCGCCGGCTCGTGAATGCGCTCCTCAACAGCCCGCGGCACATCATCGGCACCATGCGCAGCAAGCAGGAATACGCGATGGAGACCGACGACAAAGGCAACGCAAGCGTGAAGAAGCTCGGTCTCGCGCCGGTACAGCGGGAAGGCATGGAGTATGAGTTCACCGTGTTCTTCGACGTCTCGCAGGACCATTATGCGAAGGCGACGAAGGACCGAACGAACATGTTCAAAGACGAGGTCTTCATCATGGACGAGCAGACGGGCGCCCGCCTGTCGAAGTGGCTTGAAGAGGGCCGTGCAGACACCGGCACCTTGAAGCGTGAGATCCTCGGCCAATTCGAACGGTTGGAGATCCCCGTGCCGGCGGACAAGACCGAGATGCGGGCGTTCCTCGGCGACGCCATCAAGAAGCTCACCGGCATCGAGCTTGCGGACGACAAACTGCAGGTGGTCGTGAATGCGCTTGTCGCGATCGACGACAAGAAGGCGGCTTACAAGGCGGTTTTTCAGGGTCAGGCCGCCGCTCCGCCCAAAGCGGCGTAATCAACACCATGAACTACAACAAAGCAATCATCGTCGGCCGGGTTTCTCAGGCTCCCGACCTCCGTAGCACCCCGGGCGGCCAGCCGGACGCTACTATGGGTGTCGCCACGAATCGGCTTTGGACCGATAAGAGCGGCCAGAAGCACGAGGACGCGGAGTTTCATACTGTTGTTCTATGGGGCAAGCTCGCTGAACTTGCAAGCATGTACCTCCCGAAAGGAGCCCTTGTGCTTGTGGAAGGTCGTATGGAGACGAGAACTTGGGAAGACAATGAAGGCAATCCGCGAAAGATGACGGAGATCGTGGCCGAGGAGATTCAGCTTGGACCGAAGCCGGCCGCACCGTCACGAAAGCAGAGGAGCCGAAGCCCACCACAGATGACGTACCGATCATAGATCTCGACGGCGACGAGGAAGACACAGGTCGAAAAATGGAAGAAATCCCCTTCTGACAGTCGCCCAAGGGTCTCCTCTCCGATAAGCACGGGGCAAAAGAGAGGTGGGTGCAATACCTATGGACTGACCCTCCCCGCGTCTGAAGTCTTCAGCTCTCCTTTTCCTTTGCCACTTTATCGGTTTCGTCCCGTTTAGGTTCGGACGGCTCACTTGATACGCCCGGAACGACAACCCCNNGGCCGTTCACTCATCGGGGCACCTCCTTAAACAAATTGGATGCCGAAGTCAGCCGTCGCGCTGAGCAAAACAGACCTCAGAAAACCATCACAATGAAACATTACTACTTCAATCCAAAGACGCAGGACCTTACGATCTTCGACACCGAATCGAAGGACCTGATGGTCCTCGAACGGATCCTCGGAATACGAGTCCTCACGAGCTCCGATCTCGACAGTCCCGGCGGCGATGAGCCGGTCAAGCATTGGAAGAACAGCAATTGGGAGCCTAAGGCCGGCAAAGCGGGCTACAAGGGCGAGATCGCCGCGAAGGCAGCGAAGCGCGAAAAGAAGGCGGAGAAACGCGGCGGTAAGTGGAAGTGCAAGAACTGCGGCGAGCTCGGTCACAGCGCGAAGACCTGCACGAAGCCGCCGACGGTCGCACCCGCAGAAGGAACCACGTGACCCGCGTTCAGGAAGTTCAGGCGGCTTTCTCTTTCCCTTCTGTTTTTCCGGCCTCTTGTTTCTCGGATGGCTCCGGCGCACTAGAGCCGCCCGGCAGGGGAGCTGAAATTGCATCCTTGATGACGTCTACGTGATCGCCGACAACCTCTTCGGGCGAAGTATGGACAGTCTTCGTTTCTTCGGTCATTTGACTTCTCCTTGATTAGATTGAACGCCGAAATCAGCCTCAAAGCTGAGCAAAACAGACCTTAAATTCACCGATCCCACGATGATCCAAGACACATCCCTCTGGGCCTACGCCCGCGCTACACAAAACCTCGGCAAGAAGCAGAAGGAAGTGCTCGACGCGCTCCGGTACTTCCCGGACGCAACGAACGCAGAGATCGCGCAGAAGCTCGGATGGCCGATCAATCGCGTGACGCCGCGGATCAAAGAACTGCGAAGCAAAGAATACGGTGAGCTTGTGTTCGACGCCGGCCGGCGGACGTGCAAGGTGACGGGATCGACGGCGCACGCGTGGAAAGCGAAGCATCCGGTGTTGCCGGAAGCCTTTCCGAAGAATGAGCCCGAGGTTGAAGCCAACCAAACCGCGCTCTTCTAGTTGGCCGCCGCTTACGTCTAGTCGTTTCCACTCTTAAGGTATTCAAATCCGATCGGTTTCCTCTCTGTCTTTTCGTCCTTCGGCACAAAGGTGCACGTCAGTTCGAGAGCCCAGCTCGTCGAAATGTGAAAAGTGGGCCTCTCCTGCTCGTCGCGGCCATGAACAATGAGGACGGATTCATCCGTGATTTGAAGCCGAAACACTCTCATCACACCTGAAGCGGTGCGGCAATGAATCTGGAGCTCTTGATCCGGCTTTAGGGAGGCCTCCAGACGCCTCACTGCTTCCACCACAGCCTCGGAGTATCGCTCCGAAAATGAAGGAATCCTAAAATTCGGCATCCCAAAGTTCCCCATTGTCTTCCTCCGCAGCCCATTCTACGAAAACTTATGCCCCGCAACTCATTCTTCAAAGAATTCAGAGAGCGCCATCGATCCCTCGCGTGCAGGAAGAAGCGGCATGAGGAGTGCGACGGCGAGGTGATCGTGGGAGACCCCACCGCGTGGCCGGCAAAGAAGAAACAATGTAGCTGTGATTGCCATCTCACGCCGGTCGAGCGCCTTTGGAAAGAGAGGAGGAGGAAAGAACAACGATTCACGCGTGAATGACGTATCTCCAGCGCCGCTTCCCAAAAGGCCATCAGCACCGCTATTTCGTGGATACGGAGACCGGCGATGCGGTGTGCCTGTGCGGCAAGGTCCGCGGCGAGAAGAAAGCCGCGCCGGGCAAATACCACGCCCTCCGGACCGAATACAACGGCGTCTATTACGATTCGAAGTTCGAAGCGCAGACCGCGATGTCGTTGGACTGGCGCCTGAAGGCGAAAGAGATCAAGGGATGGGCGCGGCAGTTCATGATCGAGATCCGAAGCCCCCACACGGGAGATCTCATTCTCCGGCACAAGGTGGACTTCCGAATCGAGCACAACGACCACAGTTTCGAACTTTTGGAGTGTAAGGGATTCGAAACGCGGGACTGGAGGATTACGAAGAAGCTCATCGAGAGCCTGTGGCTTCCGGAACATCTCGACTACGTCTATACCGTCGCGAAATAAGCGTGCAACGTGTGACGGGTAATATCATTTGGCAAGTAACGCGAGCGCCACTGTCAAGCTAATGACCGCGACGATCAGTGCGACATTCGCGATGGTTTGCGTTCGATCCAAGACCGCCCGGCCAGCTTGCGTGATTCGGAAGAGGTTTTGGTAAACCTCCGCACCCGATTTCATGTCGCGTACCGGCACCTCGTCGCCGAATCTCTCAACCCAGCCGCGGAACTCGCAAGTCATCAAACCGCACATGAATTCCTCGTCTTCGTAAGGGATGCCATATTCGACCATGGGCCACGGACGGCCTCCCGCCGACTTGGGCAACCCAATAACTCTCTGCTTGTCCACCTGCTTCAGAATTTTCCGGAGTTTGCGGTCGCTGAACACGTATTTCATCGGGCCTTCGTTGCAGCTATTTCTTTGTGCCGCGCGGTTCGATATGCGCCAAGACCGAACCTGCAAGCCGTCGCAGTTGGGCAGCCGACATGGTGCTTGGGTGTTTCAGGGCTTCTCCCGCTAGCCGTTTGATTGCGGGAGCCGTGATAGGTTCCGCCTCCCGTCCGCCGGGCGATGATTTCTTTGCCAAGGTAATAATCCCCTTTCTGTGGATTGACTAACCCCGCCAATATCCTACACTTTTAAGTAATCCCACCACATCCCATGAGCGCCAAGAAGTTCAGGGCATTCCTCCGCCTCCTCGCCATCCTTGTGCTCACCGTTGTCGCGGCAACGATCATCGTCGAGATCATCAGATACGCCGCCAAATAAACCATGCTCAGATTCATCGCAAAGCGATATGCGAAGGCGCAGTACCGATTCCGTCAGGAAGTGGAGGCGGCCACGAACGACCTGAACGCCGGCCTCGCGCTCCGGACGGCCGCGGAGAAGCGCACGCTTGCCGCCCAACTCACCGAACAGGCCGATCAGATGGACGCTCGGATCAGGGAAGTTTCCGAGATGGAGGAGAAGGGCTATTGGATGTGCAACAAATGCGGCAGCGAAGACACCAACACTCCCCCGATTCCGCAGGAGGAGGGCCACGCGATCTATTGCAAGTGCGGAGAGCCGATGAAGCTCATCAAGCGCGACCAGATGACCGGACAGGAGAAGTACGAGTCCGATCGCGAGCGCAAGGACGCCGAGGATCTTTCGAAGGCCAAATGCGATCAGGCGAAGGCGGAGGAAGATAACGCGGCCCAGAGCGAGAAGGCCGCGAAGTACTTCCAATCACTCGCAACGAATACCCGCAACACGGCTGAAAAGATCAGAAAACTTTAAAAGGTCGAGAAACAAAGAATCATCACGACAATGGCAGATTACGAAGCAGCACCGGAAGGCGGCATAAGGGAAGCCGGAACCGCGGCGCCGGCGGAACAGCCCGCGGCGGCAGTCTCGTCCGACGAAGCGCAGAAGACCGAAGGCGGTCAGGACGGCGCGGCCGAAGGTTCCGAAGCGGAGAACGCCGGCGGCGACAACGCCTCCGAAGAATCGGAGACCAGCGAGGAATCGTCCGACACGGAGGAATCCGGAGAAGGCGAAACTTCGGACAGCGAAGAGAAGTCGGAATAGCGAGTCAGGCCGGGAGGTCCCACTCGTCGGGCAAAGGGGCTTCCCGGCTCGCCGCTATTTGTCTCGTTGAAGAATAACGATCGCGGGTGAGGGCGGGAACGGCATAACGCCGACTGCTCTCCAACCCAGCGCCCCCGCAGTGTTTAGCTCGTTGGCAAGCCACAGCGTTGGATTGGCGGGTACAGGTACGGGAACCTCAATGATCGCGAACTCAACTTGAGTTTGCTGTGTAATCGGCACCGGCAATGGTGCGTCAAGAACCGCGTGAACAGCAGCCGCCATAGGGCTATCCTCTTTCTTTCATTCGTTAACGTTAAACACTCGCGGGGGAAGATTGAGAGATTCTATAACAATGCGAACATGATCGACCGCTACACCATCAAATTGGGACCGGCAGTGAGCCAGAAGGAGCTTGAGAAGGCGCTCAGTGAGGCAAAGAGCCCAGAGGAACTTCAGAAGTTTCATAAGATGAAGACCCGGATCGAGTTCATCGGGGACATCGAGGATGTGAAGAAGATCGGAGATGCGCTCAAGAGCCTATGCGTTAAACAATAGACGGCTGTTGCTTAGTCCGGCATTTTATCGGGATAGCCTCGGAAGGCGATGCATTTCCTGACTTGTTCTTCCCATTGGGCGAACCCTCCACCCGGAGCGGTTTCATAGCCCTCACCGGGAATTTTCGATTTACGATTCACCACGAGCGCATTGATCGGTGGCCAGTCGTGTTCTTCGCAGCACCAGATTGCAAGTTCGACTAAGTATTTGCCAGCGTCGCGCGGTATGCACGGATCATGTGCCCGCTCGCATAGTTGCTGGTAGGTCAAGCAGAGCTTATGCACAATTACATTATCCATTTGATCCGGCGCAGTCTTGACCTGTCGGCAATGTGCTCGATGATGAATAAGTAACGCTTGGCCCAACGCTTTCGCTTGCGGTGTCATAGGGCAAAGAATACTCCTCATTGCACATCTCTGTGGGGGCGGTAGAATCAAGAAAACCCTCACAACCCCCCATGCCCGCCATCGCGAAGGAAAGGCAGCAGTACCACCTTTCCAAAGTGCGCTCCCTCATTGCGGAGAACCACCAGATCACATTCGAAGAGATCGTCGAGCAGCTTGACCGCCGCTTCGGCTTGAAGTTCGACCGCGACTACGTCACGAAGCTCGCGAAGAAAATCTTTGTCGAGCGCACCAAGCGCGCTGACCGGCTGACGCTCAACTATGCGTTGGCCGCTTTTGACGATGCAATGAACGCAGTGGTTCAGAAAGCGTGGGAGATTGCGAATGCTCACTACGTGAACCCTCAGGCCCGCGTCATGGCGCTCCGTGAGATCCGTGAGGCCCACAGCGCCGTCTTCGAGAAGCTCTTCGACGCCGGTGTCTTTGAGCGCAAGCTCGGCACCCTCGACGCCACGATCCGCAATACCCCACTCCCCGAGGAACGAAAGCAGGCGATCCGCGTCGCTTTTGAGAACTGGGGCCTATTAGAAGCCCCGAAGGAGGATGTCCCACCCGCAAACACTCCAACAGCTTGACCCATTCGATAACTTCGAGGCCCGCAAAGAGAGCAGGAAACATCTGCTCGGCTTTTCGCTGATCTACCTTACCGGCTACTTCACCGATTCGCCCGCGACCTTCCATCCACAGCTTGTCCACGCCTTGGCAGAGGAGCATGAGCGCCGCGTCCTTATCCTCGGCTTTCGCGGCTCGGGCAAGAGCACCTTCGGCTCGTTGGCCCTTCCCTTGTGGGCCGCGCTCGAATACCCAGAGAAATATCCCTTCATCATCCTCATAGCCGATTCGTCGCGGCAGGCGACCCTCAATATCAGCGCGATCAAGCACGAGCTCGAAACGAACGCCCTCATCAAGCAGGACTACGGCGAGATCAAAGGCAACGTCATCGAGGACTTCACGCTTCAGGGCGAAGGCGAGGAGTGGCAGAAGCAGAACATCGTCCTTTCGAACGGGGTGAGAATTCTTGCCCGGTCCCGCGGCCAGAAGGTGAGAGGTCTACGCCATCTTCAGCACCGGCCGAAGCTCATCGTCGTGGACGACCCGGAGGACGGCGAGTGGGTCCGCACGAAGGAGAACCGCGACAAGACGGACCGCTGGCTCCATAGCGAGATCATGCCGGGCTTGGACGCCCGCAAGGGAAAACTCGTCGTCATCGGGAACCTGCTGCACATGGACGCCCTGCTCTCACGCTTGAGGGCGCCGGGCACAGGGTTCACGTGCCTTGAATTCCCACTCATCGACAAGGACGGCAGATGCACGTGGCCCGCGATGTATCCCACGGAGCAGAGCCTCAAGGACAAAGAGCGCGACATGGGCGCGATCCCGTGGCAGCGGGAAATGCTCCTCAAGATCGTCTCGGACGACGAGGCGATCATAAAGCCGGAGGACATCCACTACTACGACGAGGCCCCGAAAGGCATCGCCGCGATGAAGGGCCACGGCATCGACCTCGCGATCAGCCAGAAGGAGAGCGCCGACTACACGACGAACGTGTCGGGTGACGTCTTCTATGCGGAGGACAAGCCGCCGTACGGCCCGGGCGACACGCCCAAGATCTTCATCCGGCCGAATCCATATAACACCCACGTCACGTTCCACGATTTTCTCAAGTACGTGCGGGCGATCCCCGGCGAGCGCGGCGGCGCGAACATCTTCTTCGTGGAGGACGTCGCATACCAGAAGGCGGCGATCCAAGAGATGGAGCGCGCGCTCCTGCCCGTCGTCCCCATGAGGCCGACGACCGACAAGCGGAGCCGGCTGCAGACCGTGGCACCGCTCATCAAGAACGGGACCGTGCTCTTCCCGCGGACCGGATGCGAGGAGCTGCTCGGACAGATATTCAATCTCGGCGTCGAGTCGCACGACGACCTCTGCGACGGGCTTACGACGTTGCTTCTGGGGCTTATTCAGCAGGGCTTGGAGCTGCCGAAGATTCAGTGGATAGAGACGTAAAGCCCAGTTCGCCACGCATCGCATCAATAGCACTATCGACGGCCGTCTTTATTGATTTTTGTAATACGTTAGCATGGCCGAACTCTTGTTCATCTAAATTCCTCCGCCCACGATTCATTAACGAGTTAGCCTCAGTCAACGCCACATTTACTGTCTCACTGCATACGAGGGACGCTTCGAAGCGCTTCTCATTGAAATTTCTCATGGCTTCAGAACAGATCATTTTTTCCTCTGGGATTCTCTCTTTGTATCGTTGATCTATCGGCATCATTGCCATATCCTGCGTGCTAAGCAGGTTACTCACAGCAATGTGCGCTTTGCGGAGCGCGGTCACCACAGCCAATAGGGCGTCCCGCTTCATTTCCCACTGACGTTGCCGGCTCCAAATCTGATTGTCTACTTTTGCTTCAATCTCCTTCGTTACTTGGGTAAGCCGGCGCGTCTGCTCCACAAGGTTTGCCAGATCCTCCCTCGTCGCGAGGTTCTCGCCTTTCTTTTTTAGATACGCACCGAGATAAGCGCCTCCACCGGCGCAGACAACGGTAATCGCCCAGAACCACACCTGCGAAAGCGTCGGCAATGGCATAAGGCTTCTCCTGATTTGTCGCCGACTATACCACGCCCTGCGCTACACTGTTGCGCATGAACACCACTGAATTACTTTCCCAGATCGAAGCCGAGATTTCCCGCCTCAACCAAGTCCGGGCTCTACTCGCCGGCACGAGCAACGGTACGCGCCCCGCCGGCCGCCCTGTCCACAAGAAACGCTTTATGAGCGCCGAATCACGCGAGAAGATCGCCGCCGCGCAGCGCAAGAGATGGGCGAAGCAGAAGGCGGCGAAGTAGAGAAGCTTGGAGCTGCCTTCGAACCAATTTTGTGGGCGGTTCGGCCGCCCCAAAAGTTGTAGTGGTGTGGCTCCCTTCTGGAATTGTGTCGTGAGATCAACTGCTGCATTCTGGTCGAACGCTCATGAAAGCAAGCAACATTATGCGTCTTGCGAAGAGCCTGTTGATCGACGAATCCGGTCAGGACCTGATCGAATATGCGCTCGTCGCCGCATTGATTGCGGTGGGCGCGATTGTGGCGATGAAAAGCCTATCCAACAAGATCAGCAACGAATTCAATACCATAGGCAATAGCCTGTAAAAAGGCTCTCTACCCCTCTGGCCTGCCCGATGTTTTGTA
>PMAM01000199.1 GCA_003152595.1 Acidobacterium sp.
AGATGAACACGCGCATCCAGGTGGAGCATCCGGTGACGGAGATGATCACGGGGATCGACCTGGTGAAGGCGCAGCTGAGGCTCGCGATGGGCGAGAAGCTGTCCAGCGTGGTGCACGAGCCGGTGCCGATGCGCGGACATGCGATCGAGTGCCGCGTGAATGCGGAACATCCGGAGAAGTTCACGCCGTCGGCGGGGAAGATCACGGCGTTCAACGTGCCGGGGTTCAACGGAATTCGCGTGGATACCGCGCAGTATTCCGAGGGTGTGGTTCCTCCGTACTACGATTCGCTGATTGCGAAGGTGATTGCGCACGGCGCGGATCGCGAGGAGGCGATGGCGCGGATGCGCCGCGCGCTGGAGATGTTCATCGTGGAAGGGATTCACACGACCATTCCACTGCATCAGCGGATCTTCCGCGATGAGGAATTTCAGCGCGGGGAGTTCGACACAAAGTTCATGGAGCGGTTCTTCGAGCGGGAGAAGGCGGCGAGAGCGATGTGACGCCCCCGGAACATCGTGCGTGAGTTTTACCCGGAGGACAGATGATAGCGCGGGAACAAGTGACAACCAGAACCAGGGGGCAATCCTGGTCGCGGATGGATTGGATTTTGATCGCGCTGCTTCTTCTGCTGTGCTGTTTTTGGATTCACAGGTTGATGCATTGGGATTTCGTGCCTGTTGAGGACGCAGCCATTCTGTTGCGTTATGCGCGGAACCTGGCGAACGGATATGGTATTCGCTGGAACGTCGGGCAGCATCCCATTGACGGCGCGACAGACTTTCTTTACATGGCGGCGATCGCGGGTATCAGCCGAATAACCGGGCTGGGCGTAATCCAGGCAAGTCGGCTGCTGAATCTGACGGCATACATCGGATCCGTGCTGCTCGTTTATGTGGGTTCTCGCCGGCTCTTTGATGCGAACCGATGGGTCAGCGTGGGACTCGCCGCTTATCTGATCGCATGTCCAGGGGTACAACTGGCCCGAGGATGCTTTGGCGCTCCATTTTTCGGTGCGGCCCTGCTAAGCGCATGGTTCATGGCAAACCTGTACGTTGAACGGCGGCGTTCCTGGGACATTGCCATTGCGTTTGCGCTCCTGAGTCTGATCAGCGGACTGGTGCGGCCCGAGGGTGTAATTGTGACGGCAGCAATGCTGGTTGCCATCCTGTACGGAACAGGGAAGAAAGATCGCAGCAAGGTCGTTGTGAGTTACCTGGTTGTATTTGCTGTGCTGGGTGGTGGGTATTTCATATGGCATTGGCGATACTTCGGGTACCCCCTGCCTAATCCGTATTACGTCAAAGGCCGGGGTCATCTTCATTGGGATGGATTACTGTTCTCCTGCAAGGAGATCGGGGAAATGCTTGCTCCGGTCATCCCTCTCATCCCTTTCGGCTGGAGTTCTCCGCGTTGCCGGAATCGCACTGTGCGCATGCTGCTGGTGGCAGTACCCTATGCGCTTATGTGGGTGCTGCTGGAAACCGCGAATGATTTTGCGGGCCGCTTCCAGTATCCAGTACTGGCTTTAGTGTTGCTAATGCTTCCGGGAATCTGGGAGGACATGCCGGCTGTCTTTCACCTGAAGGACTGGCGGTCTTACTCGCTTACCTCCCGCAGAACTATCGCTCTTTGCAGCGTTTTGGGAGTACTGGTCTCGATGGGTTACATCGATGGCCGATTCCACTCCGTAGATTCGGCGTTTGGGATGCGGCCATTTGCTCGGAAACTGGAGCCATACGCGGATCGCGGTTACACAATGGCAATAACCGAAGCAGGCACGCTGCCGTTTTATTCTCGGTGGAATGCCATCGATCTCTTCGCACTGAACGATGCCGTGATCGCGCACAGCGAGAACGGCAGGCTGCCGAGAGGCTATCTCGATCAGGTCAGGCCGGCGCTGGTGATGTACCACGCGTGGGGCAGCGTTCCGGAATCGATCTACGACCAAATCCTAACAGGAGGGCCTCCGGATCCTGGGATGCAAACGGGGCGGTTAAGTTTTATACAAGCGCAGGTGGCCACCCTCCAGTTGGTCAGCCAATACGTTCATTCGCATGATTACATTCTTGCGGCAGCCTATGGGTCGGACCCGTGTAACCTGCATCTGTACTGGGTTCGCGCCGATCTGCCCGATGCAGATGATCTGGTCCGTGTCATTCGTGAGACACCTTACTACTTTCTCGACAATGGAAAGCTTGCGGCCGATTTCAGGAACAACCTTCTGCCCAGCGGCGACTGCCGCCTGAACCGATAAGAGAAAAGCAATCGCCCTTCACACGTCGCAGAGCTCCACGGCCTGCCGCAGGCTCGTTAGCGGATCGCCGGTGGGCAGGAATTCGTGGGCGACGTAGCCCTGGAAGCCGGTGCCGGCGATGGCCTTCATAACGGCGATGTACTGGATCTCCTGGGTGGCGTCGAGTTCGTGGCGGCCCGGAACGCCTGCGGTGTGGAAGTGGCCGAGGACGCCGATGTTCTGGCGGATGGTGTCGATCAGATCTCCTTCCATGATTTGCATGTGGTAGATGTCGTAGAGCAGTTTGACGCGCGGGGAGTTGACCTCGTGCATGACGCGGGCGCCCCACGCGGTATGGTCGGCCATATAGTCGGGATGGTTGACCTTGCTGTTCAGCAGTTCGAGACAGATCGTGACGCCGTTGTCTTCCGCGATGGGCTTGAGGCGATTGAGGCCGGCGATGGTGTTGCGCGCGCCCTCATCATCGGACATGCCGCGACGAGTTCCGGAAAAGGTGATGACGTTGGGGACGCCGGCTTTGGCGGCGAGGGGAATGTTTTTTCGCAGGGCAGCCTCGATGGACGCGTGATTCTCGACGCGGTTGAGGGCGTCGGGGATGGTACCGCCGCCGGCGTAGCCCATGGTGCAAATCAGGCCGTAACGGCGTGGGATCTCGAATTCGTCGGCCTCGAGGAGGTCGACGCCTTTGAGGCCGAGCTGGACGGCCCACTGGCAGAGCTGGTCGACGGAGAGCTGCTTGTAGCACCAGCGGCAGACGGACTGATGGATGCGGGTTTGGCTGGCGGCAGAATTGTTCTGCTGCGCGGGCGAGGAGAGAGTCGAGGCGAGGGAAGCGGCGGCTCCGGACTTGAGGAATGCGCGACGGGAAGGCATGACAGGGTACAGGGTACAGGGAACAGGGAGCAGGGAGCAGGGAATAGGGAATAGGGGAGATTCCGCGTCCTGTAGAATTTGTCGCAATATCGATCGACGCTGGAGGAATGTTCGAAACGTGCTGACGATGCGAGTTTACTGCCTTCCTGCTGTTGTTCTTGCCCTTGCCTCAATCGGGTTTGCCCAGAGTTCGAGCGGGCCGCAGCCGGTGCCGATGCCGCCGGCCATCGCGACACCTGTGGACACGCCCTATCCGGGCACGATCGCGCTGGAGGTGAACCTGACGAGCACAACGGATCGTGTGGCGCACGTACACGAGACCGTTCCGGTAAAGGCGGGCGAGCTGACGCTGTTGTATCCGCAGTGGATTCCTGGGAATCATTCGCCGACGGGGCCGAT
>PMAM01000177.1 GCA_003152595.1 Acidobacterium sp.
TGAGGATGAAGGCGTTGATGACGAGGAAGAACAGCCCAAGGGTGAGGATGCCGAGGGGCAGGGTGATGATCTTCAGCAGCAATCCCAGGGTGACGTTGAGCAGGCCGATGATCAGGACTGCGATGAGGGCCGCGGCAACGCTGCGGACATGAAAGCCGGGCACCAGCCGCGCCGTGACCAGCAGAGCAAAGGCCTGCAAGAGCCACTTCAGGAGCAATCGCACCATGATGTCGAACCTCTTTCGTTCCGGGGCTGCCGGAGCGAGAACAGCTTACGCGAAGATGAGCGGAGGGACAAACGGAATGCGAGAAGCCGGCAGGAAGAAGCCGGTAGCCGGTAGCCAGTATTAACACCCGGCCACTCGGATTGATTTGCGGAAAGCCGCGGCTTTTGTAACAACAACTATTACGCAATCAGGAAGGCCGCCGGAAGGAGCCGGCGGCCTGCATTCGCGCCCGGCGAGGGTTCACTCAGGTTGCGGAGCGCTGCTGGGAGGCGCCTGATTGTCGCCACCCACCCTGTGCTGGCGGCGGGCCTGCATCTTCGCCTGCATCTGGTCGAACTGCTGCTTCTGCTGATCGTTGAGAGCCGCCTCCAGCTTCGTTTTCGTGTCCTGCTGGATCGCTATGGCCTTGCTGCGGCGGTCCTGGCGGGAGAGCGACTGATCCTGCCAGAGGACCTGCATCTTCTGCTGGCGGTCGAGCAGAATCGGCTTGATCTGAGTTTGCTGATCGGCTGACAAATTCAGCGTTTTTGTGAGATGAGCGAGCTGCCGGTCGGGGTCCATGGGGCGACGGTGACCGTGCTGCTGACCCGTAGCTGCAGGGGTCTGGTCCTGCGGCGGGTTCTGGGCCTGAGTTTGGTCCTGCGCGTTGAGAGCGGCGTTCGCGCTGAGCGCGAGCATTCCGCCGAGTGCAATTGCAAAAAATTTGTTCCTCATAAGGTGCCTGGTACTTCCTCCTGTTGCTGTTTCCAACCCACGCCCATGCGGCGTGTTGTGTCGAACAGACGAGTAATATTTTTGCTGAAAGGTGCGTCTCGACTGACGATTAATGCGTCTGCAGCGCCGCGTCGTGGAGGGCCACAGGCGGCATGGGCACGGGCGCGGAACGCAGGCCGCAACGCAGCAGATCCGGCACATGCTCGTCGGGATTGGGCAGATAGGCGTACGCGAAGATCGCCTGATAGTCCGTCTCGCCAGGATAGTTGCAGCGCGCGCAGCTGGGGCGATACTGAATCGCCGGATCGTCGCGCATCGACACCGTCCAGTCCTCGGATCCATGCGCGGGCACGGTCTGATACTCCGGGTGCTCGGGCGGAGTTGCGGGCTGCCAGGCGAACATCGGCCCCTTTTCGCTGAGCGCGTTGACGAGCGCGCCGCCACGTCCTGCTGAAGTACGCCACAGCCAGCGCGGGCCTACGCGCGCGTACCAGTGCGCGCTGGAGGGAACCGGCTGCGCGAGGCGAATGTCTTTGCCGGTCTTGTTCTCAAGGTGAAAGGCGAATCCGGGTCCGGCGTTGGTGCCGACCTCGGCGATGTAGCTGGCCTGCAGCGTCACGCCTGTGCACTGCGACACATAGGGGCCGGGCCGGCGGTGTGTATCGGCAGAGAACGATCCTGCGCTCCAGGAGAGGAGCACGAGCAGGGGTCCGAGACGCAGGAGCAGTTTCATGGCTGGATTATGGCAAGCGGGGATTCGGTTTGCATGCACCGCAGCGGACGCGAGCACGCGCCTGACTCCACTCAGCTGCGGCCGAGGGCGTCGAGATCGATTGACTCGTACTCCCTGCGTTCGATGCCGGCGCGAATCTCCTCGGGGGTCTTGCTCTGCTTCGTCATCTTGTAGGCGTAGGCTTCCTCAGCGGCGCAGGTGGAACAGATGGCGCCGTGCGTTCCTTCGAAGCAGCTGTGCAGGCTGGCATGGCCGAGCGCCCGGTCGCAGTGGCAGTAACAGGGCAGCTGGTAGAGGACCCCGGGAATCTGGGCCGCCTGTTTGTAGACTTCCACCTGCCACTTCTGCTGGAAGAATTGCCCGGTGAGCTGCTTGCCGGACATGATCGGCGGCAGGGTCTGGCCCTTCGCGGGCGGGAGCGGGTGATAGGCAGGAATGTCCTGCGCCGGATCGGACCACTGCGCACGCACAGCGCTGGCGGGACCGATGCTGGCAGGAATGGCGTAGGCGGCGACAATGGCCAGGCCCAGAACAAAGCTAAGGAGGGCTCGTTTCACTGGGGACTCTCCAGGCCTCAATCGTACTAGAGAGAGCCGCAGACTCCGGGGAGGGAGAAGACGGGAGATGGAAGAGGCCTAAGCAAAAAAAGGCGGCACGAACGGTATTTTGTCCGTGCCGGGAGGCCAGTGACGCAACTTATAAACTTGCTCCAGCGGCGAATTTTGAGTCGCCGATCTGGCTTAAAACCCTACCTAAACTCTGATGCCTTGCACTGCCGCGCCGAACGATTTATTTTGGCCGACAGGGCTCGAAATCGCTGTGCTCAATCTCCAGAATAGTGTAACCCNNCCACGGCCCATCCCATGTCCAATCAACCACAAACAGCAGAAAAGCCCAAATCCGGAGCCAGGCTGAAGGCGTTTGTGACCGGCGCGATCATCGCAGGGTCCGCCCTGGTCGGTGGCCTTGCCGTGGTGCTCTGGAATCGCAAGGCACTTTCGGGTCTGCGGCAGCCCCCGGAGCCGGGTAAAAAGCCCTCTGCAGGAGCTGACGAGAACGAGGGATAAAAGTTGCGCGGCACCCGTCCTCTGAGGACAACCGCCATCCTGCGCCAGGGCGCTCAGCCGAGGCTGTCGATCGCTGCCGCCAGGTCGAAATCCCGCTCCGTGAGCCCGCCGGCGTCGTGGCTGATGAGCGCGAGGCGCACCTTGTTGTAGCGGATATCGATGTCGGGATGGTGTCCGGCGCCCTCGGCCATCTCCGCCACGCTGTTGACGAAGTGCATGGCTTCGACGAAGTTATGGAACTCGCAGTGACGCACCAGCTCGCCCTGCTCGAGGCTCCACGACGGAAACGACTTCATTTTTGCTGCGACGACTCTGTCTTCCAGGACAGGCATGGCCTCTTCTCCGCACTCGGGGATCTCAGGCACTCGCCGTAAGTGAGATTCAGACTTTCAGATCTTCGATTGCCCCAGCAAATGATAGCGGAGAGAAGCGCGGGTGGCGGGTCATTTCCGCGCGCAAATCCTCCCAGAGGCTGTCGGGGAGGCCGAGGAAGACCTCGACAATATTAGGATCGAACTGGGTACCGGCGCATTTTTCGACTTCGGTGCGGGCCACGTCATAGGAGCGGGCTTTGCGGTAGGGCCGGTCGGAGGTGATGGCGTCCACCGTGTCGGCGATGGCAAAAATGCGCGCGCCCAGGGGGATCTCCTCGCCTTTGAGGTTGCGCGGATAGCCGTTGCCATCGTAGTGCTCCTGATGGGCATAGACGATGTCGGCGGCTTCCTCAAGGAAGGGGATTTTGCGCAGGATCTGGTAGCCGCGGGCGCAGTGCTCGCGCATGACTCGCTGCTCTTCAGGATCGAGTTTGCCGGGCTTGAGCAGGATGGCGTCGGGGATGGCCATCTTGCCGATGTCGTGGAGGAAGGCGCCGCGCGCGATGATGCGGGTCTGTGCCATCTCCACACCGCAGTGGCGGGCCAGAGCGATGGTGTAGGCGGTGACGCGGCGGGAATGGCCTTCGGTTTCGGCGTCTTTGAGGTCGAGGGCGTCGCCGAGGGCCTCGAGAGTGATGTCGTAGGAGCGCTCCAGGTCGGCCATGGCCTGGCGGAGCATCTCGGTGCGAGCGGAGACGAGTTGCTCCAGGTTGTGGCGGTAGACGGAATTCTGCTGGACGAGGCGGCGATAGTCGAGGGCGCGGCGGACGGTGACCAGCAACTGCTCTTTTTCGAAAGGCTTGAGCAGGTAGTCGTAGGCGCCCTTGCGCATCGCGGAGATGGCAACGCCCACGTCGTGGATGGCGGTGACCATGACCATCGGCGTGTCGGGCTGGGCCGTGCGGATACGCTCGAGCAGGCCGATGCCGTCGAGGCCGTTCATGACGATGTCGGAGAGGATAAGGTCGTAGGGGGGATCGCGTTCGAGGTGCTCGATGGCCTCAAGGCCGTTGGAGGCAAGGACCGGGGTATAGTTCGATTTTTCCAGCATGGCGGCCATCAGCGTGCGAACGTACGGCTCATCGTCCACGATCAGGATCCGCTCTGAAGCCACTGCCCCTCCAGCCTTTGGCTTGGTTCAAACGAATGAATTTTCGTCGAGACCCCTAAGAATTCCGCTCTATCGTATCCTGCCGAATCTGCCAGAACGCGACAATTCCCGGAACGTGGAAGCCAGGAGGACCATTTCGGGTCACCCCCATCGCGCGGGTTCCTGCGCCGGGACTTTCATGGCCGGGGAAATGCCTCAACAATCAGGCGACGTGCCGCTCCCAACGATTTATTTTGCGCCAAAATCTGCCACCAGCTCCCTCCCCCAAATGGGGCAATCGTGCATCTAAAGTTCGTGTTAATCTTCTCTTGCCGACTCAATTCCCAGGACGGCCGAAGAGATTATGTTGTTCGAAATCGATCGACAGTTCGCGAAAATTGCCGCGCGAGAGATGGCGCCGCAGAGTCTGGCTGAAAAGCAGCGAGACATCTTCGACAGCCACCGGCATCGGGTGTTCTCGGTCTCCTACTACATGACTGGCAGCGAGATTGAAGCCGAGGAAATACTGCAGGGTACGTTCATCCGCGCCTTCCTCAAGGAGAACGAGCCAGATCACGCGATCATCGATACGGCTCTGCTGGAGCAGCTGCGCGACCAGCGGGTCCTTGTGGAGGAGACGCCCCTGCCCGCGCCTACGGCCGGCTATCTGCCGCAGCGCAACAATATTTTGCGCACCGAGCTGGAGGAAGCGATCCGCTTCCTGCCCTCGAATGAGCGACTGGTGTTTCTGCTGATGGATGTCGAGGGTTACGCCGCCACCCGCGTCGCCGAGATGCTCAACATAAGCCCGTCCACTGTGCTGCGCACTGCGCTGACGGCCAGGATGCGCCTGCGCGCCGAGCTGGCTGCAATGCGCGATTGCACTCGCCAGGCAGCCTGATTCCCGATTAGTCCCCGCTCCCGGTTTTCTGTTCGCTGAGTTCCGCTTTGCGCGCTTCGCGCTGCGCGCGACGATTCTTTGCCCAGCCTTCTTTTGTCACCTGGCGGCCGCGCGCCACGGCCAGTGCGTCGGCGGGCACGTCTTTCGTGATGGTTGAGCCGGCTCCGATGTAGGCTCCCTCGCCGATCACAATGGGCGCCACCAGGGCCGAGTCGCTGCCGATGAAGACCTTGTCGCCGATGACGGTCTTGTGCTTCGCGACACCGTCGTAGTTGCAGGTGATGGTGCCGGCGCCGATGTTGACGCCGCTGCCGATTTCGGCATCGCCCAGGTAGGTCAGGTGGTTCGCTTTGGAGCCCTTGCCGAGCCGGGTTTTCTTCGCCTCGACGAAGTTGCCGATGTGGGCGTCCTCGCCGATGTGGCAGCCCGGACGCAGATGCGCGAGCGGCCCGATATGCGCACCCTTGTCGATTTGGGTCTCCGAGATCACGCAGGACTGCAGGATCAGCACATGATCGCCGATCGTGGAGTTCTCGATCACGGAATATGAACGGATGCGGCAGTCGCTGCCGACGCGGGTCTGCCCCAGCAACTGCGCGAAGGGCTCGATGACCGTGTCCGGCCCCACCTCAACGCCGGCGTCGATCATCACCGTTTCCGGCTGCAAAATCGTGACGCCTGCCGCCATGAGCTGTTGTGCCATAGCGAGCCGCAGTGCGCGATCGAGCATCATCATCTCGGCAATGGTGTTGGCACCCAACACTTCTTCCGAGTGAGCAGCCTTGATGGCCAGGACGCGCTCTCCGGCTTGATGGAGGATGCCCGCCATGTCGGTCAGATACAGCTCCTTATGGGAATTGTCCGCGTCGAGTTGTCCGATGTGGTTGAACAGCGCCTCGCGGCGGAACGCGTAAATACCGGAGTTGATCTCGCGCAGACCCAGTTGCTCGGGACGAAGAGCCTTCTGCTCGACGATGGCATCCACCTCTGGCGCTCCGGGAGAATGCCGGATCACCCGCCCATATCCGAAAGGATCCGCCGGCTCGGCGGTGAGGATGGACATCACGGCGCGGTGCTGCAGATGGAAATCGCGCAGGGCGACGATGGTCTGGGGGCGCAGCAGCGGAACGTCTCCTGAAAGGACGATCAGCTCGTCGTAGTCACGAGTCGCCTGCTCTGCGATTTGAATGGCATGGCCGGTGCCGCGCTGCTCGGTCTGCACGGCGAAGCGCACACCCGTGTCGCGAACGGCGTACTGGACCGCCTCGGCCTGGTGCCCGACGATGACCAGAATGTCGTGGGGCGGCACCACCTGGGCCGCGGCGGCGATCACGTGCTTTAACAGAGAGCGTCCGCCGATCTCGTGGAGCACTTTGGCGCGCTTCGATTTGAGCCGCGTGCCCTTGCCCGCGGCCATGATCACGATACCGAGTCGCATGGATGCTGAAGCTCCTCCGGCGCGCTCTGACGCAATAGACGAAAGCGCACGCAGGATCATTCTCTCAAACGCGGCCATTCACCGGGCGCGGCGATACCGGGCGCCATCACGCGGTGCGCTTTTCCAGTGTTGGTAAAGCACGGATCGCCTTCCCGACCTTCCGCTGCGCCAGCCGGATCTCATAGAGACTCTGCAGATTCAGCCAGAACTCCGGCGTCGTGCCGAAGAAATGCGCAAGGCGCAGCGCGGTATCCCCGGTCACCGCTCTCCGGCCTCCCAGGATTTCGGTGATCCGGTTGGTCGGCACATCCAGCTGACGAGCGAGACTGGATGCGCTCATGTCAAGTTCCCTGAGTTCTTCCGCAAGATGTTCTCCGGGATGAATTGCCACCACAGTCATGAGGCTCTCCTCAGTGATAATCCACAACTTCGACATCCGAGGGACCGGGCGCACCCTGGTCCCACCTGAAACAAATACGCCATTGGTCGTTCACGCGAACGCTGTACTCGCCCTTGCGATCGCCGCGCAACGCTTCCAGCCGATTGCCGGGCAGTGCGGCCAGATCGCGCAACGTGGTCGCGGCTTCCAGGCGATCGAGCTTCATCCTGAGAGGCCGCTCAATTCCCGAGAATGCCCGGACTCTTCGGCCTTCGGCGAACTCCCTGGTCCGTTTGTCGCGGTAATTGACGATCACAGCCGATGGTAGCTTTCTGTACGCGTTACGTCAAGCATAACGGAAACAGATCAGAGCCACAATGCCAGTCCGATTGCCGTTGCCCAGGCAGAATGCGCGGCCTCCTGCTCAATCCCTCGCAAGCCGCGAAATTCCCTGACCTGAAATCCCGCCTCTCGTATACTTTCGAGTCAGCTATCCGTGCGAGGACACGCATGCCCTGTCTGGAAATGAAAGTCCCGGCTTTGCCGCACCCGGTGCCGGCCACGCGGCTGCGCGCGCTCCTCGAAAAGCCCGGCGCCGCGGTGCTTCGGCGTAATCACGTTGCGGAGGCCCCGGGGCACGACGACGGGGAGCTCCGCAATCGGATTCGAGTCGCGGCGGTTCTGGCGGTGAACCTCACCGAACCTCCGCAACCGATCGACACCGCCGACGCGGGGGATCCGGATGAGCCTGCGGAAGCGTCTCATGCCCCCGCAGCCGACGCCGAGGCCGACCAGCAAACGGGCAGCTTCGCCAAAGGCCTGGAGATATGGATGAGCGACGGCGAGCGCGCCGCATACGTGCTGGCGGATGCCGAAGAAATTCCGGGTGCGCTGGCGATGTTCGACGCGTGGCTGCGGCTGGCGCGCTTCCCGCCAGCATTCCAGCGGCTGGACCAGCGCCTGGTCGGGCTGCAGTACGGATTCCGTGAAGGACTTTCCATCGCCGTCCAGGGCGATCCCGCCGAAACTCCGCCCGAGCCGGAGACTTTCTTCGACGCCGTCGCCCCTATCCCGGAGATCGACGATTTTCGCGAACCGCGCTTCATGGTCCGGTTGCCGGAATCGGGCGTCGGGTACCTGCACGATCTGCTCCGCTCCGCCTCGGCGTGGCTCGAAGACAATTCGTATCCCAACATTCTCGGGCCACGATGAAAGCTGGCGTAGTTGCGGGTGTTGTTGCCGCCCTGCTGACGGCCCCGCTTCCCGCCCCGCCCCAGGATTTACGGCAAGGCCAAACGGCCGCGGCCAACGCGGAACGTATCGAGAGCGGTTCGGTGCTTTCAGCAGACGGCCAACCCGTGGCCTATCGCATCCGCCTGTTGCCCGTCTCTTCGTTTCCCGATCTCCCGGGCGCCGTGGCCGCCGAGCTGAATCGGCGCGGGTGCATGATCCCCCAAAGCTTCGAAGCGAAGCAGCCGGAGAATGTGATCCATGGCGCGTTTCGCGCCGCGGGCAGCAGCGATTGGGCGGCACTGTGCTCGTCACAGCAGACGACCACCCTCTACGTGTTCTTCGCCGGACAGGCGGAGTCGCCCATCGCCCTGCGCTCACAGCCGGATTCGGCGTGGCTTGGGACGGAGCCTGGCGGCTCGGTTTTTGGATCGGCCTGGGGCATTGCGGATCGCTCTGTGGCCGAACTGCGCTCCACCCCGGCGATTCGCCGCGGGCTCACCATCGACCACGACGCGATTGACGATGCGCGGCTGGAACGCTCGCTGGTCATTCACTACTTCGAGGCGGGCCGGTGGGTGAATCTCCGTGGCGATGATGCCGGTGCCTGAGCCCACGCTGCGCGGATTTCGTCCCGCACCGCCGCAACTAATCTCACCAGTCTCTGTCTAAGCATCGCAGCCCCTGTGGTCCGGTTCTCTCTTTTTTGGCTCTCGAGCTTTTCTGGTTCCGGGAATGTTCCCTTCTGGCCGAGGCCGTTCAGCGATCAGGCCTGAGGTCGCTTCGGGCGGCAAATTTCAGCCCGCTCTAAAGGACTCCGCGTTCACCAGAGCGGGATTATGATGGAACGCATCGCTCCGTAAAGTAGTCCGTAGCTTCTCGCCGCAGATCGCACGCGGCACAGGATTGTTTCTCTCGCCTTTGGTAAAGGATGGCCATGTCTCCGTCGATCGTCCGCACGATTCGCCCCGTCGCAATCCTCGCCTCCCTGGTTTCCGGCGTTGTTCTCGCCGGCTCGGCGCTTCTGGCACAAACAGCCCAGTTCACCGTGCCGAACCGTATCGTCCAGCCCATCGATGACAACTCCCGCGTGACGCTGCGCGGCTACGTGCATCCGTTGGCCAATGCGGCCAACGATCGCGGCGCGGCGCCGGACTCCATGCCTCTGTCGCGAATGCACCTGGTGCTGAAGCGGAGCGACGCACAGGAATCGGCTTTGAAGCAGTACCTCGCTGACGCTCACACGCCCGGCAGCCCGAACTACCACAAGTGGCTCACGCCGGATCAGTTCGGCAAACAGTTCGGGCCTTCGGATCAGGACATCGCCACGGTGGAGTCATGGCTTTCCGCCCAGGGGTTTGAGGTGGACGAAGTCAAACCGGGCCGCCAGGTGATGGAGTTCACGGGCAGCGTGGCGCAGCTGCGCGGCGCATTCCACACCCAGATTCGCGAATACGCAGTGAACGGCAGTCTTCACTACGCGGCGGCCAGCGATCCGCAGATCCCTGCTGCGCTCTCTCCTGTTGTGGGCGGTTTCGTCTCTCTTAATAACTTCCGCCTCCAGAGTCATATCCGCGAGCTGGGCAAGGCGAGCTACGATCCGAAGACCGGAACTGCAAAGCCGGAGTGGACGGTGAACGGGGGCGAGGGCTACCCGACCATCGGCGGCGTAAACTTCGCGATCACGCCCGGCGACTTCGGCGTACAGTACGATCTGCCCAATTCATCTCTGAACGCCGCCTATACGGGCACGACCTATGACGGCACGGGCCAGACCATCGCCATCATCAACGAGTCGAACATCAACATCGGGCTCGTCAATCAGTTCCGCACCCTGTTTGGACTGCCCGCCAATCCTCCCAACGTCATCATCGACGGCAATGATCCCGGCGTCGATGGCATCAACAATCCCGACGGCCTCAACTTCGCATCGGGCGAGGCGTACCTCGACGTGGAGTGGGCGGGCGCAGTGGCTCCCAGAGCCACCGTCGATCTGGTGATCGGTGCCGACACAGCGCTGGAGGGTGGCCTGTATCTCGCTCTGGAGCACGCGGTCTACAGCAATATCGCTCCCATCATCAGCGCCAGCTTCGGCGCCTGCGAAAGCGAAATAGGCTCGACGAACCAGTTCCTTCTTAATCTGATCGAACAAGCCGCCGCTGAGGGAATCACCGTGACCGTTTCAACCGGCGACGACGGCTCGGCGGGCTGTGATAATCCGGACGCGCAGGACTATGCGATGTATGGCGCCAACGTCAGCGGGTTCGCCTCAACTCCGTACGACGTCGCCGTCGGGGGTACGGACTTCTACTACGGCAGCGGGTATCAGAGCCTGACCCTCTCGGGCCTTTCCACGTACTGGAACACCACGGGCTCCAACACGCCGGGCGTCTCGCTGCTGAAAACGATTCCTGAGCAGCCATGGAACAACAGCCAGTTTGGACTGGATGCTTCGAATTACTACACCACGTACGGTGCAAGCACCATTGGGGCTGGCAGCGGCGGAGCCAGCAGCGCCGCGGTGTGCAGCGGCACGTATAGCCCCACGACAGGCGCGTGTACCGGCACAACGAGCGGCTATCCCAAACCGGCCTGGCAAACCGGGACCGGCGTTCCGAACGATAAGGTGCGCGACATTCCTGACGTTTCGCTGTTCGCGGCCGACGATCCGAACTACGCCTACTACGCCACCTGCGCGTCGGATGGAGACTGCCAGCCCAACTCCAGCGGCCCGGTGCAGATTTTCGGCGTCGGTGGGACCTCCGCCTCCGCTCCCTCCTTTGCCGGCATCATGGCACTCGTCAACCAGAAATACGGCCGTCAGGGTCAGGCGGATTTCACTCTCTACCCGCTGAAGGCGCAGTTCCCGGCGGCCTTCCACGACATCACGGTGGGGAGCAATTCGGTGCCGTGCAATGTCCAGACCCTCAACCTCGGTGGAACCCCGGTTGCGCCGACGAACTGCATCGCGGTCAGCAATCCGCTAACTATCGTCGATCCTAACTACGGCGTGTCGGTCGTCGAAGGCCAGATCGGCTCGGGTTCGACGCCGTATTACAACGCGGCTGCGGGTTATAACCTCGCCACCGGCCTCGGCTCCGTCGATGCGGCGGTGCTGGTGTCGGACTGGGGCAGCGTCACGTTCAAGCCGACGACGACGACGCTGACGGCCTCCACGACGGGGACGACCGCCACCATTAGCGGCACGGTCACTGGCACCTCGCCGACGGGCTCCGTGGCGCTCATGACCAACAGCACCACGTCCCTGCAGCAGAGTCTCGGCGTCTTTCCTCTGACCAGCGGAGCCTTCTCCGCCTCGGTCACCAATCTCCCCGGCGGCACCTATCAAATCCGGGCACAGTACAGCGGTGACAGCATCAATGCCCCGAGTACTTCGACCCCGGTGACGGTGACCGTTGGTCAGCTGGCAAGCGCGACCAGCTTTTACATTGTCGACAATACCGCCAGCACCAGCGCCACCAACGGCGCCTCCGTTACCTATGGGACCCAACTCATCCTCGATGCCGAGGTCAGCGGCGCCGGCACCGCCACCAGGCCAACCGGCACCGTCGTCTTCAAAGACGGCAGCGCCACGCTGAACACCGCCACCGTCAACGCCGAAGGCGACGCTGAATATAACGCGCCCTTTGCCATAGGTAGCCACTCAGTCACCGCAACCTATTCCGGAGATGCCACCTTTACTGGCTCGGGTGGCGCAGCCATCGCCTTCACCGTCACAAAGAACACGCCGACCCTTGGCCTGGCCGTCAGCTACCAGACCTCGCAGGGGGATCTCGCCAGCGGTCAGGCCGATATTCTGAGCGTCGTTCTGTTGAACAGCACCTACGCGTCGTTCACCAGCAACGGCATCACCACGCCGACCGGCCTTCCATACACCGTTCCGGCGGCACCTCCGACGGGCACGCTCACGATTGGCGGCATTTCGGGCGTGACCAGCGCAACCCTGGCCGCGGGAGTCGATCCGTTCAGCGGTGCGCCGGCCGGCATTGCCACCATCACCATCCCCGCCAGCGCAGCTACCGGGAGCCCCACCCTGACCGTCACCTACGCCGGGGATGCCAACTACGCGTCGACCAGCGCCTCAACCCAGCTCCCCTTCGCCACCACAGGCGGGACCGCGACCTCCACGACAGCCTCGATGACCGGGAGCATCTCACCCACGACTACCGTCACCCTGAGTGGCACGGTCAGCGGCAACGGCTCGGCTGCTCCGACGGGGAGCGTCGAGATCTACGCAGGCGGATACATCCTCGGATACGCCACGCTCGGCGCGACGACGGCGCAGATCAAGGAAGATCCGCAGTCCCAGCCCTTCAGATTGCTGGTCCGAGGCAGCGGCCTGGCCCTCGCCTTCGTTCTGCTGTTGACCATCCCCGCGCGGCGGAGCGCATGGCGGAACCTGCTCGGCCTCGTCCTTTGCGTCTGCGTCGCCACCATCACCCTCGGTTGCGGCGGAGGCGGGTCCGGTTCGGGCGGTGGCGGTGGAGGCGGAGGTGGGGGAGGCGGCGGCGGAACCGCTCAGTCGTCGATATTCTCCGTGCAGCTCAACAGCCAGTCGCTGTTGCAGGGATCCAACTCGATTACGGTGCAGTACCTCGGCGACAAGACCTACGCGCCGTCGTCGTACACCTTCAGCAGCGCGTTGAATAACCCGCTGTCGGACTTTTCACTGACCTCGGCCACGTCGCTGGTTTCGGTCGCGCCCAGCTCGACGGCGAACGTAGCGTTGTTCGTGACACCCACCAACGGATTCAGCGGAACGGTGAATCTGGGGTGCAGTGTGGTTGGCTCGCCGACGGGTGTCGCCTGTGCTCTGAGCCAGGGCTCGGCGGCGCTGACCTCCAGCACCTCTGTGCCGGTCACGCTCACTGTAACCACAACTGGTTCGCCTGCTGCCGGCAACTACCCCATCAGCATCACGGGCACTGCAGGAAGCCAGATTCATACTCTGGGGGTTTCGGCAGCGGTTCAGTAGCAACCAGAACGCCGGCTCATGATCCCGCTCCTCAACATGGGGAGCGGGATTTGCCGTTTTAGGGCGGCAGTTCCGGCGGTGCGAGCGGGCGGGGCGACCTGAATGCGGCGCGGATCTGCAACCTTCCGGGTCGGTATACTGCTCTGAACTCCCATCCATCGATGCCTGACGGCGCAGCGTTGGTGCGCTTTCGGCGTTGACTCCTTTCAGGAGGAGCTGCCAAAGTTCATGAACCGAACGCGAGCACGCGGTGATCAGCTAGGGGCGGTGGGTCGCGCAGGAGCCGAACACGGGACGCGGCCAGGCCCTGTCCTCGCGCCCCGCGAACCGCGCCTCCCTGACCATCCTGCTGTTGACAGGCAGCCCCGGCGCTGGCCTTATGCGCTGTGGACGCTGGGACTGGCGGTGCTCTTTTGCCTCCATTTCCCGCACCTGCTCGCCGATTTTCCCAACCACTCGCCGTGGATGGACTACGCCAAATACACCGACGAAGGCTGGTATGGCAATGCCGCGATCCGTTACACACTGACGGGGCACTGGTACCTGCACGGCGACTTCAATCCCGCCGTGGCCCTGCCCGTTTGGCCGTTGCTGTTGGCCGGGGTCTTCCATTTCACCGGAGTGAGCCTGGCTGCGGATCGCAGCCTCGCTCTGGTCTTTTTCGGCCTTGATCTTCTCCTCGCGTATTATGTGGTTCGCACGCAGGCCGAGCGCCGGGTGGCGTTGCTGGCCGTCACGCTGCTCGCGACCAGCCCGATTCTGTGGGCGTTCAGCCGGCTGGCGATACTCGAAGCGCCACTCGTCTGCTTCGTGTTGCTTTCGTGGCTGCTGGCGCTTCGGCTGCCACGCACGCCGGCGCGATGGCAGACGCTGACGCTCGCCGGAATCGGATTGCTGCTGTTCGCGACGATCCTCACCAAGACCACAGCCATTTTCCTGATTCCCTCCACACTGTTTCTTGTGGCACGCGCCTGGACTCCCCGCCGCACCGCCGTCCGCGCGCTGGGCATCTGCGCTGCTGCCGCCGTACTGCCGTGGTGTGCGTACTATTTCCTGGCCGTACGCCCGCGCTACCGGGTCGACTACCACTACCTGTTCGAAGCGAATCACTGGCCCCAGCCCACAACGTTCACCGGCTGGCTGGGCGCATTCTGGTGGGCGCTGCACGGATGTCTCTGGATCTCTCCCGCGCTCTGCACAGTCGCCGCGGCAGTGCTGCTGCTGGCGCTCCGCCGGGAAACCGGACCGGCACTCGTCGTCACCGCAGCCGAACCGCGGCCGGTCCCACCGGGGCTGTATAGCAGCCCTCTCACGTTTGCAAGCTTGCTTGCCATCGCCGGATACATGGGCTTCATCGGCTGGCACAACAGCCCCCAGCCGCGCTACTACGAGGTGGTGATCTACCCGGTGTGCTTCATCCTGTCTCTCGGGATCGCCGACCTGCTGTCCCGAAGGCGAGCGGCTTATCTGCGGATTTGTGGCGCCACTGGGCTGGCTGCGGTGGTTGCAGTCTCGGCTGGCGGCGTTTTCCGCATCGCCGCTTATCTGCGCCATCCCGAGTACACCTTCCTGAATGCGGCTCGCGGCGTGGCTCGGTATATCGACGCGCATCCTGGGCCGCATCGCCTGCTGCTTTCTGTCAGCGGAGACAACATCGAGTTGATCACCGGCTTGCCCGCGATCTGCGACGACTACGGCACCTGGGATCTGCCCTATCGCATGCACCAATACGGGCCTGGTTGGTACGCCGCGTGGAACGACATCGATCCGGGAACCCTGTCGGACATCCAGTCTCTCGATGCGCTGCAGCCAGTCGCCAGTTTTTCTGCCTTCGATGATCCGGATCGAAATGTGCTGGTGCTTTACCGGCTGAACCCACTTCCTCCGGCGCAGCAAACGTATTTTATTGAGGGAGAACTCCGCGACAACGGTGGACGCTAGTTCCTGGGTGGATACCCCTCTCGATCTTCGTGCAAACCGCGAAAATACGGATTTTTCGTGATGCGGCGCGCTTCGCCGTACCGCGCCAAAGGGGTGCCGCAGCGAATTTTTTCCTTGACATATCTGCGTGGCAGCCCCAATCTATTGATGGCTTAACGGCTATCGGCCAGGATGTAGTAGAGGGATGACATCCGGGGGCTCAGGGAGAATAGCTCCCACGGAGGCAAACTCGGTCAGCCCCTCCCCCACATACCCGGCTCTCCGCAGAGGCTTCGTTCCGAGCGAAGCCTCTCTTTTATTGCCGCGGCCACGGGCCACCTCCCCCGCCAAGTCTGCTGGTTGCTGTCGCCCCACCTGTTCGCGCGACCAATTGCTTCTCCTGACATCCAAGAGCCTGCATGACATCACAAAACCCCGCACGCCTTTTCTCTCCTCTGCAAATTGGCTCCCTCACGTTGTCGAACCGGATCGTCGTCTCGCCCATGTGCGAGTACTCCAGCGAAGACGGCTTCGCCAACGACTGGCACCTGGTTCACCTGGGCAGCCGCGCTGTCGGCGGAGCCGGCCTGGTTTTCACCGAAGCGACTGCTGTTACACCTGAAGGCCGCATCAGCCCGCAGGATCTGGGCCTCTGGAAGGACGAGCACATTGCGCCGCTGGCCCGCATAACAGCGTTTCTTCATTCTCAGGGCGCGCACGCCGGCATTCAGCTTGCGCATGCCGGCCGCAAGGCGAGCACATTCCGTCCCTGGAGCGGCGAAGGCGTCATCACACCCGAGAACGGCGGCTGGTCGAACGTGCTGGCGCCCAGCGCGATCCCGTTCGCCCCGAACTACCCCCAGCCGCATGAACTGGACCAATCCGGTATCGCCGCCATCACGCAGGCCTTTCGCGCTGCGGCAGTACGCGCCGACAAGGCCGGATTCGACGTCATCGANNTCGCAGTGACGAATACGGCGGCAGTTTTGAGAGCCGCGCGCGACTGCTACTCGAAGTCGTTGCCGCGGTGCGGGAAGTTTGGCCGCCCGAGCGACCGCTCTTTGTGCGCATTTCCGCGACCGACTGGGTTGAGAAGTCGGGCGAGGAAGGCGGTTGGGATCTGCCGCAGTCGGTCCAGCTCGCCGCGCTGCTGCGCGATCGCGGCGTCGACCTGGTCGACGTGTCTTCCGGCGGCAACGTCCTCGGAGCGGCGATGACTCTCGGCCCGGGCTATCAGACGCCGTTTTCCGAAGCCATTCGCACGCAGACCGGGATCCTGACCGGCACCGTCGGCATGATCACCGATCCTGCTCAGGCCGGGCATATTCTTCGCACCGGCCAGGCAGACCTGATCTTCATCGCGCGTCAATTTCTGCGCGATCCTTACTGGCCTTTGCACGCCGCGGCGGCGCTTGGAGAGACAGCCTCCTGGCCGGCACAGTATCTGCGCGCCGCTGCGGCGAAGAGCCCGGCCCGGTCACCGGTCGGGAACAAGAGCTGATACTTTTTCCACAATCTTGCCTGCGCTGGCGATGCGTGACCTATACTGCGGGCAGCGAGCCGCGTCCGCAGCGGCTCCGTGCAGATTGTCGATGCCCAAAAACGCAGCGCAGCGCCGCCCCCGGCCCGAAACCGTCATTCCCGACAAGCTCTACTTCCGCATCGGAGAGGTCGCACGTCTCTGCGGCGTAGAAACGTACGTCCTGCGCTTTTGGGAGACGGAGTTCCCACAGATGCGCCCCAACAAAAGCGGCACCGGCCAGCGCCTTTATCGCAAGCGTGACGTGGAGATGGCGATGCGCGTCCGCAAACTGCTCCACGACGAGGGCTACACCATCGCCGGAGCGCGCCAGGTGCTGGCGCAGGAAGCGCGCGAACTGCGCGCCAGCTCACCGCAGTTGCCGCTGATCGAGGGCGGCGCCAGTGCTACGCGGGTAAAGGCAAAACTGCAAAAGGTGCGGGGAGAGCTGCGCGACCTGCTGGGTGTGCTTTCGGCCCCGCCCGCGCGCAAGCCGAGGATCGGGTCGCACGTCGACCGCAAGCTGTTCGATTAGCGCTCTTCCGCTTTCAGCTTCTTCCATCGTGCCAGCAATAGAAGCGCCTCCACCACCAGCACCACTTGCAGGCCGATGAGCGCAAACGCAAGCCATCGGTGGCCGTGCGTCATCCCGATCGCCGCCGCCCCACCCAGCGCAGCAGCTCCCCGGCAGCAATCACCACCCCGCGCCGCAGCCTCTCCACCCTGCTCATCCGCTCACCTGCCCCGCATTCCGCCCAGCATCCCCATGGCCCGCCGCTGCAGCATGCCGCCGCCTTTGCCTATACCCTTGAACATCTTCCGCATCTGGGCGTACTGGCGGAGCAGTTGATTTACCTCCTGCACCGTCGTGCCCGAGCCATTCGCGATGCGTTTGCGCCGGCTCCCGGAGATGATCTCGTGGTGGTCGCGTTCCCTCTGCGTCATCGAGTTGATGATCGCCTCCACGCGGGTCAACTGCTTCTCATCGACCTGCCCGGCCATCTGCTGCATGCCGGCGAAGGGACCGACGGACGGCAGCATCTTGAGGATGCTCTCCATCGAGCCGAGTTTTTTGATTTGCCGCAGCTGATCGCGGAAATCTTCGAGCGAAAATCCATCGCCGGAGAGCGCCTTGCGCGCGAACTCCTCGGATTTCTTCTTGTCGAGCTTCTCCTCGGCACGCTCGATGAGTCCCATGATGTCGCCCATGCCGAGGATGCGGCCGACGATGCGGTCCGGATGGAAGGGCTCGAAGGCATCGGGCTTTTCCCCCGTGCCGATGAATTTCACCGGTTGACCTGTCACATGCCGGATGGAGAGCGCCGCGCCGCCGCGTGCATCGCCGTCCATCTTGGTCAGGACGGTGCCGGTCAGGCTGAGTCGCTTATGGAAGGCATCGGCGGATTTCACCGCGTCCTGGCCGGTCATGGCATCGGCGATAAACAGGATCTCCTGCGGCGAGAGCAGCGCCTTCAGCTTTGCCATCTCCTCCATCAGCTGCTCATCGACGTGCAGACGACCGGCGGTATCGACGATCAGCGTGTCGCAACCCGTGATGACGGCCTCGCGTCGCGCTTCCTTCGCAAGCCGTTCCACCAGCGGCGTTCCTGCGGGCTCGCCCTTCTCATCGCCCTCATAGATGTTGGCCTTGATCGCCTTCGCCACCACGCGCAGCTGCTCGCGCGCCGCCGGACGNNAAGCGCGCCACATCCTTGCCGAGGATCGCGATCAGCTCGTCGCGGACAATCTTCGTCACCTGCTCGGTCGGCGACAGCGAGGTCAACACCTCCTGCCCCAGGGCCTTCTCGCGGATGTGGTCGATCAGCTCTTTGACGACGTTCAGGTTGACGTCGGCTTCCAGCAGGGCGATGCGAATCTCGCGCAGCGCCTCCTGCATATTCTCTTCGGTAACGGACCCCTGCCCGCGCAGGTTCTTGAAGGCCCGTTGCAGCTTTTCGGAAAGGTTCTCAAACATAGCTCAGAAGCCCAGTTTACAGGGACTGGCCGTCCAGGCGAACGCGCTTCGCGCCCCCGGCCAGGCACGATGACTCCCGCGCGCCTGGAGCCACGGCGAACCCGAGAGCCAGTCAAGCCGGCCTTACGGCTTCGTCGCAATCGTGTTGTTGACCATCGCATCCGCCACAGGCGTTACAGTGGGCGCCGCGATTCCGATGAACTCGACCAGGGGGCTGCCTGCATTTTGCTGGGTCACCCAAACGTCTCCGGAAGGATCGACCGCGATGCCAGTCGGTGTGCCGCCGTTGGCGAGTGCCTGGTTGCCACTGTATCCTCCGTTGCTCACCGATGCGACGGCGTCCGGGCTCAGAGGCGTACCGCCTGAGCTAATCGCAGCAATATTGGCGCCGCCGGCGTCCACAATCCACGCAGTGCCCGCCCCATCCATAACAATCGGACCCGGGTTGTTGATGCCGCCCCTGGTATTTGGGATCGTTGTGGCCAGGGTCGCCGTGGGCGTGGCGCCCGTGAAATCAGTGGAGAACAGGTAGACCGAATTGTTCCCCACGTCGGTGACCCACAGACTCCGATTGAGACCGGCCGCAGCCGCGTTGCCGCTGCTGCCGAAGGGAGCGTTGTCGTTGGCCACATCGAGCGTGCCACTCGCAACCACATAAAGCGCGGGATTGACCGAACCAGGGTAGCCAGCGTCGGGGATCCAGAAATTTCCCGTTCCGTCGATGGCCAGCCCCTCCGGATTGGTGAATCCCTGCCAGTAGGAACCGGCGTCTCCCGTGAAATCGTAGCTATAAAGTGTTGTCCGGCCGTTATCGACAAAATAAAGATCGTTGCCGGCTGCAACTCCGGCCAGGTCGCACCATCCCGGGCACGTGAGGAAGTCTGGCGGCGTGATGAAAATGCAGTCCGTTCCGTCGCTTCCCATCGGAACGCCGTTCATCGTCTCCTGAGGAATACTTGCCACCCATCCCGTTTCCGGGGTGCTGCTGCTCGGACCCAGCGTAATTGACGAGGGCTGTGTCAGGGTGTCGCCGCACGTATATCCGCCCGGCCCATCGAGAGCCGATCCCTGGGGTCCCAGCATGATGACCGCGCCGCTGGAGCCACCGCCCGGTGTATCCGTCACCCAGGCATTGCCGCTGGCATCGACGGCGACCGCCGTTGGGGCTGTCAGTCCACCATCGGAATAGCCGATGCCGATCGCAAAGTCGTTGGGGGGGCTGGTGTTGATAAATCCGCCAAACACCTGGTCAGCCAGCATGTTGTTATACAGATCCGCCACATTTGCGCCCGGCTGGTGCGCCATATTGATCGCAGCCCACGCAGTATCGCTGGGCCGCCTGCTGTTGAAGGTCTCGTCCCCCATCAGCCTGGTGCACTGAGTCGTGCTGGAATTCTGACTGTTAATGCAGTCCGCCAGAATATCGGCCAGGGTATAAATCATGGCACTGGGAACGGTGACGGTCGCAGGGAGGCTTTGCGGAATATCCCCTGTACCGATATCAGCCAGGAGAGCCGCGTTCTTCACCGCGTTTTGAATACCCAGATAGCCCTGTCCAGTCGCGGGACTCGATATATCCGTCGCGTCGGTGGCAAAACCTGCCAGAGCGTAAGCCGCGGCAACGGTCGTTACTTCGTTGATCTCGACGTCGGCGTGCACGGTCGGCAGGCTGTTGCTTGCCCCGCATTCGCCGAGGAGAGCCATGAGCCCGATCGCCGAATTCATGTTTTGGCTTGAAATCGTTCCGGGCTCGTCAATCGAATCGCCGTTCACCGCATACAGATAGACCTGCTGGCCTGGGCTGCAGCTATACGTGTTACTCGGGATATTGAATTTGCCGTTGGCATCGGTCAACACGTAGTTCCAGCCGTTGACTCCGGGATTATTTGGGCTGCTGCTGATTAGCGACGTTGACGGGTCGCCATAGCCGGCGTCGCCCGCCCCAGGAGTCACTTGCGATGCGGCAAGCATGTAGACCTGCCCACCCTTCACCGGCCACTGCCCGCCGTGAACCAGGCCACTGACAGTAGCGGTGCTGGGCGTGGACGGCTGCAACGGATTCGAGGTCGAGTGGATGGGCGCTACGGAACAACCGGCGATCCATGAGGCGGCGGCGAAAAAGCCCGCAACACAAGCGGACAATCTCCACGAAAAACGCATAGGGAAAGTCTCTCTGGCAATGAAATGCCTGAGCGCATGCGCTCGAGGGAATACAGAGTGTTGGCGTGAGCCTAACACGGCGTAACGCGTCGGAACAAATACAACCGGAACCCGGAAGGTCATGGCCGCCGCAGGCTCTCGCCGATTGGTTTCGCGCTGCAAGCCTGCTCCGGTGACCCCGGCTGCGGGACGACCTTCGCCACCGATTCCTCATCTATTCGCGATCTGTTAACCCGCTGTTGATGCGTGCGGCTCCGCGCGGCCAGCACAGTACCTAAGTCGGCCCACCCCCGGTCGACAATCCACAAATCGAATTCGAAAAGAGGTCTGAACCCATGCTCAGGAACGCAGCAGCTTTGGGTCTTCTCGCCGGTGCGCTCGCAATTCCCAGCTTCGCGCAGCAGGAACACCCGAGGGGAGTCCCGCATCTCGACCACGTATTTCTCGTCATGATGGAGAACCACGGGTACCAGCAGGTCATCAACAATCCCAACGAGCCGTACCTGAACAGCCTCATTAACAGCGGCCGCGTCAATCTCGCCACGAACTACTTCGCGGTTGGCCATCCCAGCCTCACGAACTATCTTGAAATCGTTGGCGGGTCCAACTTCGCCGTTCGCAGCGACAACGCCCCGGACTGGGGCAACACCGCCTGCACGCCCAACATCTCGAGCGGCCTCGTCAATGCCGACAACGGCGGCGGCAATGCGCCGGTGAAGGTCGATACCGGCAATATCTGCCCGATCTGGGGTTCCGGCACCGATGCCGAAACTCCGGCCGTCGACACCTGGAACGAAATTGCCGGCCCGTTTGTGGCGCTGGCGGACCTTGATGGGGTCAAGTCAGTTCCTGCGGCTCCCACCGTTGGTAAAACGATCGGCGACCAATTGGACGCAAACGGCCTGCATTGGAAGTCCTACCAGGAGAGCCTGCCGCTGGGGTCCGTTTATGGCGTGAACTACAGCAACGGGACCGCGACGAACCTCACCGACTTCACGACATTGGCGCCGCTGACCTCGTCGAGTGTAGTGCAGTTGTACGCCGTGAAGCACAACCCCTTCGCGTATTTCAGAAGCGTTCAGGACGGCGACGATCCGGACAACAGCCTGAAGAATGTCGTGGGCTTCGACGGCCCGCGCGGACTCTACGCCGACCTCACCCGCGGCGATGTGCCGGCTCTGGCCTTCATCGCGCCCAACCAGTGCGACGACCAGCACGGCCGCGGTAACGGCGACGCCTTCTGCGCCTTCGACTACGGCCAGAACGACAGCGGCTACACCTACGGCACGCAGGTGGGACTGAACCCTGGCCTGATCCAGCAGGGCGACGTCACCATCGAGCGCATCGTGAAGGCGATCCATCGGTCTCCGGTATGGGAACAAGGACGCAGCGCCATCGTGATCGTGTGGGATGAGAACGACTACAGCGGCAGCGCCACGCAGCTGACCGGCCTCTTTCCCAGCCAAAACCAGAACCGCGTCGTCCTGACCGTCGAGACCAATTTCGGTCACAGCCCCGGCGTGCAGAGCAACACCTACTACAACAGCTTCTCGCTGCTGAGGTCGATGGAGTCCGCCTTTGGCCTGCCTTGCCTGAACCATGCCTGCGATGCCGATGTGCAGGCGATGTCGGATCTCTTCGGCGAAGAGCATCACCCATAGTTAACCTGGAGCAGCAGGCAAGCAGGAAACAAGGGGCCTCCGGGTAACCGTCCGGAGGCTCTTTTTTTGTGCGGTGAATTTGGTCTGAGTGCGCAGAAAACAGGCGGGGGGCCTTCCTGGCATCCAACAGAACATGCCTGATCCTGTCGCTCCCAATCCTCACCCGCTTAAGCGTTCAAAAGATCCGAACTTCCTCGCCGTCGTCGCAGCGGCCATTGTTGTTGTGATCCTGTTCTTCGCTGCCGCCTGGATCTTCGTTCATCGGGAGGGCAGGCATTTGTTGCCGAAGACCCATCCCGATCATGAGCCGCACGCAAGCCTGTGCGTGCCGGGCCTGCAGCGCGCAGCCTAACGCGGCCTCCCGCATCGGCGCCCCGGCTCGCGCTACTCTGTTTCCATGTCCCCTGTTTCACTTTCGCTGGAGGGCAGGGTCGCCCTCGTCACCGGAGGATCCCGCGGCATTGGCGCGGCCTGTGTCCGGCTCTTTCGCCAGGCGGGCGCCCGCGTGGCCTTCAANNGTCCGCAGGACGGTCGATCAGTTCGGCCGCCTCGATATTCTCGTTGCCAACCACGGCATTTGGGAGTCGGAGGAGGTTTCGATCGCCACGATGTCCGATGCGCAATGGCGCAACACCCTGGCCATCAATCTCGACAGCGTCTTTGGGTTGATTCAGGCGGCGGTCGCGCAAATGCAGTGCCATAGGGCAGGCCAAAACGGCAACGCGCCGGCCGGCCATATTGTCCTGGTCAGCTCCACCGCCGGCCAGCGAGGCGAAGCCTTCCACGCCGACTACGCCGCCAGCAAGGGCGCCATCATCAGCATGACCAAAGGCCTCGCAACGGAGTTGGCGCCTCAGGGCATTCGCGTGAACTGCGTCGCGCCCGGCTGGGTTGCCACCGACATGTCCGCGGCGGCGCTGAACGATCCGCAGAACCGCGACCGGTTTCTGTCGCTCATTCCGGTGGGCCGCCCCGCCGATCCGCTCGAAATCGCCGGTCCCATCCTGTTTTTGTGTACCCCTCTTGCTGGCTTTATGACCGGAGAGATCGTCAATGTGAATGGAGGAGCTGTTTTAGCCGGTTAGCCCATGCGAAAGATCCTGATTTCCAAAGTCCGGGTTTCCACCCTCTCGGCCCTGCTTGTTTTCTGCTGCGCCTTCGCTCTGCGCGCGCAAACCGCAACCCCCGACGCGCCGCCCGCCTCCAGCTTCTCCTCGCCGGGCTCAACCCAGGAAGATGCCAGCGCAAAAAAGGCCCGCGCCGCGCTCGACGCCATGGTTCAGGCTCTGGGCGGCGACAAGTGGCTCAACCAGCAAAACAGCCATGCGGAGGGCCGCATCGCCGGCTTCTACCAGGGCAAGCCCACGGGCGCCACCGTGCGCTACTGGGAGTGGCGCACGCCGGCGGCGGAGCGCACCGACCTGACCGAAACGACGAAGGACAAGCACAACTGGTCGCAGATCTTTGAGGGCAAAAACTGCTGGGAGATCACCTTCCGCGGCAAGAACCCGCTCCCCAAAGACCAGTGCGCCGCGGCCATCCGCCGCCACGATCATTCCATCGACGCGGCCGTCCACGTCTGGATGAAGCAACCGGGCACGATCCTGATGTATGAAGGCCAGTCGCTCGCCGAGCGCCACCTGGCCGAACAGGTCACGCTGCTCAACGCCGACAACGACTCCATCACCATCCAGATCGACGCGATGAACCACTTGCCCCTGCGTTGCTCCTGGTCCTGGCGGGATCCGGTCTACAAGGACAAGGACGAGGATGTCGAAGAGTTCGATGACTACCACCTGATCGACGGCATCCAGACGCCGTTCACCATCACGCGCCTGCACAACGGCGACATGACCCAGCAGCGCTTCATTTTCAAAGCGACTTATAACGCGCCGCTGCCGCCGGAAGGATTCGACGCGGACGCCGTGGCGGCGCGGATTCACAAGTAGGCACGGCTGCACCCGGATTCCACCGACATAAATTCGCGCGGCGTCGCTCCCCGGAATCCGCCAACAT
>PMAM01000069.1:0-2891 GCA_003152595.1 Acidobacterium sp.
CTAAACCGAGGGGGCAGCTCAACCCGATTGCCAGTTTCTGCCAACATTGCAAAGTGAAAAATCTGCTTTATGCGCCGCTGGACTGAGTGGCACGCGCAGCGGGCACCCCCGCCCCTTCCGAACGCGATGCCTCGGGGCAGCGTCCGATTGGATTCGGCGCTTGAGGCACGGATTCCTGGCGACCGATGCCCCCGGGGATGCGGCGGCACGGCCCGAATGTCCCCAACTCAGACCGTTCGCCGCGACCGGCAGACACGCCTAAGCACCCTCCCAGCGGGGGTACATTTGGGGGTATCGCGTCTGGAGCCAGGTTTCAACTAAATGATAATTAATGACTTATGGCGACGATGGGAATCCCTCTCTCTCAGGGTTCAATCGACTCAACGTAGAACATCTCATTGGTAGTTCGGAAGCCTGCGGACTCATAGAGGCGGCGTCCTTCCTCGGTCGAATGCAGAGCCACGACGCGGATGCCGCGGCGGCGCGCCTCGGCGAGGGCAAGCTCGATCAGGTTCGTGGCGAGGCGGCGACGGCGATATTCGGGCTCGACATAGACGTTGAGCAGATAGCCACGCGTGCTGGACTGCGGATCCAGCGGATGAGGCGGCCAGTCGAGGAGGAGGAGACCCGCGCCGGCGATGACTTTGCCGTCGTCTTCACTGAGCCAGCCGAGATACTTGCCATCGGTAATAGCCTGCGCAACCCAGGGCTCGTGCGCCTGGGCCATGAGCTCGAGGCGCTGATCGTCGCGGCGGCCCGCGTCTACGAACATGCGGCGACGGTGGTGCGTGATTAGCGGCGCGTCGGCGGCGGTGGCCGGCCTGGTCTTCAGCATGTTGAGCAGTATAGAGCTTAGGATGAGGACGTGGCACGAGTCCCGAGCATTGCCCGAATTCGATTCGATCGCAAGAATCTGCGCGTGGGAACGCGTGTCGCGGTGGCGGTATCGGGCGGTGCAGATTCGGTGGGCCTGCTGCGAGCGCTTCATAGGGAGGCTGCCGAGCTTGGGCTCGTGCTGGCGGTGGCACATGTACACCACGGAATTCGCGGCGCCGAGGCCGATGAGGACGAGCGCTTCGTTGGGGATTTGGCAGACGATCTCGGGCTGGAGCTGTGGGCGCATCGCGTCGAGACGCCGGCAGTCGCGCGGGAGAGGAAACAGACCCTGGAGGAAGCGGCTCGGGAGCTGCGATACGCGTGGTTCCGCGAGTTGCTGGCGCAAGGCAAGTTCGACGCGGTGGCGACGGCGCACACGCTCGACGATCAGGCGGAGACCGTGCTGCACCGGCTGCTGCGCGGGGCGTGGACAGAGGGATTGGGTGGGATCCATCCGGTGGTGCATTGCGCGCGGGGTTCGATCCTGCGGCCGTTTCTGGAAACGCGTCGCGAGGAGATTCGGGAGTGGCTGCAGCAGCGAGGGCAGCCGTGGCGTGAGGATGCGACCAACCAGGACACGGCGCACACGCGGAATCGGATCCGTCTTGACCTGATGCCTCGGCTGGGGGAATACAATCCGCAGGTCGCGGAGCAGTTGGCACGCCTGGCGACGATTGCACGCGATGAGGAGAGCTGGTGGGATGCCGAGCTGGCGCGCATTCTGCCGGGGCTGGTGTTGCCTGGCAAGCCGGTGCGCGGCGGGGGGCGAGCCGTCTCGACGCATCCGGAGGAGGGCAGCGCGGGGATCGAACTGGAGCGGCTGCGGGCGCTTGCTCCAGCAGTGCGGCGACGAGTGCTGCGCGCGGCTGCGAAGCGGCTGGGGTGCGCGTTGAATTTCGAGCAGACCGAACGGCTGATGGCGATGTGCGAGCCGGAGGCAGCCAAAAAACAGGAGCTGGCGGCCGGATTATGGGCGGAGAAGTCGGCGCGGGAGCTGCGGCTGGTTCGCAAGGGCGCGAGCCGCGAAGAGGCTATTGCGACGGAGCCCGTCGAGGTCTCAATCCCAGGAGAGGCGTCGGGGTTCGGGGTTCGTTTGCGGATGGTGCTGGCGGAAAACGCGAGCACGGCCAGTCCTGGAACGGTAGTGTTGCGAACCCCCAGGGCTGGGGATCGGGTGCGGATTCGTCATTCGCGCGGAGCCAAGCCGCTCAAGGAGATTTTTGAACGGATGCAGGTGGAGCCGGAGGCGCGGAAGACCTGGCCGGTGCTGGAGTGGCAGAGGCAGATTGTGTGGATGAAGGGGGTAGAGCTGGAGCCGGAGCGTGAGGTGCCCTTTGCGGTGGAGATGGTGAGCGCTGCGTAAAACTCAGCGCGGGCCGTTCGAGGGCCACTCGTAGATCACCACACCGAGGTCGTTGAGCATCTGCATGGTCCCTTCGAGGTTGCGGCGCGTCTGGGCGCGGTCGGTCTTCTGCTCCAGCGGATCTTCTTCCACGGCGATGACGCGGCCGTAGGGCCAGACGCTGGCCGGCGTTGCGGCAAGGGCCTCGGGCAGATCGGAAAGGCGGAGATCGAGTTCGCGGCGGCGCGCAGCGACCGGACGCAGGATTTCACTCCCCGGGCTGCCCGCGGGGCCGTTGTCCGGCATCAGGATGGTGAGGTTCACCGTGGATTTGCTGACGATGACGAAGGGATTGGTCCAGCTCTGGCGCGTATGAATCGCCATGTAGATGTTCCTGGAAGGCAGCGGAATGCTCTCGAGCTCCTGCCGATCCTGATCGAGAGCCGCAGCCGCGGCGCGGGCCTGCTGGAGCGCATGCTCACGTGCGGCGGCCGCCGCTTCGATGGTCGAGGCTGAGTGACGAGCCGAACGAGAGCAGGAAACGAGCGTGGAAACCAACAGCAGTGCGGCCGCCAATATGGTGAGGGATTTCATCGTTTCGGAATGATGAGCGTAAGAGCCACTGGAGTCAGGATATCAAGCTGCGAAAAACGAACGTGATTCAAGCCAGAGC
>PMAM01000069.1:2975-37955 GCA_003152595.1 Acidobacterium sp.
CCAGTTCCGGCGGTGACGGCGGCGACGTGCTTGAGCGCGGCCTTCGGCAGCATTCTGATGGGCGTGGTCGCGCGCTATCCGCTGGCGCTGGCGCCGGGGATGGGGCTGAACGCCTACTTCAGCTACATCGTCGTCATCAAGATGCACGTGCCCTGGCAGACGGCGCTGGGGGCGGTGTTCCTTTCGGGAGTGATCTTTCTGCTGCTGACGGCCACCGGGCTGCGGCAGGCGATCCTGCAAAGCATTCCGCACGAGCTGTATGCATCGGTCGCAGGCGGGATCGGGTTGTTCATTGCCTTCATCGGTTTTAAGAATGCCGGGATCGTGGTTGCCGATCCAGCGACGATGGTGACGCTGGGCAACGTGCGGGATCCGCAGACGTTTCTGGCTCTGCTGGGCGTGCTGCTGATGGCGGCGCTTCTGGCTTGGCGCGTGCGCGGGGCCATCCTGATCGGCGTACTGACAGTGACGCTGGCGGGGATTCCGTTTGGACTGGTGAAGTGGAATCCGGCGCCTTACAGCTTGTCTGCTATATCGCAAACGGCATTTCGGCTGAATGTGCCGGCGGCGTTGCACATCGGCCTGGCCGAGATCGTCTTCGTTTTTCTGTTTGTAGATCTGTTCGACAATCTCGGAACGCTTGTGGCTGTCGCCAAACATGCTGGACTGCTGGGACCCGACAATGAGATACCGCGGCTCGGCCAGATTCTGGCAGCGGACGCTACTGCAACCGTGGCAGGTTCGCTGGTGGGGACGTCGACGGTGACGAGCTACATCGAATCCGCGGCGGGAGTAGCGGCCGGCGGACGGACCGGCGTGACGGCGATTGTCACCGGACTTTTGTTTCTGCTCTCCCTCGTGGTGGCGCCGCTGGTGGGGATGGTGCCGACGGCGGCGACAGCGCCGGCGCTGATCGTGGTGGGAAGCCTGATGCTGCACACGCTGGGTGAGATTGAGTGGAAGAAGCCCCTGGTGGCGTTTCCTGCGTTTTTAACGATGGTGCTGATCCCGCTGACCACGTCGATTGCGAATGGTCTGGGGTTCGGGATCATCGCGTATACGGCGCTGCACCTGGCGATGGGAAAGTTCAGTCGAAAGGACTGGTTGCTGTACGTGCTGTCGGTGCTGTTCCTGGCACGGTTTGTGTATGTGGGTGCGTCGTGAGGCGGTGGGACGAGAGTTTGGAGTTTGGGGCTTAAAGTTCAGGACGCTGGCGCCAGCAGAGTCGCGCTCTCCGCTGGCCGCCTGCAACCAGTACCCTGCAACCTGTACCCTGTATCCGTGAAGACCAGCCTGTTCGATCTGTTCAAGGTGGGAATTGGGCCGTCGAGTTCGCACACGATGGGACCGATGCGCGCGGCGCGGCGGTTCGCTCTGGAACTGGAGCAGGACGGCGTGCTGGGGCGCGTGGCCGAGGTTCGGGCAGAGCTGTATGGATCGCTGGCGCTCACCGGGCGCGGGCACGGGACCGATCGGGCAGTGCTGCTGGGCTTGAGCGGAGAGGAAGCAGCGACGATCGATCCGGCGACCATTGAGCCAAAGCTGGCGGAGATTCGAAGCTCTGGGCGGCTCATGCTGCTCGGAACGAGGGCAATTCCGTTTCGAGAGGCGGAGCACGTGCTCTTCCACCGCGACCAGATGACACCGCCGGGGGCGGTGATGCAACATCCGAATGGCGTGCGGTTCACGGCGTACGACGCGGCGGGAATCACCTTACTGACACGCACGTACTTTTCGATCGGTGGCGGATTCATTGTCGCCGATGGAGAAGAGCAAACAGCGAAGGCGGCGACAGATATGGCGCTGCCGTATCCGTTTACGAGCGCGGCGGAATTGCTGCAGATGGCCGCCGACAAGCGGCTGGCGGTCTGGGAGCTGATGCTCGAGAACGAGAGCGCACTGTGCAGCCGCGAAGAAGTGCGCGCGGGGATTCTGCACATCTGGGATGTGATGCAGGCGTGCATCGAGCGTGGGATGACGACGGAGGGGATTCTGCCGGGCGGGCTGAGCGTGCGGCGGCGGGCGGCGCGGCTGGCGAAGCGATTGCGGCAGAAGGGGTCGGTGGATCCGCTGGCCCCGCTGGATTGGGTAACGGTATACGCGATGGCGGTGAATGAGGAAAACGCCGCTGGAGGGCGCGTGGTGACGGCGCCCACGAATGGGGCGGCGGGGGTGATCCCAGCCGTCGCGCGCTACTACCGCGATTTCATTCCCGGCGCGGACGAAGATGGCATCCTGCGGTATTTTCTGACGTCGGCGGCCGTGGGCGTTCTGTACAAGGAGAACGCGTCGATCAGTGGCGCTGAGGTCGGATGCCAGGGCGAGGTCGGCGTGGCGTGTTCGATGGCGGCGGGTGGACTGGCGGCTGCGCTGGGCGGCACGAATGAACAGGTGGAGCACGCCGCGGAGATCGGGATGGAACACAACCTCGGGATGACGTGCGATCCGATTGGCGGGCTGGTGCAGATTCCGTGCATCGAACGCAACGCGATGGGTGCGATGAAGGCGGTGCAGGCGTGCCGCATGGCGATGAATGAGACGGAAGGACACAAGGTGTCGCTGGATCAGGTGATCAAGACGATGTACCTCACGGGTCTCGACATGCAGTCGCGCTACAAGGAGACGAGTTTGGCGGGGCTGGCGCTGAATGTGATCGAGTGCTAATCGGCGCCGCCTGGCGCCGAGAGTTTAGGGATTAGAGGTTGGAGTTTAGAAGGCCAGACGGCCGTAGCAGACTACGCAGTCTTGTTGCAACGTGACTTTGCCGTTGCGTTCGTTTTCTGCATAGAGGCGTTCGGTTGCGACGCGCATCGCGTCGAAGCGTGGGTGGCCAGGTTGCGGCATGTAGGACGAGGAGAGGATGCGGCCTTCGAGGGCTTCAAGGTCGAGCGCTTGCGGGTTGGGAAAGTTCGCGTGGCGCATCGGTGACGGTGCGAAGAACTCCGCCGTTCTTTCTTCGGGAAAGTGGCGGTGCTGGACTTCGCGGTAGTCGATGCCGAAATCGATGAGGAGCTGTTCGTAGCCGTCATGGAAGGCATCGCCGGACATGCGGCGGTTGTTGTAGATGACGGCACACCAGCCGCTGGGTCGAAGGATGCGGGAGAACTCGGTACGGGTCTTGTCCAGATCGAACCAGTGCATTGCCTGGGCGACGGTGATGAGATCGATGGAACGCTCGGGGAGGCGCGTGGCCTCGGCAGTTCCGTCGATGAGGGTTAGCTTCGGGTACTGCGGCTGGAGGGCGGAGCAGGCGGTGCGCATCTCAGCGTTCGGCTCGACGGCGGTGACGGCGAATCCTGCGGTGAGGAAGATTTCCGTGAGGCGACCGGTGCCGGCAGCGATGTCGGCGATCCGAGAGCCGGAGCCGAGCGAGCACTCGGGGCGGAACAGGTCAACGATGGCGGAGGGATACCCAGGACGGAAGCGGCGATAGCTTTCGACGCGGCCTGTGAAGCGCTCGGTGGGTTTGGGGATCACTGAAGCATTTCGGATAGAACCCAAGGCACCGCAGTCATGAATTCCACTGCGCAGATCTTTATATCGGGCGGCAATGTGCCGTTTGGGAAGCTACTGGTGAAGTAGTACGAGAACGGCTCCCCATTCCGTTTCTCGCCAGCGTCCTGAATCAACTCTCCACAAAACAGGAACCAGCCCCCATAGACATGACGATCATGGTTTCCCGGTCCAAAATCGTAATCGAACGCTTCCCATTCCTTCAAAGGGTCTACTCCAAGGTTCTGCGAGAGGCGAAGAAATTCGTCTGAATAGGCGAAGCTACGCTGAGTGGCGAGGTTCTTGCAAGAAAGGCAAGTGCATTGATCTGCGCCGGGCATAAGAATTACGTCCCGGTATAGGCGAATCGTAGCGTTGCGGTCAAAGCGAATTGTCAGTGAGGCCAGTCTGAGTTCAGTTTCCATGTCTGGACCCAATGGTCGGAACTCCAGTCTACCTTTCAATGCACATGGCGACTGAGTTGCCGCCGCCGAGGCAGAGGGCGGCGAGTCCGCGACGGGCGTTGCGTCGGGCCAGCTCGTACATCATGGTGACGAGAACACGCGCGCCGCTTGCACCGATGGCATGGCCGATGGCGACCGACCCACCGTTGACGTTGACCTTCTCCGGCGGGAGGCCGAGTTCGCGCATGATGGCGAGGGCCTGGACGGCGAAGGCTTCATTGAATTCGAAGAGGTCGATGGAGTCCAGGGTCCAGCCGGCGCGTTCTGCGGCTTTGCGGGCGCCCGAGACGGGAGCCATCATGACCCATTTGGGATCGATGCCGCTGGTGGCGTGCGACACGATGCGCGCCATGGGCGTCAGGCCCAGTTCTCGAGCTTTGGCGGCGGACATGATGACGACTGCGGCGGCCGCGTCATTGACGCCGGGCGCATTGCCTGCGGTGACGGTGCCGTCTTTTTTGAAGGCGGGCTTGAGGGCACGGAGAGATTCGATGCTGGCATCTTCGCGAATCGACTCATCGCGCTCAAAGAGCGTGGGCGGCTGGCCTTTCTTTTTCGAGGGAATTTCAACCGGCACGACTTCCGGGGCGAAGCGGCCTTCGCGCCAGGCAGCCGCGGACCTCTTGTGCGACATGAGCGCGAAGCAGTCCTGATCTTCGCGGGAGATGCCGTACTTCTCCGCGACGAGTTCGGCGGTCTGGCCCATGTGGAAGTCGTTGTAGATGTCCCACAGGCCATCGTGGACCATTGAGTCGACTGCAACATTGTTGCCCATACGGAAGCCGCTGCGCGCCTGAGGCAGCAGGTAGGGCGCGTTCGTCATCGACTCCATGCCGCCGGCAACGACGATTTCGGAGTTGCCGGTCTGGATCGACTGCGCCCCGAGCGCGACAGCGCGGAGACCCGAGCCGCAGACCATGTTGACGGTGAAGGCGCTGACTTCAGGCGGAAGTCCGCCGTAGAGGGCGGCCTGGCGCGCGGGATTCTGGCCGAGCCCCGCGGAGACGACGTTGCCCATGATGCATTCGTCGATCTGCTCCGGCTGAAGGTTCGCGCGCTTGACGGCTTCCCGGACTACGACGGCGCCGAGGCGCGTGGCGGTGACGTCAGAAAGCGAGCCCTGGAATTTTCCAACCGGAGTGCGGACGCCGGAGACGATAACGATCTGATCCATAGTTTTCCCTTTACCGATTCGATGCGCGAAACCGCCAGTAGAATCCAGAGGAAGATACCAGAGAGCGAGGGGGGGGATGCACGAGACGCCGCCGGAAACGAGCCCCGATCCGCAAATCAGTTTTGCGGCGAGGGTAGCGCCGTGGTGGCACACAGTGCTGATTGTGTTGCTGCTGGCGTGCACCTCGCTGCTTGGCGCACGGTCAGCCCATCGCAACGTTGTGGCCGCGCACCACGTGGCCCGCTATGGTCTGGGCATCTGCATGGAGTGGGCGCTGCTTCTGCTGGTGTGGTGGGGATTGCGGATGAAGCGGGTTCGCCTTGAGGAGTTGCTGGGATTCCGGCGCGGGTTCGACGAGCTGATGGAGGATCTGCTCGCCGCGGGGGTGTTCTGGATCGCGGCGGTGATCGTGCTGGCCGTCATCGGACTGTCGCTGAAGGCGGTGGGATTGTCGGCGCCGCAGAAGACGCTGATGGCGATTGCGCCCCGCACGCCACTGGAGGTGTTGCTTTGGATGGTGCTCAGCTGTTCGGCGGGATTCTGCGAGGAATTCGTCTTTCGCGGATATTTGCTGCAACAATTCTCGTCGGTGGGTGCGGGTTTGTGGCTGGGCGTTCTGTGCTCTTCGCTGCTGTTCGGTATCAGTCACGGTTATGAAGGAGCGGCGGGAATGATCGTGATCACCGCGTACGGCGCGATGTTTTGCACGTTGGTGTTTGTGTGCCGGAGTCTTCGTCCAGGAATGATCGCGCATGCGTGGCACGACATTTTCAGCGGAGTGATGCTCGCGCTGCTGCGGCATTTTCATCCGCTGTGAGATTCGTTCGTGCGATGCGATCGAGCGAACGACTCGGAGAGAAGAAAGTTGTAGACAAAATCTGAATTTTTTTCTTGACACTGTATGCGCGGAACTCTATACATTCGTTAACTGCAGCATTTCATGTTGCAGACTTCGATGTAGACATCGAAAAGGGAGAATAGAAAACATGGCAGCAAAAAAGGCAGCTAAGAAGAGCGCGAAGAAGGCAGCCAAGAAGTCCTCGAAGAAAAAGTAAGAGGACATCGGCAACACATCGGGGGGACGCGATGAGCGTCCCCCCGATGCTTTTTGGGGCGGACTGTCGGGCGATGGAAACGAACGGCGTGAAAACCGGAGATGTTTCGAATGGCGTGTGCCGATGGCTGTAGGCTGGAGGAGTGACGCGCCGCCGATGGATTGCCGATACCTGGGACGAAGCGACCGCTTTGATCGCGGGAGAGCAGGCGTCGCACCTGATCCGTGTGCTGCGCGCGCAGCCTGGCATGGAGTTCGATGTGGTAGCGGGCGGGCACGTGTGGCACAGCGTGCTGGCCGGGATCACTGGCGACTCGGTTCGATTCAACCTGGTTGCTGAGGTGGAAGCGGATCCCGCGCTGCCGGTGACGCTGCTGCTCTCGGTTTTTAAGTTTGATCGCATGGAGTGGGCGATCGAGAAGGCGACAGAACTGGGCGCGGAACGTATTGTGCCAGTGATCGCACGTAGAAGCGAGAAGCACCTGGCGCAGGCTGCGGCGTCGCGGACCGAGCGATGGCGTCGCGTGGCGCTGGAGGCATCGAAGCAGGCGCGGCGGTCGGATGTGCTGCAAATCGAAAAGCCAGTTGCCCTGAAGGCGGCAGTGAAGGACCATCCTGAGGCGGTGCGGNNGCGATCCGAATGGCCGCGGGACCGGAAGGCGGATGGACTGCCGAAGAGGAAGCGCTGTTCGACGCGGAGAACTGGAAGCCGGTCAGCCTGGGGCCGCGGATTCTTCGTGCCGAGACGGCAGCAATCACGGCCATGGCGGTCGCGGCCGCGCTGATGGAGTGAAGAGACAGGGAATAGAGGTTAGGGATTAGGGTTTAGAGAAGCGCGATATGCGGCTTCGTTGAATCCAGAAGCGAAGAGGCCGCAAAAGTGAACTGGCGCCGAGGCGCCAGCTTCAAACTCTAATCCCTAATCCCTATCCCTAATCCCCAGCGCTTACGAGAACATCTCCTTCACCTTTTCGAGAAGGCTACGCGCGGTGGGCGTGTTTTCGACGGTGATGGTTTCACCAAGCTGGCGGAGCAGTTCCTTCTGCGCTTTGGTGAGCTTGGTGGGCGTGCGGACGACAATCTGCGCGATCAGGTCGCCGCGTCCATACTCGTTCAGGTGCGGGACGCCCTTGCCTCGGATGCGGAATTCCTGGCCGCTCTGCGCCCCCTCGGGAATCTTGAGCTTCACCGCGCCATCGAGGGTCTCCAGATTGATTTCGGCACCGAGGGCGGCCTGGGGGAAGGAGATCGGAATGAGGCAGCGAAGGTCGTTGCCGTCCCGATCGAAGACCTTGTGCTGGCGAACACGCAGGACGATATAGAGATCGCCCCCGGGTCCGCCGAAGCGGCCGGTGTCGCCTTCGCCCTGATAACGGATGCGAGTGCCGTCTTCAACGCCGGCGGGAATGCTGACGGCGATTTCGTGCTGACGTTCGACGCGTCCTTCGCCGCGGCAGGTCGTGCAGGGATCGCTGACGATCGTGCCGGAACCGCCGCAGTAACTGCAGGTTCGCGCAATGGAGAAAAATCCCTGCTGGTAGCGAACCTGGCCGCGTCCCTGACAGTGCGGGCAGGTGGTGGGTCCCCGCCCGCTGGCCGTGCCGGTGCCGCGGCAATCGCTGCAGGCCTCCATGCGCTGGATCATCACCTTCGTTTCCTTGCCGAACACGGCTTCTTCGAATTCGATGGTGAGGTCGTAACGAATGTCGCGCCCCTTCTGCACGCGCGATTGGCCACGGCGGCCGCCGCCGATGTTGAACATCTCGCCAAAGAGATCACCGAAGATGTCGCCGATATCCTGGGCGCCGAAGGGATTGCCGTCGAATCCGCTGGCACCGAGACCGGCGTGACCAAAGCGGTCATAGGCGGCGCGCTTCTGCGGATCGCTGAGCACCTGATAGGCCTCGCTGCACTCCTTGAAGCGCTCCTCGGCTTCTTTGTTGCCGGGATTGCGGTCGGGATGATGCTGGAGGGCCAGCTTGCGGTAAGCCGCTTTCAGCTCCTGGTCGGAGGCGGTGCGGGAAACCCCGAGGACTTCGTAGTAGTCGGCTTTGATCACGTTTTCGGTTCTGCTCATGCTTCCTTCTGCTGCGGATTACTGGCGACCCGAACCAGAGCCGGGCGGAGGAGACGATCGCGGATGCGGTAGCCTCGGCGGACCTCTTCGAATACCTGATGATCGGGCAGATCGCTGCGCTCCACCATTTCGAGGGCTTCGTGGACGCGTGGGTCGAAGGCGGCTCCAACAGCCTCTACAGGCTGAACATTCAGCGAGCGCAACGCTTCTTCCATCTGTTTGACGATCAGCTCGACGCCGGTGCGGAGCTGTTCGGCCGACCCGGTGGATTTAAGGGCAAGCTGGAAGTTGTCCAGCACGGGGAGAAACTGCTCGATGGCACTGGAGACGGCGTAGTCACGAAATTCGGCACGTTCCTTTGCCTCGCGCTTGCGGGAGTTATCGAATTCAGCCTGGAGGCGCGCCAAGCGGTCGAAGAGAAGATCGCGCTCGGCTTTCAGGCGATCGTACTCCTCCTGGGGGACGTGCGCGGTCTCGACGGGCACCAGCGGTTCTTTCACTTCATCATTGTCGGCGACTCCGGCGGCGACAGAACCCTGCTCATTGCTGGGATTGCCAGCCGGAGCCGCATCCATTCGTTTATCGGCAGCGTTTTTCTTTTCAACCATAATGCGTCGCATAATTCAGACTCGATTCCGATACGCAGGCGGCGATTGTGGGCGCCTGCTCGCTGTAACTCAAGGGCACGCAGCGTGCGCGATTAATGGGGCGGCTGGAGGATCCGGCCGGAAAGCTGTGCGATGTACGACACCGCGTTGATGGTTTCCTGGTAATGGATGCGAGTGGGACCAATGACAGCGACGGTGCCGACGTTCTCCGCGCCGAGACGCGCCGTGGTGCCGATCAGGACGAAGTCGCGCAGCTCGGGGATTGCGTCTTCGAGGCCCACCACCACCCGCACGGTCCGCTGGCGCGCGTCGACGTAGGCGTTGAGCAACTCGATGAGCCGCTCCCTGGCTTCCAGAGCGTTCAGCATGGTGCGCAGCCGCTCGCGATCCGTCTCTCCGGCCAGCAGGTTGGCCACGCCTTCGATGAAGATCGTCGGAGCGTTGCTGGTCTCCGCAGCCAAGGCCCCCTTGCGATACAGCTCTTCGAGCGAATGCATCAGGCGGTCGTACTCGCTGCGTTCGGCCTCCAGACGACGGGCCATCTCGGTGCGGATTCGTTCAATCGACCAGCCGTGGAAATTCTCGTTGAGGTAGCGGGCTGCCGTTTCCAGCTCCGCGGCGTCGAGGTCGTGGTCGAGCTGGAGCACCCGATCGAGCACGCTGCCGGCTTTGGTGATGACGACGCCGAGTACGCGACCGGCAGCGAGGCGCGAGAAGTGGATGTGCTCCAGCGTGTGCAGTTCCTGGGTGGAAGCCAGAGCCACGCCCAGACCGCTCGAGATGAGCGCGAGCACGTGAGAGGTGCGCTCCAGATACTGCTCGCTGGTGCCGATGCCGGCGAAATTCTCTTCGATCTGCTCCAGACGCTCGGGAGTGAGGATCGTGACCTGGGGCCCCGCCAAGTGCTCAACGTAGAAACGGAAGGCCTGAGCGGTAGGGATGCGGCCGGCGGAAGTGTGGGGCTGATCGAGCAGACCGGCTTCGGCGAGCGACACCATGACGTTCCGGATTGTCGCGGAACTCATGCCGTCCTTATTGCCGAAATGGCGCGCGAGGGCCTGCGACGCAACCGGTTCGCCGGTGGCGATGTAGGTCTCGACAATCGCCGTCAAAACGGTGCGTTCGCGAGGACTCAGCCGCAGTTCGGAAGCCATGGAAAGACGCCCCAATTACCCGGAAAAGGGTGAAATTCTCCTGTTTAGATTGTAGGTTTCGCGAAAAGGCCGGTCAAGAATCGGAAATAACTGGAACAGCGAAAGATACGGGTGCTCGCGCAAGGAGACTGCCGGCCAGCGGTCAGCAGATCCTAGTACTCGCCGATCACGACGTTTTCGAGCGGCTTCCTCCGAAGACAGCGGTTGATTTGAGAAGCGGCGAACTGCATCGCCCGGACCATGAACATCGGTGTGGACGCGGCGACGTGGGGCGTGATGAGAAGGTTGGGTGCCGTCCAGAGCGGATGACCATCGGGCAGTGGTTCGGGATCGGTGACGTCGATGGCAGCCATGATGCGCCCGGCCTTCAGGGCGGCGAGCAGGGCCTCGGTGTTGACGACGGGTCCGCGCGCGGCATTGATGAGCAACGCTCCCTGTTTCATCAGGGCGAGTTCCCTGGCTCCGATCATGCCCGTGGTCTCGCTCGTGAAGGGCACAATCAGGATGACAACATCGGCGGTGGGCAAAAGTTCGGCGAGTTCATCGACGCTGTGGACGCCCTCGCGCGCGGTGCGGGCGACGCGAACGAAGCTGACACCGAAGGGCTGGAGGCGCTGCTCGATCGCCTGCCCGATGGCTCCGTAGCCGACGATGAGGACCTGCCGGCCATGGATCTCGTCACAGAGGACCGGCGGATAAAGCCGCTTAGCGCCGGGATGGAGCGTGTGATAGAGGTCTTCAGCTTCTTTGCGGCGTGCCCAGATACCGGCCTGCTGGAGCTTGCCGAAAAGTGGGAAGTATTTGGTGGAGGCGAGCACCGCGGCGACCGTCCACTCGGCCGTGGGGATCGTGTGCGCGCCGCGAGCATCGCAGAGAATGACGCCCGGAGGCCTGATTTTGAGCAGCTGATCGACCCCGGCGAGGGTCGACTGAATCACCTTGAGTCCGCGAAGAAACGGCAATTGCCGCTGCGCCTGGCCCGACCACGGAGGAGCGATCCAGAACTCCACTTCGACGGGTTGGGTGGGCTGGAGCGGAAGCAGTTCCAGCGAAATGCCTTCGGGCAACAGCCGGTGCAGATCCGGATCGACAGATTCAGGCACGCCAACTTTGAGCATGGAACCACTCTCCGTTTCGTGGGACTACTTCGATGCTACCGCGCAGGGTATGCGGTCCCGTGACTGAGGGAAGGGTGCCAGTTTGCGGGCACGGCTAGCCGAGGACTTTACGCAGCGCCTCCAGCCCGGCCGGGATCGCATCCACCGGGACCGCATAGCTGAAACGAACGTGGCCTTCGCCCTGCGCGCCGAAGACAACGCCGGGAATGGTCGCGACATGCGCTTTTTCGAGAAGATGTACGGCGACGCGCCGGCTGTCCTTGTCGATTTTGCGAACCGAAGGAAAGGCATAGAAGGCGCCGGCGGGCACATCGCATTCCAGACCCAGGTCATTCAGCCCTTTCACCAGCAGATCGCGGCGCTGGCGATACTCCTCGCGGCGGGCAGCGATCGTCGCATCCTGGACGGCCATGGCTTCGAGCACCGCCCACTGCGTCGGCGTGGAAACGCCGTTGGTGGAGTAGAGCACCAGCTTGCGCAGCCCGGTCATGAAGGGCTCTTTGGCCACGGCATAACCAACGCGCCATCCCGTCATTGCATATGTTTTCGAGAATGTGTAAGTGGTGATGGTTCGCTCGGCCATGCCGGGAAGAGAGGCGATGGAGACGTGCTCGCCTTCGTAGACGAGGTCTTCGTAGGCCTCGTCGGCGATGACGACGAGATTGTGATTTTTGGCGAATGCGGCGACTTCTTCCGCTTCGCCGCGCGAAAAGACGACACCGGAAGGATTCTGCGGCGTGTTGTAGTAGATGGCGCGCGTGGCGGGTGTGGAGAAGTGCTCGAGAGTTGCGGTGAGGCCGTTACGCCGTGCGGTGGCGGTCGGGACCATGACGGGCCGCGCCTGGGCGAGAGTGACCATGTCGCGAATGGGAGTCCAGAAGGGGGCGAAAACGAGCACGTCGTCGCCGGGATCGAGGACGGTCTGGAAGGCGACGTAGAGAGCGTGAGCTCCGCCACAGGTGACGATGACGTCGTCGACGTCGGCCTCGATGTGATTTTTCGTGTGCAGCTTTTTCGCGATGGCGGTGCGCAGCGGTTCGATGCCGGATGAGGGGGCGTAACGCGTCTTGTTCTCAACGAGGGCCTTCAGGCCGGCGTACTTAATGACGTCGGGCGTCTCGAAGAAGGGCTCTCCGCCATGGAACGCGTGGACCGGCTTGCCGGCAGCCCGGAGTTCAAGAACCTTGTTGCGGATCTGCACGATATCGGAGAAACCGACTTCGTCAAGGCGCTTTGCGAGACGGATGGGTTTGGTTTTGGTCGTCATGATGGGTCACCGGCCGAACTGGACGTTACAGGTTAGAGCATTTTGAATGAGTGAAGGACGAAAATTGAGCGCAGACAGCGGTTTGGCGCCGATTTTAGGTCATCAGAAGTCCGGAATAGACAGCCATGCCGGAAACGGCGTCCACGCCGAGGGCGTCCAGAGCATCGATTTCCGACTGGGCGCGGACGCCGCCGGCGACAATCAGCTGGCGCGTGGTGAGGGGGCGCAAGGTTCGCGCGACTTCGATAGGAAAGCCGCGCATAGTGCCTTCGGTGTCGACGTGCGTGTAGAGAAACGCTCCGCACCAGGGATCGAAGGCAGCGATGGCCTCGGCGGGTGTGAGGTTGACGTGATCTCGCCAGCCGCGGACAGCGATTTTTCCAGCTTTTGTATCAATGGCTGCGACAAATTGGTTCGGACCGATGCTGGACGAGACGGCAGCAGCGAAATCTGTGTCGATGCCGTCTTCGCGGAAGAGTGCCGATCCGAAGATAACGCGACGGGCTCCGGCATCCAGAAGCGCCAGGGCCTGATCGGCCGTGCGAATGCCGCCGCCGACCTGCACGGGCAGGCGCTTCGCGATCTGTTCGATGAGGGAACGGTTGTCTCCGGTTCGCTTCGCGGCGTCGAGGTCGATGAGTTGGACCAGAGGGAAGCGGGAGAAGCGCTCGATCCAGTAATCGAAATCGTCGAAGGCGAGGCGTAGCTCTTCGCCGTGCTCCAGCTGCACGATGCGACCGCCCATCAGGTCGATAGAGGGAATCAGCATGGAAGCCTCACCGGGATCCCATCTCGCTGCAGCTCTTCTTTTAGAGCGCGCACGTCGTGGATGCCGAAGTGAAAGATGCTGGCGGCGAGGGCGGCGTCCGCCTTGCCTTCGCGGAAGACCTGGGTGAAGTGCTGTGCGTTGCCTGCGCCGCCCGAGGCGATGACAGGGATCTGCACGGCTTCACTGACGGCGGCGGTGAGTTCGCAATCGAAGCCGGCGCGCGTGCCGTCGGAGTCCATGGAGGTGAGGAGAATTTCGCCTGCGCCGCGGGATTCAGCTTCACGCGCCCACTCCACGGCGCGGCGGCCGGTGCGCTTACGGCCACCGGCGGCGAAGACTTCTGCTTCAGAGATGGGACGGTCAGGAACGCGGCGAGCATCGATGGCGAGGACGACAGCCTGAGCGCCGAATGTGGCACCGATCTCGCCGATCAGTTCGGAGCGGGCAAGCGCCGCGGAGTTGATGCTGATCTTGTCGGCNNTCGTGGGTGGCGGTGATGTCGAGGAAGACGATTTCGTCGGCGCCCGCAGCGGCGTGGCGAGCGGCAAGTTCGGCCGGATCGCCCGCGTCGATGAGGTCGACGAACCGGACGCCTTTGACGACCCGGCCGCTGCGGACGTCGAGGCAGGCGATGATGCGTTTGGTCAGCACGGGCGCCACTCCAGGAAGTTGCGCAGGACGCGCAGGCCGGTTTCGCCGGATTTTTCCGGGTGGAACTGTACGCCGAACACGTTTCCCCACTCCAGTGCGGCGGCGAAGGGCTGGATGTACTCGGTGTCCGCGGAGACGGCTGAGTGCCACTCCCCGTCGGCCTCTCGGACAAAGATCGTGATCGGCGCAAAATAGGAATGGGTGAAATAGACGTATTCGATTCGTTTGAGGCCCCGGAACATCGCAGGTCCCACGATATTGGTCTCGATGCTGTTCCATCCAACGTGGGGAACTTTGAGCTTCCCTTCGGGAAAGCGCTCGCATCGCCCCATGAAGTGGCCGAGGCCGGGCTGGTTCGGGGCCTCCGCGCTGCCTTCGAGCAGCCACTGCATCCCGACGCAGATACCGAGAAACGGAGTGCCGCGAGCGATGGCATCGCGGACAGCAACGGTGATCCCCGTTTCGTCCAGACGGCGGGTTGCCGAGAAATGTCCCACACCGGGAAGCACGATGCGTTCGGCCGCAGCCACCTCGGCAGGGCGCTCTGTGACCGTGATCTCGGCGCCCAGGTGACGGAGCGCTTTCACGACAGAAGCTAGATTGCCGGCTTGGTAGTCGATGACGGCGACGCGCATCAGAGCAATCCCTTGGTGCTGGGGAGCANNTTGTGGTGGTTGGAGCGGCCATACATGGTCTTGACGTGTACGTTGGCGCGAGCGCCGCGGGCGAACCCTTCGAAGAAGTCCTCGACAAGTTCAGACTGCAAATCGCCGACGAGGCGCGTACGAACTTTAGTTTCGACGTGATGGGCAGTGCGTCCGCTAAGGTCGACGGCAGCGAAACCGAGGGTTTCGTCCATGGTCATCAGGAAGTAGCCGGCGCGCAGAATGCCGCGCTTGTCGCCGAGCGCCTTGTCGAAAGCTTCGCCCAGCGCGATGCCGACGTCTTCGACGGTGTGNNGTGAAGAGCTCGAGCATGTGGTCGAAGAAGCGAATGCCGGTGGAGACGGAGTAGCGGCCCTGACCCTCGATGGTGAGGCGGAGACGGATCTCGGTTTCGGCGGTTTTGCGATCGATGGCGGCGGTGCGTTTCTTCATCGGGCGGCTCCGGAGGTGTTCGCAGACCAGCGGATTTCGGCGAGAGACTCTTCGAGGGCAGCGATTCCCTGCCCCGTTTGCTCGCAGGTGCCGAGGGTGATGCGGACGCAGCCGTCGCAGCCAGGGTCGTTGGAGCGGTCGCGGACGAGAACACCTTTTGTGCGCATCGCGGTGACGAATTCGCGGTGTTTTGGGCCGATGTTGACCAGAACAAAGTTGGCTTGGGAGGGCCAGTACGGGACGGCGAGGCGCTGGAGGGCGGACTCGAAGAGTGGGCGCGAGGCGAGGACTTCGCCGGTATACCAGCGGAGGTAGTCCTGGTCGTCGAGGGCCGCGGTAAGGCAGGTTAGGGCGACGGAGTTGACGCTGTAGGGAGAGATGGCGCGGCGGAGCCACTGCATCTGCTCTTCCGCAGCGGCGAGAACGCCCAGGCGAAGACCGGCAAGGCCGTAGGCTTTGGAAAATGTGCGTGCGACGATTACATTTGGCGCGCGGCCAATGAGGTCCATGACGGTTTCGCCGTAGAAATGGAAGTACGCCTCGTCGATAAGGACCGCGGCGCGCGGAGCAGCGTCAATCAGTCGAAGGAGATCGTCGCCTGATGCGGTCTGGCCGGTCGGGCTGTTGGGGTTGGCGATGGCGATGAGGCGGGTAGCTGGCGTAATGGCTTTGAGGAGGGCGCGCAGCGGGAAGCGGAACCCCTCTTCGGCGGGTACGGTGAAAACGCGCGCGGGCGTGGCCGAGGCGTAGACCTCGTACATGGTGTAGGTCGGAACGGGGATCAGGATTTCCGTGCCGGCATCAAGATACGTCTGACAGAGGACGTGGATAGCCTCGTCGACACCGTTGGTGATAAGGACCTGCTGTGGCCGGAGGCCGAGATGCGCGGCGACGCGGGCCTCGACGGGTTCGCGTTCGGGATAGCGGGTGAGGTCGCTGCGCGAGATTCGGCTAAGACTTTCAAGGACGCGAGGCGAGCAGGCAAAGGTGTTCTCGTTAAAGTCGAGCCGGAGGCCGNNGGCTGCGGACCCTGCACTTTGATGTCAGTCATGAACACCTCGCGCGCGGATCGCCTGCGCGTGGGCGGTGAGACCTTCGGCTTCAGCGAGGCGCAGGGCGGCGGAACCGAACTGGCGGACACCGGCTTCAGAGTATTCCTGGACGGTGATGAGTTTGACGAAGTCGAGCACGCTGAGACCGCCGCGCGTGCGAGCGAGGCCGCTGGTGGGCAGTGTGTGGTTGGGGCCGGACACATAGTCGCCGAGGGGCTGCGCAGACCAGCGGCCGATGAAGACGGAGCCGGCGTTGCGTACCCAGGCGAGGTCGGCGGCGGTATCGACGGTGAGGTGCTCCGGGGCGATGCGGTTGGTGAGGTCGCGGGCTTCGTCAAGAGTGCGGGCGACGACGGCCAGCCCTCGATTTGTAACGGCAGCCGTGGCGGTTTTGTTGCCGCGGGCTGCTTTTGTAGCTGCCACGGTGACAGATTTCGCCAGAGCCGGGCTGGTGGTGATGAAAATGGCCAATGTGTCGGGGTCGTGTTCGGCCTGGGCGACGAGGTCGGCGGCGATCAGGTCTGGGTCCCCGGTTTCGCTGGTGATGACCGCTTCCGTGGGGCCAGCGAGCATATCGATGGAGCAGTCGAATGCGACAAGCTTCTTGGCGGCAGTGACCCAGGCGTTGCCGGGGCCGACGATCTTGTCTACAGCGGGAATCGTCTCGGTGCCGTAGGCGAGGGCGGCGACAGCGTGGGCTCCGCCCACGCGATAGAATTCCGAAATCCCCAGCAAATATGCGGCTGCCAGCGTTTCTTTGGCGGGATGGGGCGAGACGGCAACGATGCGTTCGACCCCGGCGACCTGGGCGGGAATCGCGGTCATGAGCAGCGTAGAAGGCAGTGGATAGCGCCCGCTGGGGATGTAACACCCGACGGAGGCGAGCGGAACGACGCGCTGGCCGGTGGTGACGCCGGGAGCAGGTTTGATGTCGAAATTCTTCGGACGCTGGCGCAGGGAGAAAACGCGGATGTTATGGGTCGCGATCTTCAAAGCCTGCTGGAGTGGAGTAGGCGTCGATTCCCAGGCAAGCCGCATCTCGATTTGCGGAATACGTAACGGTGTTTGTGACGGAATGCGGTCCAGTTTGGCACGAAGGCGAAGAAGAGCGGGGTCGCCACCACGCCGGATCGCGTCCACGATGCGGCGGGCCTGGGGCAGGACGCGCTGATAGGGCGCTGCACCACGAGCGGTGAGCGCCGCAAGGGCGTCGAGCCCCTTGCCGTTAGTGCGGACCAGCTTCACCGGACGACCTCAATGAGACCGTTATTCATAGAACGACCTTATTGAGCGGGTATTCGACAATGCCGGTTGCTTTTGCCGCTTTCAGTTTGGGGATGACTTCGCGGACGGTGCTTTCTTCGAGGATAGTGTTGACGGCGACCCATTGGGAGTTGCTCAGCTCGGAGATGGTGGGCGAGTTGAGCGCGGGCAGAACGCCGAGCACCGCAGGCAAGTTTGCCTTCTCGACGTTGAGCATGAGGCCGACGCGATCCTGAGCATCGATGGCGCCGCGAAGCATCAGGGCGAGGTTGTCGATCTTCTGCTTCTTCCAGGGATCGGCACAGGCAGAGCGGTTGGCGATGAGGCGAGTCTCGCTTTCCATCACGGTGTCGATGATACGGAGGCGATTGGCGCGCAGCGAACTGCCGGTTTCGGTGACTTCAACGATGGCGTCGGCCAGGGTGGGCGGCTTGACCTCGGTCGCGCCCCAGCTGAACTCGACTTTCACGGGGACGTTCTTGCCGGCGAAGTACTTCTTCGTGACTTCGACCAGCTCGGTGGCGATGATCTTGCCGGAGAGGTCTTCGGCGCGCTGCCAGGGCGAGTTTTCCGGAACGGCGAGGACCCAGCGGACGCGGCGGCGGCTTTGCTTGGCGTAGACGAGGCTGGTGACGGATTCGACATCGAGGCCGCTTTCGACAACCCAGTCGATGCCGGTGAGGCCGGCGTCGAGAACGCCGTGGTCGACGTAGCGAGTCATTTCCTGGGCGCGGATGAGCATGCACTCGATCTCGGCGTCGTCAATGGAGGGGAAGTAGGAGCGTCCGTCGGCATAAATGTTCCAGCCGGCGCGTTTAAAAAGAGCGATGGTCGCGTCCTGCAGGCTGCCCTTGGGGATGCCGAGGCGGAGTTTGTTGCTCATGCGCTCACCTCGGAGGTGACGGTGAGCGGCCGGGTGAAGCAGCTCACGGTGCCTTCGTGGCAGACGAGGCCGTCGCCTTCAACTTCGACACGGAAGAGGATCGCGTCCTGATCGCAGTCGGTGGCGACGTCGACGATGCGGAGGCGATTGCCGCTGGTTTCGCCTTTCATCCAGAGCTTCTGGCGGGTGCGGCTCCAAAATGTAACAAAGCCGGTTTCTTTTGTTTTGCGCCAGCTTTCCTCGTTGAGGAATCCGAGCATGAGGACCTGGCCGGTGCGGGCATCCTGCACGATGCCGGGGGCGAGGCCGTCCATTTTGGCGAAGTCGATTGCGGGTTCGGTCATCTCATTTCCTTTTCGGGCAAAAACTTAAAAGCCCGTCAGCGCTGGGCGCCGGCGGGCTCTTCTCAATCCTGGTTTGCTGCTGATTAACCTGGGAAGCGGAAGTTCGCCGGCACACTCGTCGCATGATGATGGAGATGATGACGGTGATGAATGCGGACGGACATCGCAGATTCCACCTTAGGGGGTGAGGCCGCTGGATGTCAAATGATGCCTCTCGCGTCCCTGGGGTTACCCCCCCCAGGGGTGGGGCCTCCGGATCTCCTTTGTTTTCAAATTGAACTGGGTAATACCGTAGGGGTATTACCCTCCGCGGTATCGCTATCCGAGACGAAACGGGTTGCGCAGCGGCGGGAAGACGCGATCGAGCGCCCAATCCAATTGGCAAAGATCGAAGTGAAAAGCCCGAAAACGGCAATGGGGATCTCCGCCTGGGCGGACAATCCCCACTATCAATAGCTTGGGACCGACCGGGGGCAGAAGGCAATGAAAATCCGCGCGGACAGCAGTACGCAGGTAATGAACTCTTTCGCAGCGCATCAGGATAGGGGCGCGATGACTTCGGCGAAGTGGAGGGCTCGGCGCTTGGTGTTCTGGGAGATTTGCTCGCGGCAGCTGAAGCCGTCGGCGACGAGAATCGCGTCGGGCGCCGCGGCTCGGACGGCGGGCAGGAGAACGCGCTCGCCCAGGGCCTGGGAGACCTCGAACTTCTCGCGCTCGAAGCCGAAGGGGCCGGCCATGCCGCAGCAGCCGGAGTCGAGGAGATCGACGTCGGCGCCGGTGCGGCGAAGGATCGCGACCTCGTCGGTCATCTTCATGGCGGATTTGTGATGGCAGTGGCCGTGGAGGACGATTTTTTGGCCGGAGTGGTCGGGTGGCTGGAAGTCCGGCGCGTGCTGAACGAGGAACTGGCTGAGCAGGAGGGTCTGATCGCGAAGGCGCTGCGCGCGGGGGCCGGCCTGCGAATCGGGGGGGAAGAAGTTGATCAGCTCGTCGCGGAAGACGGTGGCGCAGCTGGGCTCGAGGAAGACGAAGGGTAGGCCGGCGTCGATTTGCGGCGCGAAGTCGTGGAGGATCTTTTCGAGGTAGGTGCGAGCCTGTTTGAGGAAGCCAAAGTCGTAGAGGGGCCGGCCGCAACAGACGTGGTGGCGCGGGACTTCGGGGACGAAGCCGGCTGATTGCAGGACCTGGGCGGCCGCGGTGAGGGATTGCGGGTGGTAGTAGTTATTCCAGGTGTCGGGCCATAAAAGAACCTTTCCCTCAGGGGCTAAAGCCCCATTCTTTTTGTGGCTTTGATCGGCACCCATTCGACGCGCACCTCGCTCCGCTCGGAGCTTGCTCAGGGCAGGCTCAGAGTCGTGCTCTGATACAAAAGCGGCTGGGTCGAAATCCTGCGAACCCACCCTCTCGCTGGCGCGAGAAGAGTGGGGCACCCGGCGACTACTCCACTCGTTCTGAAAGCTGCGCGGAGCGAACCGGGGCAGCGTGCGCTGCTGGGCGACGCCGAGGATGGCTTTGACGGTGTGCGAGATTCCTGGCGTCGACAGGGGAAGGTTCGCGAGGCGCGGGGTGAGGCCGGGGATGAGCGACGCGATGTGCGCGAGGCGATCCATGAAGCCGAAGGCGTAGTGCTGGGGCTTGCGGAGGCGGTCGCCGTAGTAGTGGGCCAGAAATTCGGCCTTATAGGTGGCGACGTCGACGTTGACGGGGCACTCGCTCTTGCAGGCTTTGCAGGAGAGGCAGAGGTCGAGGGCTTCTCGAACGCTCTCGTTGTGCCAGTCGGTAGGGCCCGTCGAGGAACCGAGCACCTTGCCTTCCATCAGTTCCCAGAGGAGATGGGCGCGTCCGCGCGTGGAGTGCTGCTCCTCGCGCGTAGCCATATAGGAGGGGCACATGGTGCCGGCGTGATCTTTGCGGCAGGCGCCGACGCCGACGCAGCGCAGCGTGGCTTCGCCGAAGGAACCATGGTCGTCGGGGAACTGGAAGAAGGTCTGGGGCTTTTTGGATTGATAGCCGGCACCAAGGCGGAAGCCTTCGTCGGGCTGATAGATGGGGGTGGAATCGCCGGCGGGCTCCATGAGGATGGCCGGATTCATGCGATTGTCGGGATCCCACAGCGATTTGAATTCGCGGAAAGCGTGCATGAGATCGGAGCCGAACATTTTCGGCAGCAGCGCGGCGCGGGCGCGGCCATCGCCGTGTTCGCCGGAGATGGAGCCACCGTGGGCGATGACGAGGTCGGTGGCCTGGTCGAGGAAGGCGCGGAATTTGCGGATGCCGGGCTCGGACTCGAGGTCGAAGTTGATGCGGGTGTGCACGCAGCCCTGGCCGAAGTGGCCGTACATGGGGCTGCGATAGCCGTAGTTTTTCATCAGCGCCCAGAGCTGGCGGAGGTAGGAACCAAGTTTCTCGGGCGCAACCGCGGCGTCTTCCCAACCTTCCCAGCCGTGCGGTTCGCCGGGAACGAAGACGGTAGAGCCGAGGGCCGATTCGCGAATGCGCCAGAGGCGCGGGGCTTCTTCAAGGGAGCAGACGCGGCCGGTGGGCGAGCCGGGAAAGCGAGAGGATGCGGCGAGCAGGGCGTGCGCTTTGGCTTCGGCTTCCTGATCGGTTTCGGCGCCGAACTCGGCGAGCAGGAAGCCGCCGCCTTCGGGCAGGAGGTTCATGTCGTCGTCAGCGAGGTGCTTGCGACGCATGAAGTCGAGGAGCATTGCGTCCATGCCCTCAAGGCCAATGGGGCTGAAGCGGATGATGTCGGGTACGGCGTCGGCGGCGAGGAAAGGGTCGGGGAAGGCGAGCACCGCGAGGCGGCGGCAGGGCGGCGAGTGCATCAGGTCCAGCGTGGCGGTGAGGACGGTGGCGAGTGTGCCTTCTGCACCGACGATGGCGCGGGCGACCTGGAAGCCGTGCTCGGGGAGGAGCTCGTCGAGGTTGTAGCCGGAGACGCGGCGCGGGATTTGCGGGAAGCCGCTGCGGATTTGGTCGACATAGCGGTCGCGGATGCGGCGCAGGCCTGCGTAAATCTCAGCCGGACGACCGCCGCGGGCGATGATCGCGGCGATTTCGTCGTCGCTGGTGGCGCCGACGCTCATGCGCGTGCCGTCGTAGAGGAGGATGTCGAGGGAGCGGATGTTGTTGGCGGTGAGGCCGCCCATGACGCTGTGCGTGCCGCAGGAGTTGTTGCCGATCATGCCGCCGATGGTGCAGCGCGAGTGGGTGGCGGGATCGGGCGCGAAGGTGAGGTGATGCACTTCGGCGGCCTCGCGGACGCGGTCCAGCACGATGCCGGGCTCGACGACGGCGGTCTTCGATGCGGGATCGAGAGAGAGGATGCGCCGCATGTATTTGGAGAAGTCGAGGACAACGGCGACGTTGCAACACTGGCCAGAGAGGCTGGTTCCGGCGCCGCGAGGCAGGATGGCCGCGCCGAGCGAGCGACAGGCGGCGACGGTGGCTTCCACGTCGGCGGCATCGCGGGGCAGCACAACGCCCATGGGGGTGGCGCGGTAGTTGGAGGCGTCGACCGCGTAGAGGGCGCGGGAAGCCGGATCGAAGCGGACTTCACCCTGAACGGTGGCGCAGAGCCTGGCTTCGAGCTCGCGCGCTGCGGCGAAGGCTTCGTGGGGGCGCGGTTGGTTGAGGATGGGGAGTTGGGCAGACATCAGAGTTCTTTGCGGAGGAAGGCGATTTCGAGAGCGTCGGTTTGGCGCAGGACGGGGTTCTGGTTGTAGCGGTCGACGGGCGTGAAGCCCATGGAGCGGTAGAGCCGGTAAGCAGCCTGCATGGATTGAGGCATGGTGTCGAGGTACATGGCAGTGTAGCCCCGTTCGCGGGCGAGGTCGATGATGGCAGCGGCGAGCTGGCGGCCGAGGCCGGTTCCCTGCTGGGTTGGGCGGACCCAAAGGCGCTTCATCTCGCAGGCGCGCTCGCTCGGGTGCGGCGGATTCTCGATCTTCAGAGGCTTCAGCGCTACGCATCCGGCGGGGGTGTTGTCGTTGAAGGCGAGCAGGACGGCGCCTGCGGGTTCGGCGTAGCTGCCGGGAAGACCGGCGAGCTCCTCTTCGAGACTTTCGACGCAGATGTGCTGGCCGCCGACGGATTCGTTGAGGAAGTGCGCGTACTCGCGCATGAGGGTCCGGCAGAGGTCGGCATCGTTGTTCGCGCCGTCGAATTTTGCCGGCCGGAGGGTCGCCATATCGGAATCATACTTTTTGCCGCGAGCCGGGAGCCGGGAGCAGCGTCGCGCGAAAAGTGGAGGACCTGATATAAAAGCGCCCATGACGAAGGTTTACCTCTCTGTTCTTGGTTTCGCCGTTTGCGCTACTGTTGGTTTCACCGCGCCGGGATTTGCGCAGGCGCCGGCACCGCCCGTTCACGACTCACGCATTCCGAAAATTATTAGCGCGCTCAGCCAGGCAAAGACGATTCGCGCAACCGCGCTCTCGCCGGACGGCAAGCAGATTGTTTGGGAGGTGGGAGGACGCGGAGGCTCGGAGATCGAGCTGGCGCCGCTGGGCCATCCCGATGCGGCGAAGCGGATTACGGCGTGCAGCAACGGCGAGAGAGGGCAGGAAAGCAACGCGGTCTTCTCACCGGATTCAAAGCAGCTGGCGTTCTTCTCCGAGTGCACGAGCGATCACAAGACGGCTGTATTTTTGGCGGACGTAGCGGGAGGATCGGCGCCGCATCGGCTTGCGGAGCTGGACGGATTCGCGAAGGAGATGCAGTGGTCGCCGGATGGGAAGCGGCTGAGCTTCCTGTATGTAGAAGGCGCCTCACGGCCGTCGGGAGCGCTGGCGGCGGAGAAGCCGCAGACGGGCGTGATCGGGATGGAGGGCCTGGAAGTGCAGCGCGTGGCTGCGGTGGATGCCTCAAGCGGACAGCTGACGCAAATCACACCGGCAAAGCTGCACGTGTTCGAGTTTGACTGGTCGCCGGATGCAAAGAACCTGGCGTACGTGGCGGCGCCTCCGCCGGGTGAGAACAACTGGTGGGTGGCGAAGCTCTACATGCAGCCGGTCGGCGGGGAACCGACGGCGATTCTCGATCCGCAGACGGTGGCGGGTTCGCTGCATGGTTTGCAGATTGCTGTGCCGCGGTGGGCTCCGGATGGGCAGCAGATTGCGTTCATCGGCGGCCTGATGTCGGACCAGGGATCGACGGGCGGGGATCTGTACCTGATGCCGGCGGCGGGTGGCGAGCCGAAAGATTTGACGCCGAATCGGCGGGGGAGTCCGTCGTGGTTCGTCTGGCTTGACGAGAAGACGGTGGGGATTTCGGAGATCAAGGATGGCGAGTCCCATTTGTTTGCCTATGACATCGCAAGCCAGCAGGAGCAACCGGAGCATAGCCTGACGCTGCCGGCCGGTGTAAGTGGCGGTGGGCTGATGATGAGCGTCTCGAAGGCGAACTCGAACGAAGTTGCGCTGGTTCGGTCTTCGTTTGAGAATCCGCCCGAGGTTTGGGCGGGCAGGCTGACCGACCTGAAGCAGATTACGCACATCAACGACGGCGTCAAGCCCGTGTGGGGCAAGGCGGAGTCCGTAGAGTGGGAGAACGAGGGCTTCCACGTGCAGGGATGGCTGCTGCTGCCCGCTCACTACGATTCGGCGAAGAAGTATCCGCTGATTGTGGAGGTGCACGGCGGGCCTTCATCGGCGGTGATGCCGCGGTGGCCCGGGGTCGGCTATGGGCCGGTTCCGCTCTCGGCGCTCGACTATTTTGTGCTGATGCCGAATCCGCGCGGCAGTTATGGCGAGGGGGAGAAGTTCACGCAGGCGAATCGCAAAGACTTCGGCTACGGCGATCTGCGGGACATCCTTGCCGGTGTGGACGCGGTGGAGAAGAAGTATCCGATCGACGATCACCGCGTGGGGCTGACGGGGTGGAGCTACGGCGGCTTCATGACCATGTTCGCGGTGACGCAGACCCACCGGTTTCGGGCAGCCGTGGCGGGCGCGGGCATCTCGGACTGGCAGAGCTATTACGGGGAGAACCAGATCGACCGGTGGATGATTCCCTTCTTTGGCGCGTCGGTGTACGACGATCCGGCGGTGTACGCGAAGATGTCGGCGATCAACTACATCAAGAACGTGACCACGCCGGTGCTGGAAGTGGTCGGGGAACGGGACGGGGAGTGTCCGGCGCCGCAGTCGTTCGAGTTCTGGCATGCGCTGCGCGATCTGGACAAGACGACAGAGCTGGTGGTGTATCCCGATGAAGGACATGGGTTCGTGAATCCTGACCATCGGCGGGATGTGCTGGAGCGGGCGCTGGGGTGGTTTGAGGAATATATGCCGGATACAGAGCTCAGCGCTCAGAGCTCAGGGCACAGATAGCTGGGAGCCGGGAGCGGGACGCAGCAGGCGCCGGTGCAGTCGTTGGGATTTGCTCACTAAACCGATCCGTATGCGTCCGCTACCTGGGTCCGGGTGGCAACGATTTCCGGGTATCTTGGCGCTGTGCGTGCCACTCCTCGTTTGTTATTCTGAGACGCACGCGGAATATTGAGGTGCTTGGACCGTCTGACGCGGCCAGACTGCGCAGGCGGGGAGGTTTCATGCGGCGGTTGCTTGCGTTTGCAGTTGTTTTGGCCTTTACGCTTCCGGTAGGTTTCTCCGTCACGGGCTGTGGCCACAATCCCAACAGTTACTGCATCAAGAATGGCCATGCCTATGGCATCACGACCAGCCAGGTGGTCTCCATCACGCTGGGGCCGGAGGTCACCGGGCTTTCGCTGGCGTGGGGTCAAACCGGGTCGCTGGGGGCGCCGCAGGCCTTCAACTGCAACAACGAGTCCGCCAGCGTGACCCACTACACCTATGCCAGCTCCAACCTGCTGCTGGCCGATATCTCGCCCTCCGGCACGCTCTGCGCCGGCACATGGAACCGCAACAGCCCGGGCGGCGTGCCTGACTTTACCATCTGCACGCCACCGTCCGGCGCTTCGCTGTCTGCGTTCAAGGGATGCTCGGCGAGCACCTGCGGCACCGTACAGGTGACAGCCTCCGGTGCGGCCGTTACCAGCAATCCGGTGAACGTCTACATTCACCCTCCGATCTCATCCATTACCATCCCGGCGCAGAGTTCATGCATGTCGCAGGGTCAGACGCTGACCACGTCGCTGCTGGCCGAGACGACGGTGACCGGGCCAGGGGGCACGACGCTTTGCAGCCCCACCACGCTTTCCTGCACCAGCCCGAGCGCGAATGTGGGAACGATCACGTACAACCCGGTGACCGCAAGCGTGGTGAACATCGACAACACGACCAATCCGACAAGCTCGACTCCGGGCAGCGCCTCCAGCACGAATCCGAACGGCGTTGCCACGGCGAACCTGCCTGGCTCGACGGTGATCAACGCGACGACCTCAGAGGTGACGTCGGCAGCGGGCTTCTTCTCCACCTGCCCGCCGAAGACGATTTCGCTGACCATCAATGGCTCGACCTCGGCAACGGTGACAGCCAGCTCGCCGCAGACCGTGGTCGCATCGGTGACCGATTCGAACAACAACCCGATCAACGGTCTGAACCTGACCTATGCGTCGACCGAGCCGCAGAATCTAAGCGTGAGCACCACGGGCCTGGTGACGGCGACCTTCCCGAGTCACGCGACGGTGACGGCTATTTGCCAGCCGCCGAGCTGCAATCCGGCGCCGGTGAACCTGATCGGTAATCTCGGCAACGGAATGCCGGTGGCGGGCAATCGCATCAACCTCAGCTCGCCGGGACGGGTCACCAACAAGATCTGGTTCGCCTCGTCGCAGTCTCCTTATTTCTCTGAGATCGATCTGTCCACAGGCGGGGCGGCGTCTCCGATCCGGCTGCCCTTTACGCCGAATTCGATGGTGATGGATCAGGCGGGAGACACGCTGTACTTCGGCAGCTATCACGAGCTCATGACTTACAGCACGCTGACCAACACCCTCAGCAAGGAGGTGCCGGGGGCGCCTGGAGTGGTGCTGGCGGTTTCGCCCACCGGCTCGACAGCGATCATCAACGATCAGCTTCGCCAGGTCATTTATCTGTACAGCACCGCGAACAGCACAATCAGCAGCATTGGGGGGATCGCGTTTCGTGCACAGTATTCGCCGGATGGGACGACGGTCTACATCGTGGGCCAGGATCCGGCGACGGGGCAGAATACGCTCTTTGTGGACAGCAGCGGCACAGGTTGGTCCAGCTATCCGCTCAGCAGTCAGCCGGCGTACGCCTGCCCGCTGGAGGCAGCCGGCACCACGGCCGCGCCCGCCTACAACCCGGCGTGGGATCCCTTCTGCGGGCCGGCGCTGACGATCACGGTGCCCAGTGTTGCGACGTTCCTGAGCGGGAACTCGACGGCCGCACGCAGCTATTGCCCAAACACAAACTCGACTCCGCCGTACTATCCGCCGGCCGGGGATGTGGGCGTGACGACCACGGAGCTGACGGCGACGGCGGACGGGAACCATGTGCTCGGTGCGGACGACACGACGTTCTCCGACATCGTGCTGGGCGCGGCGGGGAGTCCGCCCACCGGTGTTCCGGTCAACGCGTGTCCTGCCTATGCAGGGCCCCCGCTGACACTGACCACCAACCCGATCACGGCGACTTTGCCGGTTGCCGCCTCCGAAATCGATCAGGTCGTATCCTCGCCCGATTCCTCGCTTGCATTCGTGACCTACAACGCAGGCGGAGCCTCGGGCGTGCTTCCTTACTACCAGCCGGTGAACACAGGTGGGCTGGGCACACTGGGGCCGGTCCAACTCTCCACGGCTCCGGGAGCGCCAGCGCCGCAGGCACCTGTTGCCGGTGCTTTCAGTCCCGACGGCTCGATTTTCTTCGTCAGCACCAGCGGCGACAATCTGGTGCACGAGCTGGGCACGTCGACGAGCCCCCCGGCCGACTCCGGGACGACGCTGGACCCGAAGCTGTTTTCGGATCCGGCGGCGACTGCAGGGAAATCGGTGCCGGTTCCGGCGCAGTTTCTGGCGGTGCAGAGCGTGTCGTCGAGGACATAAGGGCGGAGGGGACGGCACAGGGTTGCCGGGCAGGAGCACGGAGGCCGCGGGCAAAGAGGGGCGCTGACCCAACGGGCGCCTCTTCCTGCCTTACACCTGTTCCTGCCTTACACTAGGACCCATGTCGCGCATCGCCATTATTTCCAAGCCGCAGAAGGAAGAACTGCGGCAGTTGCTGCCGGAGCTGGTGCTGTGGCTGAAGGCGCACGGGCACGAAGCGCTGCTCGATCCGGTGAGCGCGAACTATGTGACGGATGAGCCGGTGCATCCGCGCCCGGAACTGTCGGCCCTGAATCCGGATCTGGTCATCGTTCTGGGGGGCGACGGCACGCTGCTGGCGGCCGCACGAGTCTTTGCGCGCAGCGGGGTTCCCATCCTCAGCGTCAATCTCGGCGCGCTGGGCTTCCTCACCGAGGTCCCGTTGTCGGATCTCTACACCCATCTCGAAGCCTGGGGGAGAGGCGCCTGCTGCATCGAGTCACGCACCATGCTGCACGGCGAACTGTGGCGCGACGGAAAGGTACACTCCGCGCACGAAGCGCTGAACGACGTTGTGGTGGCCAAGGGCGCCATCGCGCGCATGGGCCACTTCGCGGTGGAGGTCGACGATCAGCTGGCTGCAAGCTTTCGCGCCGATGGGGTGATTGTCGCAACGCCGACCGGATCCACCGCCTACTCGCTGGCGGCGGGGGGCCCGGTGATGGTGCCGCGGGTGGATGTACTGGAGGTGACGCCGATCTGTGCGCACCAATTGACGCTGCGGTCGATGGTCTTGCAGGGTTCTTCGCGCATTCTGGTGCGGATCGAGGGAATTCCCGACCAGACTTTCCTGACGGTGGATGGGCAGGAGGTGGTCGACCTGCGTATTGGCGACGAGCTGCGGTGCCGGAAGTCGGACTACTGCGTCAAGCTGATCCGGCTGGGAGAGAACGGCTTCTTCGATATCCTGCGGTCGAAGCTGAAGTGGGGGGAGAAGTAGGACAGGTTACAGGGAGCAGGTTACAGGTTACAGTCAAGGTTCAGGAGTGTGAGCCCCGTGACCTGAGCTCTGAGCCCTGTTCTACGGCTTGGTCAGTTCCTGAAGCAGCTGTTTTGCCTTGGAACTCAGGGTGTTCGCACCAGCGAAATCGTCCACGTTCAAAGAATCGCGCGCGCGCGTAATGTACTGGCGAATCAGGGTGACGGTTTTCTGCTCGTCGGAGTTCAGGGGCCGCTTGATTGCGTTGAGCCCGTTTTCGGTGGCATCGATCTGCTCCGAGATGGTCTGGCGGCTGACGGGATCGTCGGGCGTAGAGAGCTGCCCGAGTGGCGTCTTATCCGACGGCTGAACCGTGGCGACCTGATTGGCCGGCGGGGCCGGCGTTGTAGCGGTACCGGCAGGAGTCTTTGCTTCTTCTGCGGCAGACTTCGGATGGTGTTTCGGGGTATGGTGCGGCTGAGCCGTCGCGACTTCGGGCTTCACCTCGGGTGGAGCCGTGGTATCCAGCTTGACGGGATGTGTCGTGGTCGCGGGAATGGCAGGTGGTATCAGGGGCAGCGAGGCAGCCATCTGCGACGGAGGCAGCGCAGGCGCCTCGGCGGCCGGCGGAGACACGACGGCCGTCGGCTTTTTGGGGCCGCAACCGGTCAGCAGCGCCAGCAGCACGGCAATCGCTGCGCATCCTCTTCCGGAACTCATGGTCCGGACCTTTCTGGCTGGGTCTCACCACCCTGGCGAGCAAGCTCGCTGGGAATCGCGTGTCCTGTAGCGTCCAAAACTACGCGCTGTCCCGAACCGGCAGAAATAAGCGGGAGCCGCAGTACGAATGTAGTTCCGCTCCCAGTCTTCGATTCTACGTCAATTTGGCCGTGGTGCATCTGGAGAATGCGGTAAGTCATGGCCAGGCCGATGCCGCTGCCCTCTTTCTTGGTCGTGAAGTAGAGGTCGAAGATGCGGGAACGGATTTCGTCGGCGATGCCCTCGCCGTGGTCGCGGACCCGGATATAGGCCCAGCGCGTGTCTTCCGTGAGGCGGACCTCGAGCAATCCGCCGGAGGCCATGGCCTGGGCGCCATTGAGCACCACGTTGAGGAGCGCCTGTTCCAGCAGATCGGCGTCGACCCGGCAGACAACGGGACGGGACGGCAAGTCACTCTCGACGGCAACGCCCCGCGTCTGGAAGTCGGCGGACGCGAGCATGAGCACGCCGGAGACGATGGCGCGCAGGTCCTGGTCCTTGAGCTGAAGCTCGACGGGGCGGGAAAAATCGACCAGGGTCTGGACGACGCGATCGAGGCGGCGGATCTCACTCTGGATGATGTCGAGGTGGCGCAGCGCGTCGCCGCCGACCTGGACCTTGTTCCGCAGCAGTTCGAGGTGAACCACGATCGCATTGATGGGATTCTTGACTTCGTGTCCGACGCCGGCAGTGAGGCGGCCGATGGACGCCATGCGGCGAGAGACTTCCAGCTCGGTTTCGATCTCCTGGACAGATTCGAGATCGTGGATGGTGAGCAGAGCGCCGAGCGAATGACGGTCGCGCGACTGGGCGTCGTGGATAAAGTCGAGTGAGACCTCGACGCGGCGCCCGGTCTCGGTGGTCACCTCTTCCTGCACGATGGACATGCCGCCTTCGAAGGCGTCGCGGACAAGGCGGCCGAGGCGGGTGGAGCGGTCGAAGATCTCGCGGACCTCGGCGCCGAAGATGCGCTCGCGGCCGATGTTGAGGAAGCGCTCGCAGGCGCTGGAGACGAGGACGGCGCGAGCGTCGCGGGTGAAGAGCATGACGCCGTCCTGCAGGTTGGAGAGAATCTGGTCGAGGTTCTCCCGCAGGGCGGAGAAGACTTCCTCGACGTTGCGGATGCGCTGGCCGAGGCGTTCAATCTTGCCGGAAACCTGGGCGACGGCGTCGCCGCTGCGGCGGGATTCGCGTTCCGGCACTTCGGCGAGAGCGCCGCCCTGGGGCAGGTCCGGTTCGATACTGCGGCGGGCCTCGCGGGTGGCGGGGGAATCTGCAGGAGCCTCCTGAGCAGCGAGCGTGTCGAGCCGCTCGCTGATCTGCTCGATGGGCTGGAGGGCGAGGTTGGCCACGAAGGCGGCGACGATCATGGAGATGATCATGGCCAGCCCCATGAAGCTGAAGGACTCAATCAGCCAGGGTTTGAAGGCAGAGCCGAGAAAGGTGGTGCGGATGCCGATGCGAATGGTGAGGAAGGGCTGATCGTTGCGATCGAGGCCGAGGGAGACGTTGTAGACCTGAGGCCGCCCAAAGACGATACGCAGGGTGCGGACCACCGACTGGCGGCGCAGGACAGAGTAATCGGGGCGGTGGGGCAGGACCTGATCGTCGAGAGTGGAGTCCGGCACGGCGATGATGGCGCGGTTCTGCCGGTCGGCGATGGAGATGTCGAGGACGGTCGGCGAGTAGTTGACGATGGAAGTGAGCAGCGAGTTGAGGCCGGCATCGCGGCGCAGGGAATCGGCGACAGCGGCGCGCACCGCGACCGGATCGTCGGGGTCGAAATGGCGGTCGCGCAGGCCGTTATCCAGGGCGCCGCGCATCTGAAACAGCACGTTGTGGGCGAGGTAGTCGGTCGTCGACCAGGACTGTTCGATGTGCTGCTGGAGCAGCTGGCTCAGCCAGATCCAGGAGAAAACCACCACCACGCAAAAGACGAGTCCGGTGATGGCAAGGACGAGTTTGGTCTTGAGCCGCATGGTCGGGGGGCCGCGCTCAACGGTTAAGGATCGGTAAAGGGAGGATACAAAGATTGCTCCTCGCTTACCACCTTATTCTTCCAGAGCGCCGGCGGTTGCGGCGGTACTTCCGTACTCGCGAAGCTTGTTGTGCAACGTCTTGAGGCTGATGCCGAGGATCTCGGCGGCGCGGGTCTTGTTGTTGTGGGTGGATTCGAGGGTCTTGAAGATGAGCATGCGCTCGGCGTCGTCGACCGTGGCGCCCACTTCGAGCTGGATGGCGTTGGGAGGCAACTCGGCGACGGCACGGATGGGCCTGGTTCCGAAGCCTGGCGGGAGGTGGCGGGACTGGATCTGGCCCTCTCCGCACAGGACGACAGCGCGCTCGATGGCGTTGCGCAGCTCGCGGACGTTGCCCGGCCAGTCGTGGGCGACCAGGCGGGCGAGCATCTCGCTGTCGATGCCGGTGACCTTGCGCTGGTGCTTCAGGTTCATGTCGTCGATCATGGCGTCGACGATGGCGGGGATGTCTTCCTTATGCTCGCGCAGCGGCGGCATATGGATGTTGAAGACGTTGAGGCGATAGAAGAGATCGCCGCGCAGATGGCCGTCGGCGACCGCCTCTTCCGGGTTCTTGTTGGTGGCGGCGAGCACGCGGACGTCGATGGGCGATTCGATCTTGCTGCCGAGGCGGCGCAGCTTGTGGTCTTCCAGAACGCGCAGCAGCTTGGCCTGGGTGGCGACGGGCATCTCGCCGATTTCATCCAGCAGCAGGGTGCCGTCTTCGGCGAGCTCGAAGCAGCCGGCACGGCGCTCGATGGCGCCGGTGAAGGCGCCTTTCTCGTGGCCGAAGATCTCGCTTTCGATCAGCGTTTCGGGAATGGCGGCGCAGTTGACGGCGACGAAGGGCTTGCTGCGGCGCGGGCTCAGGTCGTGCAGGGTGCGGGCCACGAGTTCCTTGCCGGTGCCGCTTTCGCCTGTGATCAGGATGGAGACGTTGCTGGTGGCGACGCGTTCGATGAGGGTGAAGACCTCCTGCATCTTTTTGGAGGCGCCGACCAGGGAGCCGAGGACGCCGGTTTCGCGAAGCTTGCGGCGCGTGACTTCGAGCTCGCGCTCGGTATCGCGCTGGCGGGCGGCATTGGTAAGGATGGCGCGGAGGCGCGTGGGATCGACGGGCTTCTGAATGAAGTCGTAGGCGCCGGTCTTCATGGCTTCAACCGCGGCTTCAATGGAGCCCTGCGCAGTCAGCATGACGAAGGCGATCTTGTTGGTGTTCTCGCCCATGCGGGAGAGGAGCTGCAGCCCATCCATGCGCGGCATTTTGAAGTCGGAAACGATAATGCCGGGCTGCCAGGAGGCGATCTTTTCGAGGGCCTCGATGCCGTCGCGGGCGGTTTCGGTGCGGTAGCCCCAGCCGGAGACAAGCTCGGCGAGGCCGGACAACGCGTGCGGCTCGTCTTCGACGATCAGAACTTTTTCCTGCGAGCTCATGTCTTGGGGGTCAATCCGGGGGTCACGGTTTGTTGTATCACTTTTGACGCGGGAGCGGCGAGAAACGCCTACGGTTCAGGAGCCCAAATTGCAGGGTATTCTGGAAGAAGTCCTTCTCGGAGAAGAATGTGGCCCTTCGGCGCGCTCGACTGCTGCTGCACTGGATTCCGGCGCTGATCGGGATTGCGGTGATCGTTGGTGAATCGACGGCGACGATGTCGTCCGCCAACACCAGCCGATGGCTGCTGCCCCTGTGGGTGAAGCTGTTCGGGCCCATCAGCCCGGAGCGATGGGAGATCGTGCACCACTACATAAGGAAGAGCGGGCATTTCGTCGGGTATGGGACGGTGAGCCTGGGTTTCTTCGAAGGGTGGCGCGTGACTCTGGAGGAACGGTGGACTGAGTGGCGAATGCTGTTCCGGAACGCGGCAGGGCTGGCGCTGTTGTCGACGCTGCTGCTGGCCAGCTGGGACGAATGGCACCAGAGCTTTCTGCCCGGGCGGACGAGCTCGCCAAAGGACGTGGCCCTGGACTTCTGCGGGGCGGTCGTGGCGCAGCTGGTGCTGTTCTGGATCGCGATCCTGGCCCATCGGCGGCTGCGGGGCCGGCTAGCCGTGGCATAGGAGCCCCTCTCCATTTTCGGGATTGAGGGGGGTGACCCCTCCGGAAGGCATTGATTCTGTTCGCGATGCCTCCTTCGCGACCCTCTCTGTGTTATCGAAGTGGTTATGAGATGTCCGGGGATCGGAGCGATTGGACTCTGAGTTTCGAAGCCGTTCTGGTGAGCGGGCCCAAAAGGAAGATTCTGGACCCAGCGTGCGTCATACATTTTCGAGAAGGAGGGTGGTGACCCCTCCAGAAGTCATTGATTCCACTCACGGGGCCTCCGTTCGGACCCCCCTTGTGTTATCGACTTCGTTATGAGGCGTCCGGCGGGATCGGAGCGATTTGATTCTGAGCTTCGAAGCCGTTCAGGGCGAGGGGGATCGAAGGAAGACCTGGAGTCCAGGGTTTCCCCCATTTTTCGCGATTGAGGGGGGCGGCCCCTCCGGAAGTCATTGATTCCAGTCACGAGGCTCCGTTCGGACGCCCGCGTGTTGTCGTCTTCGTTATGAGGCGAGCTGTGGCAGCCGATTCGGGGCGGAGCAAGCCGATCAGGATTTTCAAAGAGCGACGGCAGGGATCCTGGGATCCCGGGAAATGGGAAATGCGAAGGGGATTGTCTGGCGAGCAGACAATCCCCTCATAATCTCAGGTTAGCGACGCGCGGAATTGAGGGCAAGGAAAATCGGAGAGTGCGGGGGTACGGAAGTCATGGCCGGTAGTGTGGCTTGAGGGGATGCGCGGCGTTTCCGGAAACGGAACACGGAGGCCGAGAAGCAGTACTTTGGGTACTGGTCACACGATCAGGTCTATTGATTTTTGACCAATAAAAGATTCTGCTGCTTGCTGTGGGGTGAACCTGGCCGGGGGGCCCTGGCTTTGGAGTTGGGATCTATTGCGGGGTCGGGGCGGGCTGGCGCGTTTGCCGGATCGACTTCGGGGACGGGGACGCCGGTGGCGCTACCGGGGTGAACCTGGCCGGGGGCCCGGCTTTGGAGTTGGGATCATTGCGGGGTCGGGGCGGGTTCGTGCGTTTCCGGGTCGAGGTCCGGGACGGGACCGTCGCTCGCGCTGCTGGGGAGAATTTCGCGGAGGGCCCAGTCGATGCGGGCGACGGCTTCGTTAATCTGCTGCAGATCGGGTTTGGCCTCGTGGTCGAGGCTGGCGCGTGCGACGATGACCTGGAGGGCGTTGCGGATGTGGTGGTTCATCTGCTCGATGACGGCGGCGCTCTGGCGCTGGCGGCGCAGCTCGCGGTCCTGCTGGCGCTGGATCAGGAAGACCAGCGCGGCGGCGACGAGGCCGAGCAGGAGGTCGTCGATGCGGGTGGTCTCGGCGTGCAGGCCGACGGCAACGAACCATCTGTCGACCAGATCGACGGCGACCATCATGGCCACACCGGATAAGGCTGGGATTCCGAGCCGGCGCCAGGACATTCTCGTTCTCCTGATTTATGGTTGGCCGCTAAGGGTTGGACGCAAAGGACTCGGCGTTGGTGGCGGCCGGTTTGGTTTATCGTCATCAACCCTGACTGCTCGCAGGAGTTGCGATGGGGCCGGATCGCCCGGGGTGGGTGAGGGGCTGGGACGCTCACCGCGAACTGAGTCCCCGCAGGGAACTGAAACGATACGCGTATCCAAAATGGGACGAGGCCATTACTTCCGGCATCAGGGGACCGTATTCGGTTGTTGACTACGGGCACTGCTGAGGCTTCCGCTACTTGCTGTGGGGTGAACCTGGCCTGGG
>PMAM01000215.1 GCA_003152595.1 Acidobacterium sp.
TCGATCTTTTCCTGCGCCGACTTCGAGAACTTGTGCGCATGCACCGTCACGGCGACCTTCAACTCGCCCTCGCCCAGGATCTTGATCAGCCCGTTCCGCTTCTTCACCAGGCCCAGCTCCGTGAACTTCTCCAACGTCAACTCCTTCTCGCCCAGCTCCCCCAGCCGGTCCAGATTCACGACCGCGTACTCAGTCCGGAAGATGTTCGTGAAGCCGCGCTTCGGCAGACGGCGGTGCAGCGGCANNCATCTGGCCGCCTTCAAAGCCGCGCATCAGGCTCGAGCCCGACCGCGAGCCCTGCCCCTTGTGTCCGCGGCCCGACGTCTTGCCGGTCCCTGATCCCATGCCGCGCCCAATGCGCTTCTTGTTGCGATTCGCCTTCTTCGGCGCCCTCAGATTCGAAAGATTCATTTCTGTCCTCGCTCAACGCCGGGGAGGAATCCCACCGCCCGACTCGCATGTTTTTTGAGAGTTTAGAGGTTAGAGTTTGGAGTTTAGAAATCAACACCAATCTCGATCAGCACACCGAAGCCCCTAAACTCTAATCCCTAAACTCTAAACTCTTGCCGGTCCGTCCTACTCTACGATCCTGACAAGGTGCGGCACCGTCTTCACCATTCCCCGGATCGACGGCGTGTCTTCCCGCACCACAATCTGGTTCAGCCGCGTGAAGCCCAAACCCTTGATCACCAGCTTGTGCTTCACCGGCGCCTGAATCTTCGACCGGAAATACTGGATCCGNNTAGATCTCCTGCACCGTCTTGCCGCGCATCGCGGCCACTTCGGCCTTATCGCGCAGCTGCACCAGCGCATCGAAGGTCGCCTTAATTACGTTGTGCGGATTGGCCGTGCCCAGGCTCTTGGTCAGCACGTTCTGCACGCCCGCCGAGGTCATCACCGCGCGCACCGCGCCGCCGGCAATCACGCCCGTGCCTTCCGGAGCCGGTTTCAGCAGCACCTGTCCCGACCCGTACCGGCCCAGCACCTGATGCGGAATCGAAGTCTGCGTCAGATTCACGCGGACAAGGTTCTTCTTCGCCGCTTCGATCCCCTTGCGGATCGCCTGCGGCACCTCGCGCGCCTTGCCCGAGCCGTAACCGACCACGCCCGCGCCCGGATCGCCCACCACCACCAAAGCTGCGAAGGACATATTCTTCCCGCCCTTCACCACCTTGGTCACGCGGTTGATCGACACCACCTGATCCTTCAGGTTGAACTGCCCCGAATCCAGCTTCTTCTTTAAGATCGCCATTCGCTTCCCTTCAAGTCNNGCCTGCCTCGCGCGCCGCATCCGCCAGCGCCTTGATGCGCCCGTGATACAGATAGCCGCCGCGATCGAAGACCACCTTCGTGATGCCCTTCTCCTTCGCGCGCTCGGCGATCTGCTTCCCGATCTCCTTCGCCGCCGCCACGTTGCCGCCCGTCTTCGCCTTGGCCGCCACGGTCGACGCCGAGACCACCGTCACGCCCTTCGCGTCATCGATCACCTGCGCGTAGATGTGGTTGAGCGAGCGATACACATTCAACCGCGGCCGCTCCGTCGTCCCTGCCATCTTGCGCCGAATGCGCGTGTGTACGCGCTGCCGAATCGCATTTCTCTTCCTTAGCGGAATCATCTCGTCTCTTCCTTCCTAAAAGCGAAGCCGCCTGGCAGCCTCGTTCGGTTTNNCTGTCTTACTTCGCGCCCGTCTTGCCGACCTTCTTCTTCAGCCGCTCATCGGAGTAGCGCACGCCCTTGTTCTTGTACGGATCGGGCTTGCGCAGCGACCGCATATCCGCCGCCACCTGTCCCACCTGCTGGCGGTTCACGCCGCTCACCGTCACCCGGGTCTGCTTGGGATCGATCGTGGCCGTGACGCCGGTGGGCAGCGGAAACTCAATCGGGTGCGAGTAGCCCAGCGTGAACACCACTGTGTTCTTGCCCTTCAGTTCCGCGCGGTAGCCAATCCCGACGATGTCCAGTTCCTTCGACCAGCCCTTCGTCACGCCTTCCACCGCATTCGACACCAGCGCCCGCGCCAGCCCGTGGATCGCCGCCTGCGAGTCATTCTCCCGCCCCATATGCAGATGGCCGTCTTTCTGCTCGACCCTGATCCCGTCGGGAATCCACTGCACCATCTTCCCCTTCGGCCCTTCCACGGTCACCACGTTGCCCTGCACCGAGTACTTCACACCCTGCGGCAGATCGATCGGCTTGTTTCCAATTCGCGACATCGTTCAATCCTTCATGGCTTGCGAGTCCCGGCATTGCTCTGCCGTTCCACTGCAGCCTGACTACTCCGGTGACTCTTCCTCACCGGTCCTGATCTCAATCCGGGCCATCGGCCCGGCCACTACAGCCTGTTCCAGCACGGCACGCGAAGCGTGCGCCCGCCGAGCCGGCAAGGCTACCAGATTTCGCAGAGGAGTTCGCCGCCCACGCCTTCCCTGCGCGCCTGACGGCCGGTCATCACGCCCTTCGGCGTGGTCATGATGCTGATGCCCAGCCCACCCTGCACGCGCTTAATCTCATCGCGGCCGATATAGACGCGGCACCCCGGTCGCGAAACACGCTCCAGATCGCGGATCGCCGCCTCGTTGTTCGCGCCGTACTTCAGATACACCCGCAGCACCGCGCGTCCGTTCTCTTCGGTCGTTTTGAAGTTGGAGATATAGCCCTCTTCCTTCAGAATGCGGGCAATCTCCGCCTTCAGCTTCGAGGCCGGAACATCCAGCTTTTGATGACGCGCGCGTATCGAATTGCGAATCCGCGTCAGAAAATCCGCTACCGGATCGGTCAAACTCATCGTTTCTCCTTCATTCCCCGTTCGCTCTGCCCTGACCCACACCGCTCGAGCCGAGAACCAGCGGAAATGTCTTTTGGCTTCGGACCTTTCAGGCCTACGCCGAACTTGTCTTGCGGCCGAAGGCCGCGTCCTCCTGGACGGCCAGTCCCGGCCAGCGTTACCAGCTGGACTTCACCACGCCAGGAATCTCGCCCCTGAGCGCCAGCCCGCGGAAGCACAACCGGCACACGCCAAATTTCCGCAGAAACGCCCGCGGCCGTCCGCACAGCTGGCAGCGGTTGTGCTGCCGGCTCTTGAACTTCGGCTTGCGTGCGTCCTTCACTCGTTTTGCTGTTGTCGCCATCTCTCTTCAGTCCCTTCGATTCTTACGCGCCCTGCGCCCGGAACGGCATCCCGAACTGCCGCAGCAGCGCGCGCGCCGAGTTGTCGTCCAGGGCCGACGTCACAATCGTGATGTTCATGCCCTTCAGCTTGTCCACTTTCGAATAGTCGATCTCCGGGAAGATCAGCTGGTCGCGAATGCCCAGCGTGTAGTTGCCCCGCCCGTCGAAACTTTTTGTCGACACGCCGCGGAAGTCGCGCACGCGCGGCAGCGCCACGGAAATCAGTCGGTCGAGGAACTCGTACATCGTGTCCCCGCGCAGCGTCACCATCGCTCCGATGGGCATGTTCTCGCGTACCTTGAACGCCGCGATCGACTTCTTCGCCCGCGTCGTCACCGGCTTTTGCCCGGCAATCGCCGCCAGATCGGCGGCCAGCGGGTCGAGCATCTTGGAGTTCTGCGTCGCCTCGCCCAGTCCCATGTTCAGCACGATCTTTTCCAGGCGCGGCACCGCCATCGGGTTCTTGAGGCCCAGTTCCTTCTGAAGCGCGCCCTTGAGTTCCTTGTGGTACTTCTCTTTCAGTCTCGCTGCCATTTCCGTTTCTCTTCTCTCTGTCTCCGCTCTCGGATTGGCTTGCGCCGTCTACCGTTTCGGAAACTTCAATTTCGCTCGGCGTTCCTGATCGCTGAACGCTGAACGCTGATCACTTCGATTTTTTAGCGGCAATNNGACCGGGGAATCGACGCTTCCTGCTCCGCGATCCCGCCCTTCACGCGCCGCTGCGGATTCTCCTTCATGTGCTTCTTCACAATGTGCACATGTTCCACAAGCAGCCGGCCGGTATCGGGAAATACCCGCAGCACGCGCCCCTTCTTTTCGCGATCGCTGCCCGAGATCACCTGCACCGTATCGTTCCGCTGAATATCCAAACTCGCCATAACCGTCCTCTGTAACCTCTAACCTGTCACCTGTGCCCTGAAGCTGGGCTTCAAAGCACTTCAGGCGCAAGCGACACAATCTTCAAAAACTTCTTCTCGCGCAGTTCGCGCGCTACCGGACCGAACACGCGCGTGCCCACCGGCTCACCCACATCGTTAATCAGCACCGCCGCGTTTGTGTCGAAGCGGATGTAGGTCCCGTCGCGCCGCCGGGTTTCCTTGCGCGTGCGAACCACCACCGCCTTCACCACCTTGCCCTTCTTCACCTGTCCGTCCGGCGAAGCTTCCTTCACAGCTGCGGTGATCACGTCGCCCAGTCCTGCCTTGGAACCGCTCGATCCGCCCAGAGGCAGAATCATCTGCAGCTTGCGCGCGCCGGAGTTATCGGCGACCTCGAGCATCGTTCTCATCTGCACTGCCATGGCAATCTCTCCTTCTTGCTGTTGCGGTCGAACTCACGTTCGCCGCAATCTCCGATCCACTACTGCTGTTGCTCGGTGTTGATTCCGACCGCCTTCTCGGTTTCCTGCACCTGGGCCAGCGCCGACCGGCGAATCACTTCTTCCAGGCTCCACCGCTTCAGCTTGCTCAGCGGGCGCGTTTCGCGAATGCGCACCACATCGCCCACCCGCGCCGTGTTCTGCTCGTCGTGCGCGTAGAACTTGCGGTTCGACTTCACGATGCGCTTGTACTTGGGGTGCGCCTTGCGCATCTCCACCTCGACCACGATGGTCTTCTGCATCTTGGTCGAGACCACCTGCCCCACCTTCTCGTTGCGCCGCGATGCCGGTTTGGTTCCGACCGCCGTGCTTCCCGTGTTGTTTTCCGTTGCGCTCATCTCGTTAACCCTTCTTCACGCTGCTGGACCGAGCAGCCTTCTTCTTGATCGACGAAGGCTTAGCCGAAGACTTCCGCGCCGCAGCCGAGCGTCCGCTCGCCTTGTGCGTGGTCGTGCTCTTTTTCGCGGCCTTCTTCTTCGCTGTCTTCGCTACTTTCTTCTTCGCCTGCTTCGCCGGTGCGCTGCCCTCAACCTCGTCGGCATGCGCATGATGCTTCGGCGCCACCAGGGTGTGGATGCCCAGCTCGCGCTCGCGCGAGATCGTGTTGACCCGCGCGATATCCTTCTTCAGCTCGCGCAGCTTCTTCGCGCCCTCGGTCTGGCCCAGCTTCATCTGAAACCGCAGCCGGAACAATTGCTCCGCCGCCTTGCGCCCCTCGAGCGCCATCTCCTCGTCGCTCAGGTTCCGAATCTTCTCCACTTCCATCGTTGCTCTTCTCTCCGGCTGGACCCAGTACCAGGATCCCACCCGCATCTCAAATTCTGCTAATCGTTCCGGTCCCGCCAAACGACCGCTCCCGGGTTTATTTGCTCCCTACTTCACTGCAGCGACTACCTTCGCATCGTGCCGCTGTACAAACTTCGTCTTCAGCGGCAGCTTGTGCGCTGCCAGCCGCATCGCTTCCGTTGCAATCTCCGGCGTTACGCCTTCCATCTCGAACAGAATTCGGCCCGGGCGAACCACGGCCACCCAGTGATCCGGCGCGCCCTTGCCCTTGCCCATACGGGTTTCGGCCGGCTTCTTGGTCACCGGCTTGTCCGGAAACAGCCGCAGCCAGATCTTGCCGCCGCGCTTGATGAAGCGCGTCATCGCCACACGGCTGGCTTCGATCTGCCGGTCGGTGATGTAACCGCACTCCATCACCTTCAGGCCGAAGTCGCCGAACGACAGCTCGCTTCCGCGCCATGCCTTCCCGCGCATCCGACCGCGCTGCTGCTTGCGGTACTTCACTTTCTTTGGCATCAACATAGAAAAACCTCTAACGAGCTACTAGCTGCTAGCCTTTAGCCGCTAGCTCAAATCTTCAAAACCAGCTACTAACTTCTGGCTATTAGCCTTTAGCTTCCGCTAAGAGCTAATAGCTGCCCCTAGAACACGCTGCTTCCCACCACCGCGGCCTGCGGCTCGCGCCGCTTCTGCTGATAAATGTCTCCGCGATAGATCCACGTCTTCACGCCGATCACGCCGTACGTCGTGCGCGCCTCGGCAAACCCATAGTCGATATCCGCGCGCAGCGTGTGCAGCGGCAACCGCCCCTGCAGATACCACTCCGAGCGCGCAATTTCGTTCCCNNATGCCCTTGCAGCCAAAGCGCAGCGCCGAATCCACTGCCTTGCGCATCGCGCGCCGGAAGCCTACGCGCTTTTCCAGCTGCAGTGCGATATTCTCCGCCACCAGCTGCGCGTCCAGCTCCGGCTTGTTCACCTCCAGAATGTCGATGAACACGTCGCGGTTGGTCCGCTTCTGCAGCTCGCCCTTCAGCTTCTCGATCTCCGCGCCCTTGCGCCCGATCACGATGCCGGGACGCGCGGTGCGGATCATCAGCCGCAGTTTGTTGCCTGGCCGCTCCACTTCCACCGAGCTCACGCCCGCTGCCTTCAGCTTCTCCTTCAGCTCGCGCTTCAGGTGCACGTCTTCGATCAGCAGCCGGCTGTAGTCTTTGGTCGCAAACCAGCGCGAGTGCCACGGCTTGTTGATTCCGACCCGGAATCCGTAAGGATGGACTTTCTGTCCCATAGAGTCTCTCGATTCCTCTCGCTACTTCTTCTTCGCGGGTTTCTTCGCCGCGGCCTTCTTTGCTGGCTTGTGAGCGGTCGCCTTCTTCGGTACCGCCCGCTTTTTCGAGGCAGGCGCTGGAGCTTTCCTGCCTGCCGTCTTCTTCGCGGCTGCCTTCACCGGCTCCGCCGCCGAATCCTCNNTACCGGTACGCCCGTCCCATGGGAGCCGGCCGGATCCGCTTCATGCGTGGCCCGTCGTTGGCCACCGCCGACTTCACGTACAGGCTGTCCACGTCCACGTCCAGCCCCTGCTCCTGGCTCAGGTGGTTGGCGTTCTGCAACGCCGAGCGCAGAACTTTCTCCACCAGCGGAGCCACCGACTTCCTGGTGAACGCGACCGTGTTCAGCGCCTCTTCGACGCCGCGCCCCTTGATCAGATCGAGCACCAGCCGCGCCTTCTGCGGCGATACCCGCTGAAACCGCGCCTCCGCCCGAAACTCTCTCGTCTGTGCTTCCATCGCTGCTCCAAACTCTCTTCCCGCTCGCTAACCGCTTCTTAGCTGACCGGCTTTTAGCTGACCGGTTCTTCGCTGACCGCTTCTCAGCTGCTTTCCTACCTCGGCCTCGCCGCCGTCTCCGTCGACGCTGCCTTCATCGAGTGACCCTTGAACTGACGCGTGGCGGAAAACTCGCCCAGCTTGTGCCCCACCATGTTTTCTGTCACGTACACCGGCACAAATTTCTTGCCGTTGTGCACCGCAATGGTGTGACCAATCATGTCCGGATGAACCGTCGAGCGCCGCGACCACGTGCGAACGACCTTCTTATCGTTCGCACGGTTCATCGTCTCGATTTTCACCTTCAGGTGCGTATCAACAAACGCGCCCTTTTTTGTCGACCTTGCCATCTCAGATCCTCTTCAGTTCCTCAGCTAGCAGCTAATAGCCAGTAGCTAAAAGCTGTCTTACTTGCTTCTCCGCGACACGATAAACGCATCGGTTCGCTTGTTGTTCCTCGTCTTGTATCCCCGAGTCGGCTGGCCCCATGGCGTTACCGGATGCCGCCCGCCCGACGTCTTGCCTTCACCGCCGCCGTGCGGATGATCCACCGGATTCATGGTCACGCCGCGGTTCGTCGGCCGGATGCCCTTCCACCGATTGCGTCCCGCCTTGCCGATCGAGACGTTCTCGTGATCCGTGTTGCCCACCTGCCCGATCGTGGCCATGCAGTCGATCAGCACCTTGCGCGTCTCGCCGGAAGGCAGCTTCAGCAGCGCATAATCGCCTTCCTTCGCGACCAGCTGGGCAGAAGCTCCGGCAGACCGCACCATCTGCGCGCCCTTGCCCGGCCGCAGTTCCACGTTATGCACCTGCGTGCCGGCGGGAATATTCTTCAGCGGCAGCGCGTTCCCCACGAGGATGTCCGCGTCCGGCCCGCTCATGATCTTCTGGCCCACCTTCAGCCCTACCGGCTGCAGGATGTACCGCTTCTCCCCATCGGCGTAGCTGATCAGCGCAATCCGCGACGAGCGGCCCGGATCGTACTCGATGGTCGCGACCGTTCCCGGCACGCCGTACTTCTCGCGCTTGAAGTCGATCAGGCGCAGCTTCTGCTTGTGCCCGCCGCCGTGATGACGAATCGTCATGTCGCCCGAGTTGCGCCGTCCGCCGGTCCGCAGCTTGTTCACCACCAGCGGCTTGTACGGCGTGTCCTGCGTGATCTCGTCCCGCACCAGCGTCGTCTGAAACCGCAGCGTCGGTGTGATCGGTCTGTATGTCTTAATCGGCATTGTTATTCTTCTCTCTGCCCACCGGCTAATCCCGCCGGTTCCAATCTTGTCTTTCTGTACCCTGCAACCTGTACTTACAGGTTGTTCACGTAATCCGGCATCTTCTCGCCTGCCTTCAGCCTTACGTAGGCTTTCTTCCAGTCAGGACGATGGCCGGCAAACTTGCCCCGCCGGCGTTCCTTGCCCACCATGTTCGCGGTCCTCACCGCGCGCACCTTTACCTTGAACAGCGCTTCGACCGCCTGCTTCACTTCGGTCTTGGTGGCATCGGCCGCCACTTCAAACACCAGAGTGCCTTCGGTCTCTTTCACGCCGAGCGCCTTTTCGGTGATCATCGGCCGCTTGATTACGGTATAAGTCGACGGCATCAGGCCACCGCCTTTCTGGACTCGGACTTACGACCCCGGGGCACCGATTTCTTCAGCGATTCCTGCAGTTTCTCCAGCGCCGGCCGCGAGAAAATCACGCGCTCGAACTTCAGCAGGTCGTAAGGATGAACTTCGTTGTTCAGCATCAGGTCGACGCCGGCCAGGTTCCGCGCGCCCTTCTGCAGATTCGGTCCCAGGCTCGCTCCGGCTTCCACCAACAGCGCCGTTCTCTTCGCTTCCAGCTTGTCCAGAGCCGCGCGATACAGCTTGGTCTTCGGCTCTTTCGCCTCCAGCGACTCCACCACGATCAGCTTGCCATCGGCAAACTTCACCGCCAGCGCCGAACGCAGCGCACCCAGCAGCTTCTTCCTGGGGAAGGCATAGTCGTGCGAGTGAGGCACCGGCCCGTGCACCGTGCCGCCATGCCGCCACAGCGGCGACCGGATCGATCCGATACGCGCCCGGCCCGTGCCCTTCTGCTTCCACAGCTTTTTGCCCGACCCGGAGACCAGCTTCCGGTTCTTCGTCGCAGCCGTGCCCTGGCGCAGCGAGGCGCGGTAGTGCTTCACCGCTTCCCACAGCAACGCCTCGTTCACCTGCCCGAAGACCTCATCGGCCAGCTCCAGCGAGCCGACCTTTTTGCCTCCGAGATCCACTACGTCAATGTTTGCCATCGTCTTGTTTCTTTCTGCTGCTCTGTCTCAATTGTTTCGCTAACCGCTTTTTAGCTAACCGGTGTATCGCTAACCGCTTCTTAGCTGACCGCTCGTTAGCTCACTTCTTCTTGCCCATCGCCTTCTTCGAAGCCTTCAGCGGATCGACCGTGCCCGAACCCGCAAACCCACGGCGCTCGCGCGGCGGAGCCTTTGCCTTGGTGATCAGCACATAACCATCGCGAGGACCAGGAACCGCGCCCTCGACCATAATCAAATTCTCTTCAAGATCGATTCCGCGAATCCGCAGGTTCCGCACCGTCACCTTGTCCACGCCCATGTGTCCCGGCATTCTCTGCCCCGGAAACACGCGCGACGGGAACGACGAAGCGCCAATCGAGCCCTGTACCTGGAACATGTGCCCGTGCGACTTGGGACCGCCGCCGAAATTGTGCCGCCGCACCACGCCCGCAAACCCGCGGCCCTTGCTCGTGCCCTGCACATCGACGTACTTTTCATCGGAGAAGATGTCCACCAGCACGCGATCGCCGGCCTTCACGCCATCGGTTCCGGCTTCCTCACCGGCGCCCGGCTTCGCCATTTCGATGGCAACTTCCTTCTGCAGCCGAACCGGAGCGACGCTCGTCTTCGCAAAGTGGCCCGCCTGCGGCCTGGTCACTTTCGACGCCTTCACAAACTCCACCAGGCCGATCTGCGCCGCGTCGTACCCATCCTTCGTTGCGGTTTTCAGCTGCGTTACCACGCACGGCCCCGCCTGCAGCACGGTGATCGGGTGCACCTCGCCCTTCTCATCGAACACCTGCGTCATCCCGATCTTCTTACCCAAAATTCCGTTGACTGGCATCGTCTCTTCTCTCCCTCATCATGCGTTGCGTTCAGCACCGCACTGCCGGACTGTTTTGCTGAGCTCTGTGCTCTGAGCTCCGAGCCCTGTCATTTTTCGAACGCCTTAATCTCCACATCCACACCGGCCGGCAGATCCAGCTTCATCAGCGCGTCCACCGTTTGCTGCGTCGGCTCCAGAATGTCGATCAGCCGCTTGTGCGTGCGAATCTCGAACGCCTCGCGCGACTTCTTGTCCACGTGCGGCGACCGCAGCACGCAGTACTTGTTTTTTACTGTCGGCAACGGAATCGGCCCGGCCACCGTCGCGCCCGTGCGCTTCGCCGTGTCGACAATCTCGCCCGTCGACGTGTCCAGCACTCGGTAGTCGTAAGCCTTCAGCCGGATTCGTATTCTCTGTCCAACCATCTCGTTTGTTCTTTCCCGGTCAGCGGACCATTTTTTCGGATGGCCCGCCTCCCCGCTTTTCTCTGACTGCTGACTGCTGACCGCTTTTCAGCTGACCGGACTT
>PMAM01000074.1:0-7364 GCA_003152595.1 Acidobacterium sp.
ATCGCCTCGTCACCGGCCTCGAGAAACAGAACTTCCTCATCCTGGAGGACAATCACCAGCAGTCCATCCGCACCTTTGCCTGCGACGATGCCCCCGTCTCCATCGGCGTCATCCTCGACCTCAGCGGCAGCATGAGTAATAAGGTGGTGCGCGCCCGCGGCGCCGTCCTCCAGTTTATGAAGACCTCCAACCCCCAGGACGAGTTCTTTGTCATCGGCTTCAACGACCGGCCCGTGCTTATTACCGATTTCACTTCCTCGCCGGACGACATCGAAGCCCGCCTCGCCACGGTCGAGGCCAGCCATCGCACCGCCCTCCTCGACGCCATCTATATGGGCCTCGGGAAAATGAAGCAGGCCAAATATCAGCGCAAGGCTCTCCTCATCGTCTCCGATGGCGGCGACAACAACAGCCGCTACACCGAGAATGAGGTCCGTGCGGCCGTCAAGGAAGCCGACACCCAGATTTACTCCATCGGCATCTTCGATCCCGAAGCCGCCACCGTCGAAGAGCGCAACGGCCCCATGCTNNGTCGACGACCTCTCCGAGATGGGCGACATCGCCACCCGCATCAGTGCCGAGCTGCGCAACGAATATGTCCTTGGCTACAAGACCGACGACACCCGCATGGACGGCAAATGGCGCAAGGTCAAAGTCAAGCTATCGCCGCCCCCCGGCCTGCCCCAGCTCACCGTCCACGCCCGCCTCGGTTACTACGCGCCCCTGCAGTAGTCTGGTTCGGCGTTGAAGCCAGTTCGCCCCGACCGCAAAGCACCGAGTGCAGGTTTAGTGCCGCACAAACCAGAGAATCGCGATCGCCACCAGCGCCCCGCCAATCACCACCGCCCGGATTGCCTGAAACCGATTCATCCACGGATTTCGCATTGCGGCACCTCGCGCCCCGATTATAGCCGGGTATCTTTTGGTTCGGCCTCGCGCTCTGAGCGCTTTCCCCGGCTACCATAAATACGACACGCCCGTGCACGCCCCGTTCCCCATCCTTCCCGCCGCTTTCGCCCTCATCCTGCTCCTTATCCCCCTGTTCGCTTTCGGATTTGCCGGCGACCGCTGTACCCGCGCCGCACAGTCCCTTCCCACCGCTCTGCGCCTCGTACTCCCCGCCGTTCTCGTCGTCCCGTACCTCATCGACGCGCTTGGTTCGCACATCTTCGCCGCGCGCTGGCTCCTTGTGTACCTCTGCGTCCCCATCCTCCTCGCCGGCCTCGAATTCCTTGCCGCCCGCCTCGATCCCAGCCAACGCGGCCATCTCCTCGACTTCCTTGTCCTTCTCCCGCTTGGGCTCGCCGTCGATCTGCGCTGGCTCGAGCCCGCCTGGCCTCCCAGGCTCGCCGTCCTCGGTAAGCTCACTCTCCTCGATGCAGGCCTCTACGCCTTCCTCGCCGTCCGCTGTCTCACCGCTGTCGGCTACAACCTCCGCTTCAGCGCGCGCGACTGGACCACCGGCCTCCGGGAGGTCCTCTTCTACATGCCCATCGCCATCCCTCTCGGCCTCGCCCTCGGCTTCCTTCACCTGCACCACCGCGTCGAGCACCCCTGGCTCCTCGTTCCGCTCTGGATCGTCACCTTTGTCGGCGTCGCTCTCCCCGAGGAAATCTTCTTCCGCGGCTGGATTCAGAACCTCCTTGAGCGCCGCCTTGGTCGCACTGCCGCGCTCATCGTCACCGCGACCCTCTTCGGCCTCTCCCACTTCAACAAGCGCACCACCTTCTTCAACTGGCGCTATGTCCTGCTCGCCGCCATTGCGGGCATCTTCTACGGCCGCGCCTGGCGCCGCGACCACCGCATCGCCGCCTCTGCCATCACCCACTCCACTGTCGATACCCTCTGGGGCGCCCTCCTCCGCTGACTTTGCTGTACACTGACCTGCGGTTTGAACCTCCCACTCCGTCTTGCGCCGAAAGGAGCCTCCTGCTGTGTCCCTCACAAAGCTCAATGTAACCGCGTTCATTCTTCTCGCTCTCGGTGCGGCCACCGCCTCCGCCCAGGATCCCACTCTCGCCGCCACTCCGCCCATGGGCTGGAACAGCTGGAACCACTTCGCCCGCAACGTCAATGACGCGGATGTCCGCGCCGCCGCCGACACCATCGTCTCCAGCGGCATGCGCGACGCCGGATACATCTACGTCAACATCGACGACACCTGGCAGGGTCAGCGCGACGCTCAGGGCGTCATCCACACCAATGACAAGTTTCCTGACATGAAGGCCCTCGCCGACTACGTCCACTCCAAAGGACTCAAGCTCGGCATCTACTCCGGCCCTGGACCCAAAACCTGCGCCGGCTTCGAAGGCAGTTACGGCCACGAAGACCAGGATGCGAAAACCTACGCCGCCTGGGACATCGACTACCTCAAGTACGACCTCTGCAGCTACCGCCAGCTCATGCGCGAGCAGGCGCCGCACGACCCCGAAAAACAGTTCCAGATGTACAAAGCCGCCTACGAGAAGATGCACCAGGCCCTTATCTCCTTCGCCCGCCCTATCGTCTACAGCCTCTGCCAGTACGGCCTCAACGACGTCTGGAAGTGGGGCCCCGAAGTCGGCGGCAATCTCTGGCGCACCACCGGCGACATCAACGACACCTGGCAACGCATGTCCGACATCGGCTTCGGCCAGCTTGGACTCGCCAAATACGCCGGCCCTGGCCACTGGAATGATCCCGACATGCTCGAAGTCGGCAACGGCGGCATGACCGGCGACGAATACCGTACTCACATGAGCCTCTGGGCCATCCTCGCAGCGCCGCTGCTCGCCGGCAACGACCTCAGCAAGATGTCTCCCGAAACCCTCTCCATCCTCCTCAACAAAGAAGTCATCGCCGTCGATCAGGACCGCCTCGGCAAGCAGGGCGATCGCGCCTTCGCCGTCGGCATGACCGAGATCTGGACTAAACCTCTCAGTGGCGGCGCGCTCGCCGCCGGCCTCTTCAATCGCGACACCGAAGAGCACCCTGTCACCCTCCACCTCCGCGACGTGGGCTTCGCCGAACGCGCAAAGCTGCGCGACCTCTGGAAGCACGAAGACGTCACGGCCACCAACGGCAGTTACACCGTTACCGTTCCACCCCACGGCGTCGTCATGCTCCGCATCAGCAAGTAAGAAACCGCGAGAGCTGTAGCTACTCCCGTCGCTCCTTTGTGCTGTTCGTGTCCTCTGTGGTGCTTTGTTTTCCAAACACTGGACCAGCTACAGGCCGTGGGCTACGGGCTTCCGCAGGACCCTCGTAAAATGGGGACTGGAAGCTCCATGACTACGACTCCCCTCGAAAACTCTGCCGCGCCCGCCTCGTCGCAAATCAAAAACCAGGCTCTCGACGCCTTCCGCCGCTGGGGCTATCTCCAGGCGAACCTCGATCCCCTCGGCCAATATCTCCAGCCTCTCCCGGTCCCCGAGCTCGACCTCAACAATGACTTCACCGCCGACGCGCGCCGTTTCTACTGCTCGACCATCGGCGCCGAGTTCATGCACATCCCCTCCCGCGAAGCTCGCCACTGGATCGCCGAGCGCCTCGAAGCTCCAGCCCCGCAGCCCGATCCGCATCACGTCCTCGACCTCCTTGCACGCGCCGACCTTTTCGAACAGGTGATCCAGTCGCGCTATCTCGGCACCAAGCGCTTCTCACTCGAAGGCGTCACGGCTCTCATCCCCTTCCTCGACGCGCTGCTCAACCGCGCCGCCGAACTCGGCGCGCAGCGCGCCATCCTGGGCATGAGCCACCGCGGCCGCCTCAGCGTGATGGTCAACACCTTCGGCAAGTCCCCCGCCGACATCTTCGCCAAGTTCGAGGACGTCGACCCGCGCAGCATCCTTGGCGGTGGCGACGTCAAGTACCACGTCGGAGCCACTGGCACCTTTGCCGCGCGCAATGGCGGCTCCGTCGCCCTGCACATGGTCTCGAATCCCAGCCACCTCGAAGCCGTCGATCCCGTCGCCATGGGCCGCGCCCGCGCTCGCCAGGATCGCATTGGCGCGGACGGCATCGATCGCGTTCTCCCTATCGTCATCCATGGCGACGCAGCCTTCGCCGGCCAGGGCATCTGGGCCGAGACCCTCAACCTCGCCGGCATCGACGGCTACTCCGTCGGGGGAGGCATCCACATCGTCGTCAACAACCTCATCGGCTTCACCGCCGAGCCCGAGGAAACGAACTCCACCCGGTTCTCCACCGACCTCGCCAAGCGCCTGCCGATCCCCATCTTCCACGTCAACGCCGAGGACCCGGCTGCCGTCGTCCGCATCGCCGCCCTCGCCGCCGAGTATCGCTACCAGTTCCACACCGATGTGGTCATCGACCTCATCGGATACCGCCGTCACGGCCACAGCGAAGTCGACGATCCCACCATCACCCAGCCTCTCCGCTACGCAAAGATCAAAGATCACCCGCCGCTCTATCAGCTCTACGCGCAGCAAGCCGGTCTCGACGCCACCGCACTCGCCCAACAGCTCCACACCGAGTTCGACGAAGCCCAGACGAAAGCCAAAGCCGCAAAGAAGAAGCCCCGTCTCGTCGACATGCCCGAGTACTGGAGCGCCTACCAGGGCGGTCCGTACAGCCCCGCCCTCGAAGTCGACACCGGCCTCGACGCGGCTACTGTCGAGTCCATCGCCGCCCGGCTCGCGACGTATCCCGAGACCTTCCACATCCACCCCAAGATCAAGAAGCTCCTCGAGCAGCGCGCCGCCATGGGCCAGGGCAAGCAGCCCCTGGACTACGGCATGGCTGAAGCCGTCGCCTTCGGCTCCCTCCTGCTCAATGGCACGCCCGTCCGCCTCAGCGGCCAGGACTCACAACGCGGCACCTTCAACCAGCGCCACTCCGTCCTCATCGACATCGAGAACGAGCAGCGCTGGATCCCGCTGAACCACCTCGATCCCAACCAGGCGCACTTCAGCGTCTACAACTCGATCCTCTCCGAGGCCGGCGTCCTCGGCTTCGAGTACGGCTACAGTCGCGACTACCCCGAAGCTCTCGTCCTGTGGGAAGCCCAGTTCGGCGACTTCGCCAACGGCGCGCAGGTCGTCATCGACCAGTTCATCGCCGCCGCCGAAGACAAGTGGGGACTCCTGAGCGGCGTCACACTCCTGCTGCCGCACGGCTATGAGGGCCAGGGCCCCGAGCACTCCAGCGCCCGCGTCGAGCGCTACCTCCAGCTCGCCGCCCGCGACAACATTCAGGTCTGCCAGCCCTCCAGCGCCGCGCAATACTTCCACCTCCTGCGCCGTCAGGCCCTGCGCAAGTGGCGCAAGCCGCTCATCGTCTTCACTCCCAAAAGCATGCTGCGCCACCCCGACGCGCTCTCACCTCTCGCCGACCTCGCGCGCCCGCGCTTCCTCCCCGTCGTGCCCGAGACCGAGATCCAGAACGGCTCGCGCATCCTCATCGCCAGCGGTAAGATCGGGCACGAGCTCCGCGTCGAGCGCGCGAAGCGCAAGGACACCACGACCGCCATCCTCTTCCTCGACCAGCTCTACCCCTGGCCCGAGGCCGAACTCAAAGCCGCCATCGCCGCGCACCCTGCAGCGCGCGAACTCGTCTGGGTCCAGGAAGAGCCAGCCAACATGGGCGCCTTCGGCTTCGTCATGCCGAGGCTGCGCCCTCTGGCCGGAGACCACCAGGTCCTCAGCGTGAAGCGCTCCGCCGCCGCCAGCCCCGCCACTGGCTCCGCCAAAGCCCACGACATGGAGCAGCGGACCCTCATCGACCTGGCTCTGAACAGCGGAGCCTAGCCGAAGAGCCGGGCGTAGCGCCTCGCGGATTCGAGTTCAACACCTACCGCCGGACCAGACCATCCCCACCGAGCGAGCGCCAGGTTCACCCCACAGCAAGAAGCAGAAGCTTTCGCGAACCAATCGTCAATCTCAAAAACTCCGACCCCAGCACCGAAGTACCGCTTCGGTTTCATATCGGACCTCGCCACCCCGCCAAAAAAACAACCGCGGCCGGGAATTCCCCGGCCGCTTTCACTATTCCCTATTGCCTGTTGCCTATTCCCTGTCTCTCGCGTGCCAGTGCATCTCCCAACCCAGATACCGGATCGCCGCCTCATACACCGGCGCCGCCACATTCGAGAAGTTCGCCGCCACGTGATGCTCGAAGCCCTGCTCGCAAATCTCGTGCAGCAGCTTCTGCAGATGAGGAATCTTTGCCACGCCCGCGCCACCAAACGTCTCCAGTGGATCGTTCGTAAACTCGCCCTCGCCGATGTACCCGCGGATCTTCCCCTTATAGTCGTCAGTCGAGAAGCGCACGTAGCTCATCGGGCCCGCCTTCACGCGTCCCACGCAGGTGCCGAACGTGTTCTCCTTGCCCACGGTCCCGGCGATGATCGCCTGGAAGTCCATCACCACGTCGGCAAAGAAATGCTTCGGCAAATTCGAGCAGTGGAAGCAGACGCACTTGTTTTCGTCGTCGCCGTAGTTGTTGTTCCAGTCCAGCAACGCGCTCGGCGTCTGGCTGGCCAGGGCCAGAGCATGCATGCTCACCGTGCCCATCACATCGGTTTCGCACGCGGCCGGCAGCAGGCGCTCGCTCATCATGCTCATCACCGTGCAGGGCACCACGCCGAAGTTCTCCTCCAGCGACGTCCAGCACTGCACCGCGCTGACCGTGCAATGCGTGTCCTTCATAAACCGCTCGATCGCGACGCCCAACTTCGCCATCTTCATCAGCGCAGCGGGGGGAATCCCCGTCGTCGGCACATAGGCCTGAATCGCGTCCAGCTTCGTTTTCACGTCGGCCTCGTCGTCCTTCATGCGGCCGATGGTGCCAAAGATGTCCGACAGATCCAGCGTCACCACTGAAATTCCGTACCGCTCCAATAGCTTCTCGCTGTAACGCACGGTGTTGAACGCCTGCGGCCGCGCGCCGATCGCGCCGATGCGCAGCTTCCTCAGACCGTTTGTCACCCGGCACACCTTCGTGAACCAGTCCAGATCCCTGCCGAACTCCGCCGAGCTCGGCGACACCGTGTGCTTCGCCGTGATCGAGTACTTGATCCCGTACTGCATCAGGTTGTTGCACGCCGACATCTTGCCGCAGAAGCTGTCGCGCCGGTCGCTGATCTTCATGTCGTCACGGCGATCCGGCGTGGCCTGCACCAGTACCGGCACATCCAGCTTCGAATAGCGGATCGAGTCCGCGATGCCGCGCTCGTCGCCGAAATTCGGCAGCGTCACGATAATGCCGTCAATCTCGTCGCGATGCGCGCGGAACAGATCGCCGCATTTGATCGCATCGTCATGCGTCTCTACTGAGCCGAACTTCGACTGCTCCGGTGCGAGCGTAATCGCTTTGATGCCGGCCTTCTCCAGCACTTTCAATATCTCTTCGCGGCCCTCTTTGGC
>PMAM01000074.1:7387-20224 GCA_003152595.1 Acidobacterium sp.
AACATCATCGCGCCCCACCAGATCGGCGCGTGCAGATTATAGAGTGCCGGCGGGTTCGCAGGAGGATGTGCAATCTCCCACAGGCCCGCGCCAGTGATCAGGATCCCGTACAACAGAAACATCACGCCGGCAAAGAACCAAATGGACATCGTTTTTTGCATGTCTTCCTCCCTGTCTACCAGAAGATGATGTTGCCTGCGACGAAGAGCACCGCAACGATGCCCGCCCAGAACCACTGGTTCTTATAGAGCGGAACCGGCTCTGCTTTAGGCAGCGTCGTTGCCGAATACGCCAGGCCGTTTAGTTCCGCCACCGGCTTCGGCTTCGTCACCATGCTCACCGCCACGCACACCAGTACGCAGGCCGCAAACGCCCATAGTGCTCGCGACATGTTCTCCGCCATGGGCTTCGCATGGGGCGAGAACGCCACGATGGTCAGCGCCTTTTGCCCAACCTCATGAACCCAGACAAACAGACCGGCCGACGTCACAATGCCGCTCAGCAGACCCCAGAATCCTCCCGCGGCCGTGGCTCGGTTCCAGAACATCCCCAGCAGGATTACGCCCAGCAGCGGCGCGAGGAACAGGCTGAACAGGGCCTGCACGTAGTCCATGATCCCCGCCGCGTGCATCACCAGGTACGCCGCGCAGATGCTCACCAGCACTCCGAGGATGGTCGCCCACCGCCCCACCGCGACGTAGTGCGCGTCGGGGGCGTTCTTGCGGATATGCGGCCGGTAAAGGTCGTAGGTCCACACCGTGGAGAATGCGCTCACGTTCCCCGCCATACCCGACATGAACCCCGCCAGCAGCGCCGTCACGCCCAGTCCCAGCAACCCGGGACCGAAGTAGCGCACCAGCATCAGCGGCAGCACCTCGTTATAGCTGTGCGGATTCGCCGCGCTTATCTGATTCTGCCCCACCAGGTGCATGAGGCTGCCGTCGGGATTCTTCAGCACGACCAGTCCCAGCAGTCCAGGCAGAATCACGATGAATGGCACCGCCATCTTGAAGAACGAGCCGATTACCGGAGCCATCTGCGCCGCACGCAGGTTATGCGCGGAGAGAACCCTCTGTACCACCAGGAAGTCCGTCGTCCAGTACCCGAAAGAAACCACAAATCCGAGGCCGAAGAGGATGCTCGTCCAGTGAATGCCCATCGGATTGTCGGTGAAGTGTGCCGTCGTCTTCCACAAATGCAGGTAGTTGTCGTTGCCGAGATTCGCGATGATCTTCTGCTGCAGGCCATGGAACCCGCCCGCTTCCACCAGCCCCAGAATCGGGACCAGCAGCGCGCCGCCCCAGATCAGGCAGAACTGCAGCACCTCGTTGTAAATCGCCGATCGCAAACCACCCAGCGCCACGTAAGCCGCCACCGCCAGTGACGACACGAAGATGCTGAACGTGATGTTCCAGCCCAGCACCACCTTCATCACCACCGCCATGGAAAACATATTGACCCCGCTCATCAGGATCATCTCCGTGGCGAATGAAATAGCCGCAAGCACCCGGCTCGACTCACCGAAACGCAGCTTCAGATATCCGGGCACCGAGTGCGTCTTCGAGACGTAATAGAACGGCATCATCACCAGGCCCAGGAAGAGCATCGCCGGAATCGCGCCCACCCAGTACCAGTGCATTGCCAGAATTCCGTACTGATACGCCGAGCCCGCCCACCCCATCAGCTCCAGCGCCCCCAGGTTGGCCGAGACAAAGCTCAGACCGGCGATCCACGCCGTCATCTCGCGTCCCGCCATGAAGAACTCTTCGCTGGTGTTGGTCGCTCCCTTCAGGTGGAAGCCGATGTAGATTACCGTCGCGAAGTAAATGACGATGACCAGCACGTCGATTACGGCAAGATGCGCCAGCTGCGGTTTTCCCGGGACCATCTGAAACAGGGCCAGCGCCGCGGCCAATGTCGATGCAGGAGACATACCTGTTTTAGCCTCGTGTACCTATCCGTTCGGGAAACCGATGGGGGGTCTGTTTCCGGATTTAACTTCTCTGCCCGTAAGTGGCTTTCGCCCCGTGCTTACGGAAATGATGCCGGTCCAGCAGGGCCTGCGAGATTCCGCTGCACTCCGGGTTCAGCGTCGTCGTGTAGAACGCCATGCGTGCCACAGCTTCCAGCACAACCGCATGATACGCGGCTTCCAGCGCACTTTTGCCCCAGGCGAACGGCGCGTGCCCGGCCACCAGGACCCCGGGCAGCGCAATGGGATCGAGTCCGCGAAACCGCCGCACGATCGCCTTGCCCGTGTTGAGCACGTAATCGTCGCCCACCTCATCGTCGCGCAGCGATTCCGTCACCGGCACCGGCCCGTGAAAATAGTCTGCGTGCGTGGTCCCAAACGCTGGAATCTCCCGCCCCGCCTGCGCCCAGGCCGTCGCAAATTCCGAATGCGTGTGCACTACGCCGCCGATTGCGGGAAACTCCCGATAGAGTTCCAGGTGGGTATCGAGGTCCGACGACGGCTTCAGCTTCCCGCCCGCGATCTTCCCGTTCAGATCGCTCACCACCATGTCGTCCGGAGTGAGCTTCTCATAGGCCACGCCGCTCGGCTTGATGACGACCAACCCCTGCTCCCGATCGATCCCGCTCGCGTTTCCGAAGGTGTAAAGGACCAGCCCCCGGCGAACCAGCTCCAGGTTCGCTTCCAGCACTTCGGACTTCAGCTCGTCGAGCATGGCGTCAGCCGCTCCCACCGTGGCCCGCGGCCAAACAGGACTCGCGGGAGCGAACGGCCATTCTACAGGACGCCCGACATTTGGGAAAGCGTTTACTTGACTCTGTCCGCTGTAAGCCGTTTCATTCGGCAACGCGCAAATCTCCACGCCCGCGTGCTGGTCGCTGCCCTTAAAATCACCGTCCGGCCGCGAAATCCGCCCCTCCCACCTCCACGCTCGTCTTCGGTTCCGTTCCATTTCGCGTTGTCCACGCGCCGTACACCCGCCCGCCCCAGGCGGCCAGCCCGATGTAGTCCCCCATGAAGACCCCCGTCGGGTCGAACGGCGTGTTCGTCCATGCATAATTTTTGAAGCTTGCACCGCCGTCTTCCGAACGCGCCAGCGCCATCACCTGCATCTTATTCGCCGCATCCTGGCGGCGGTCGTAGAACGCGACGTTCACCGCACCTGATACCGGATCGACGGCCAGCCACTGGAAAAACTGATCCGCACCGTCGTGTACCGGGTCGCTGTTCACCCGCACCGGCGCGCTCCATGTTCGCCCGTGATCCTTTGACGCGATCGAGAACACATCGATGTCCCCGTTCCGGTAGTCGCTCCACGTTACATAGATCGCCCCGCCTTTCGCTCCGCCTCGCGGATCGATCCCAATCTGCGGAAACCCGTTCGCACGTTCCATCCCGGCCAGCGCAAACATCGTCGGCGCAGTGTTCACAAGGTTCCGCGTGCGTGCAAACGTCTTTCCCCCGTCATGCGATTCGGTGAAGACGATGTGATCCGTCACTGCCCACACCCCATAGACGGTCCCATCCGGACCCACCGCCCCGTCGAACCCTTCCAGCGCACCGTTGTCGTCGCGTGGCAGCCCACGCACCTGAGAGATCTCCAGCGGTTTCGACCACGTCACGCCGTCATCCGTTGATCGCGAAAACAGCATTTGCGAATCCGTCAGCGTCCACCGCGTCCAGCCCACATACAGATTTCCCTTGTATGGGCTCTTCTCGCCCGTGTCTGCGACAAGATACGGCTTGTCTTCAAACGGCACGTCCGGCGTCGTCGGCTGCGCCACCACCGTCCGCAGCTCCGGCTCCCACGTCGCGCCCCCATCCAGCGAACGCCGCACGAAGATGCCGTTCCGCGTCGCGCCGTGCCCCCAGTAGTTGATCGTGCCCAGCTTGTCGAACGAGATGAAACAGATCAGCGCGTGCCCCTTGTCGTCGAATGCCGTCGAAACATCCCCGGAGCTCTTGTAGTTCGCCGCTGCCACGCCGGTGGCCAGTTTCCAGGTCTTGCCCGCATCGTTGGAGTAGCCCGCCTGAGCCACATACTGGAACACCGCCAGCACCTGCTGCGGATTCAGCGGATTCACAGCCACGCTCGGCTCCGACCACGTGCCCGGCTGCGCGGACAGCGTCGTCACCTCCGCCCCTGGCGCCATCGGCAGCGGAGCTGCGCTCGCCGGACCGGCACTCTGCGCGCCCAGCCCCGCGCCGCCTGCAGCCAAAGCGGCAATCACCAACACCACACTCAGTTCATTCATGCGCTCCATTATCTATGCCCGACACGAACCCGGGTGCCCCATTCTGATCGCCGCTTTTGGCGATCAGGGTGGGCATCGCGCGCCGCGCGATCCTTTTAACCCCTCCAATCCTGTATGTGTTTTGTGGTGAGTCGTCTTTCCTGAACGCTGACAACTGAACGCTGAATGCTGCCTCTACTTCGCTACTGTTAGCTGAATCATCATCGTCGCATCCACCCGCGCCCCGGCCGCCGGCGTCTGCCCCACCACCGTTCCCGGCGGAAACATCGTCGCTCCCGGCGCAGCCATGTGCATGTCCTGCTCCCGGGTTGGACCCAGCTTCAGTCCCATCCGCGTGACGGCCAGCGCCGCCGCTGTGAATACCTGTCCCTCAAGATTCGGCATGACAAACCCGCTCCCCGCCGGCGCGCCTGCGTCCGGTTCCGCCGCCACCAGCAGATTCATCGTCGGGCTTTCCACCCCCGCCGCATTCGCGTCCGGACTCTGTGCAATCACCGTCCCCGGCTGCGCTCCCGTCCACGGCATCACCGCCACCGTGCCAACCTGAAAACCCGCCCGGCGGATCGCAATGGTCGCGACCCGCTGATCCCGCCCCTTCACATCCGGAATCGCCAGCTTCTGCGGACCCAGGCTTTCCGTCAGCCACACCCGCCACCCGCGCCGCACCAGCGTCCCCGCCTCTGGCGACTGGCTCGCGACCCGCCCCACCGGCACATCGGTCGAGTACAGATGGCTCTCCACCTGCAGAGTCAGGCCCACCGCCGATGCACGCTGCCCCGCATCGGCCATGTTCAGCCCTTTGAAATCCGGAATCGACACCTCGGCCCCGTGGATCGCGAAGTGCATCGTCACAATCGCCGACGTCATTGCCACCACGGTCAGCAGCAACAGCACCAGCACGAACCGGAAGAACCCAATCATGATTCGATCTCGATCGAATAATCGATCGTTGCCGCCTTCTCCAGCATTTTCGAAACCGAGCAGTACTTATTCTTCGAAAGCGACACCGCGTCCTCCGCCGCCTTTTGGCTCACCTTCCCCTTGATCCGATACGTCAGATGAATCTTCGTGAATGTCCGCGGCGGCGCCGGCGCCTGTTCTGCCTCTGCCGTCACCGTCAGCCCTTCCAGCGGCTCGCGCTTCTTCTCGAGAATGCTCACCACGTCAACCGACGTGCATCCGCACAGCGCCGTCAGCACCAGTTCCATCGGACTCGGACCCGCTTTGTGCTCTGCGGCCGCATCCATCAGGATTGTGTGCCCGCTCTGCGACTTTCCTTCGTACAACTCCCCGTTGTTCCACTCTGCGCTCGCGATCACGCCGTCCTCCTCACTGCCGATGCTGATTGTCCGACGCCGGCTCCGGATGGATCAGCAGACGATCCACCTCCGGACACTCCAGCTTAAAGCGATGTTCCAGCTCCGTGATCAGATCGTGCACCCGCCGCATCGCCATCGCATCGGGGAGCGTGCAGTGGCAGGTCACGTGGAGATGCTCTCCCGCACGGTCCACGCTCACCTCGTGAATGTCCACGATCTCGGGCACATTGGCCGCCGCGTCCCGCAGCAGCTGCTCGATCCGCCGGTCCCGCTCCACCACCACCGGCGCCTCAATCGTCGCGGGCTCGCTCTCGATGTGCGTGAGCACGGAATTCACCTGCGGCACCTCGCGCCGAATCTGCTGTTCCAGCCCATAAACAAAACGATGCGCAGCGATCAGCGTCATCGTCTCCTTCACCTCGATGTGCTGCTCCACATGCAGCCCGTCGGCAAACGACTCAATGCTCACGTCGTGCAGCAGCGCATTGTTGCGCGCCGCCACACCACGCACCTTGTCGAACAGGCTCTCCGCCAGCGTCGATCGCGGAATCGTGTGGATCACCACATCCGCCCCGGGCAATACCCGCTGCACCGCAGCCGTCGCTTCCGCAACCAGCTCTTCCGTTCTCTGAAACGTCAGTTGCCGCGGCAGCGACAGCGTCACGTCCGCAAAATAATGGCTGCCCGACTTCCGCACCCGAGCCTGGTCGATCCCCAGCACCCCATCCGTCCCCCGTACCGCTTCCAGCATCTGCGTGTGCAGCTCCGGCGAAATCTGATCGGTCAGCGCAGCCACGGCCCGCCAGGCCAACCTCCACCCAAAGAGCAGAATCATCACCGAGACCACCAGCGCAGCCACTGGATCGGCAAACCGCAGCCAGCCCACGTGCCGCACGGCTCCCACCCATGACGCGGCCAGCCCCACGACCACCGCCACGCTCGTCCAGATATCCGAAGCGAAATGTAGCGCATCGGCCTCCAGCGCCGCGCTCTCGTGCCGCTTCGCCACTCGCCGCAGTTGCGATGACCGCCACAGATCCACGCCCATCGACACCACCAGCACTCCGAACGGCCACAGCGAATACCGCAACGCTACCGGGTGGAAGAACATCCGGCTGATCGCCTCGCCGGAAAACCACAAGGCCGACACCGCCATCAGCCCTGTCTCCACAAATGCCGAAATGTTCTCGACCTTCGCGTGGCCGTACGGGTGATCCCAGTCCGCCGGCCGGTCGCTCACCCGCACCGAGACGAACGTCATCGCCGCGCCCACCAGGTCCAGCCCTGAATGCGCCGCATCCGACAGCACGCCAAGGCTCCCCGTCATCAAACCGACCGCCGCCTTCAGCACGGTCATCGCCAACGCCGCCGCCACGGACACGAGCGACACCCACCGCTTCTCCGCGCTCGCGTGCGCCTGCTCCGTCATGGCTGCGCTCGACATGATCCAGTTCTCAGGCTACCTGAACGACAACTGTCCGCTAAGAAGGTCTCTTCCCCCGCCAGAGCCCCGCAATCCCAAACGTATACGGCCGCCACTCCACCTCCACAAACCCGACGCTCTGCATCAGCTCCACCATCGCCGGCGGCGGCGGAAACCCCTCCACCGAGCTCGGCAGATATCCATACGCCACCGCATCTCCCGAGATGCGCGCGCCGATGGCCGGCAGCACATGCCGAAAGTAGAACCCGAACAGCTTGCCCACCACGCCGCGCGGCCGGCTGCAATCCAGAATCCCCACCTCGCCTCCCGGCTTCAGCACGCGCAGAAACTCCACCAGTCCAGCCCTGTAATTCGGCAGGTTGCGAAATCCGAACGCTGTCGTGATCAGATCCAGCGACCCCTCGTCGAACGGCATCCGCATTGCATCCATCGACCGGATCGAAACCCGCCGCCCCCTCAGCTTCACCCGCGCCAGCCCCAGCATCTTCTCCGAGAAATCCGCCGCAATCACCGGCTCTGCATCCGGTGGCCTCCGCCGCAACAGTGCCACCGTCATATCCCCCGTGCCGCAGCAAATATCCAGCACCTTTGCCTCCGGCCGCGACAGAATATGCCGGAACCGCCGCGCCGTCCGCCACCACCACGTCCGGTCCACGTTGCACGAGAGCACGTGGTTCAGCAGGTCATAGCGCGGCGCAATGCGGTCGAACATCTCCCGCACCAACTCCGCCGACGTCGCCTCATCCACCGCTCCCGCCGGCCGCGAGCCTGGGTTGTGAGTCTCGTTATGAGTCTGGTTGTGACGTCCGTTCCGCAAACGTCAGCATAGCGCAGCCGCGAGACGTTAATCCGTGCCAGCCAGGCATTACACTGCGCCTATGCGGATCCCGCGCTGCCTCGTTGCCGTCCTGGTCGCCACCCTCTTCCCGCTTCTCTCCGCCGCGCAGAGACCTGGCACCGAAAAGCCGCAAAACTCCATCGCATTCGAGCGCGCCCAGCATCTGCAGCACGGCATCAACACCAGCATGTGGTTCTCCCAGGCCAACGATTACTCCGTCCAGCGCCTCCAGACCTTGACCACCTCCGACGACATCGCCCTCATCGCCAAAATGGGCTTCGACCACTGCCGCCTCTCCATCGACGGCGACCAGCTCATGACGTGGTTCTATACCCAGCGCGACGCCCATCAGACAACCGGCTTCATGACCGAGCTCGACCGCGTCGTGAAGACGATGCTCGACGACCACCTTTCCGTCATCATCGACATTCACCCCAGCAGCCAGTTCAAAGCCGAGCTCTTCCAGGGAACCGGCGGCGTCGGCAACTTCGTCGACCTCTGGCGCGCCCTCGCCCAGCACTTCGCCGCCACCGATCCCGAGCACGTCTTCTTCGAGATCATGAACGAGCCCGAGCAGCAGGACCCGTACCGCTGGCAGGGCATCCAGGCCAAGGTTGTCGAGGCCATCCGCCAGGTCGCTCCGCACAACACCATCATCGCCTCCGGCGCGCACTGGTCCGGCCTGCCCGATCTCCTCGTCCTCGAGCCGCTCGCCGAAAACAACATCATCTACACCTTCCACGACTACGAGCCATTCCCCTTCACCCATCAGGGAGCCACGTGGGCCAATCCCGAAGTCCGCCCCGAGCGTGCGATTCCCTATCCCTCGACGCCCGAGAACATCGCACCGAAACTCGACCTGGAGCCGAGCTTAGCCGGCCAGTATTTCCTCGATGAATATGGCGAAAACCGCTGGGACGCCGCGCGGGTGGAAAACTCCATCGAGTTCGCGGCGAAGTGGTCCGCCCTGCACCACGCGGCCGTCTACTGTGGCGAGTTCGGCGTCTTCCGCGACTACGCGCCGCCCGCCGCCCGCGCCCAGTGGCTTCATGACATGCGCGTCGCCCTCGAAACGAACCACATTGGCTGGGCCATGTGGGACTATCAGGGCGGATTCAGCGTCGTAACCAAAGCCAACGGCACCACCACGCCCGATCAGGACGTGCTCACCGCCCTCGGCCTGCACATGCCTTAATGAGCGGCTCGAAGTGGTGAGCATTTCTGTAACCCATAACCTGCAACCTGTAACCTGGTTTGGGGGAACATTCTCTCTCCCTGCGGCGTAATACTGTTGTCGGACGCGAGGCACCGCGATGATCAAATTTCTTCTCTTCTGCATCCTACTTTTCTTCTGCTGGCCCCTGGCTTTGATCGCCCTCGTTGCTTACCCTATCGTGTGGCTGCTCCTGATCCCCTTCCGCATCCTCGGCATCGCCGTCGGCGGCGTGCTCGAGCTGGTCGGAGCCGTCATCATGCTCCCGGCGCGGCTCATTCGAGCGATCTAGCCTTCATTCAGAACGCGCGTCGTCCCGAACGCGGAACGCCGAACGCCTCGTAAACTATCCCCATGCCCATCCTTCTCGACGGCAAGGCTTACTCCAAAGAACTCGAAGCCGAACTCACCCTTCGCGTGCAGCGCCTCCACCTGCAGGAACCGCCCATCCTCGCCACTGTCCTCGTCGGCGACGATCCTGCCTCCGCCACCTACGTCAAGATGAAGGGCAACGCCTGCCGCCGCGTCGGCATGGAATCCCTCAGCATCACACTCCCCGGCTCCACCACCACCGCCGAACTTCTCGCCGCTATTGACGACCTGAACGCCAACCCGCGCGTCCGCGGCATCCTCCTGCAGCATCCCGTTCCCAAACAAATTGACGAGCGCGCCTGCTTCGACCGCATCGCCCTCGCGAAAGACGTCGACGGCGTTACCGCGCACGGCTTCGGCCGCATGGCCATGGACGAGCCCGCCTACGGCAGTGCCACTCCGGCCGGTATCATGCGTCTGCTTCGTCGTTATGAAATTCCCATCGAAGGCCGCGAAGCGGTCGTGGTCGGCCGCAGTCCTATTCTCGGCCGCCCCATGGCCATGATGCTGCTCGCCGCCAACGCCACCGTCACCATCTGCCATTCGCGCACGCGCAACCTCGCCGACGTTGTCCGCCGCGCCGAAATCGTTATCGGCGCCGTCGGCAAACCGGAGTTCATCCGCGGCGCATGGATCCGCGACGGAGCCGTCGTTGTCGACGCGGGCTACCACCCTGGCGGTGTCGGCGACATTGAACTCGCCACCGTGATCGACCGCTGCTCTGCGTACACCCCCGTCCCCGGCGGAGTCGGCCCCATGACCATTGCCACCCTCATCGCCCACACCGTCGAAGCCGCCGAGAAAGCCGCCAAAAAAGAAAATGCCGCGACACAGGTCGCGGCATTCGCGAAACACTGAACTCTAAACTCTGCCTCTCACTTCGAAGTCCACACCAGCTTCGCGTACACGCCGCGCCGGATCCCCACGTTCGGCCCAGGGTCGATGCCGAACTCCGCGTGATGCGGCTGCAGCAGGTTCTGTCCCACGATCGATAAGTCCAGCCCCGGCGCAACGTGGCGACCGAAGCGAATATCCGCCGTCTCATAAGCGGGCACGTTCTGTGCCGGCAGAGCACCCACATAGCGGAAAGTTTGATCGAACTCAAAATGCTTCGGCAAATCGATCAGCGACCGGGCCGAAACCTGGCTGTTCGGGCTCGAGCCATGCAGTGTCGTCAGCGTCGCCGGATAATTGAAGCCCGGCACATCGTGCAGGCCCACATGCAGGTACGAATAGGCCACCTTGAGACGCCACCATGGAACCGGCTGCCACTCCGGCGCCAGCTCAAATCCATCCGTCGTCCCCCGAATCCCGTTCCTGTACTGGAAGCCGATCAGGATCGATCCGGGGGGGAACGGCGGACTGGACGCCGTACCCAGGAAAGGCGCTCCCTGCGCGATCAGATCGTCATAGGCATTGTGGAATCCGGCCGCCTCAATGTACACATGCTTGCCAGGCAGACCGCGGTATCCGCCTTCATAGGCGACCAGCCGCTCGGCACGCAGGTGGGTGTTTCCGGTAATCTCTCCCCAAACCGGGGCGATAGAGATGTTGTCGTCGATGTTCTCGTCGACCCGGTCCGGGATCCGCACCGCCCGCGAGATGGATGCCCACAGCGACTGGTTCTCTTTGGGCGTGAGCAGCAATCGGCCGCTCGGCTCGTACTCGAATCCCGTGTAGCTGTTGTGCTCCAGCTTCGATCCCAGCGTCAGGCTCAGGCGATCCGGCTTCAATCGCAGCTCCTCCTGCAGGAATCCGCTGTAAATACTCTCCGTCTCCGATGCCGGAACAAAGCTGTCCGTCGGGATCGTCTGCACCGTTGAGCTGGGGCTCCAGCGCGCCCCCACTCCATAGGTGAACTGCTGCCACTTTGTGGGCGGCGTGCGATGCAGAAAGTCCACGTCAAACGTGTCGCGCGTCTCCTGGAAATTGGGGCCCTCACGAAAATCGTGCGACCAGAACGCTTGCAGATAGAGATCCGAGTTCGCGGGCAGATCGCGGCGCCACCGTCCCAGCAAATTTCCGCCATCGACATTCGTCGATTTGTACGAGACAAACGTTGCGGGCGGCGTAAAGCTCGACACAGTCAGCGCGTCACCCAAATGTCCGATGTAGGCATCGCCCTGGAACGTCACATTGTCGCGTCCGGTTACCCGATCGCTGCGGAATCCCACCTGCGCCACTCGTGACCAGTCATAGTTCGGCTGTCCGTTTTGGTGGTACTCCGCCCCGCGCACAAACCCAAATCCATTCACCCGGAAATCGAACCCGTGCCCCCGCCCCCCATACCGCAGATCCTCGGTGTTCTCGTCGACACTGCCTCCGCCCGCCGAAGCCAGCACTCCCTGCGTCTCCTTCGACGGCTTCGTGATGATGTTGATGATCCCGTTCACCGCGTCGGTGCCCCAGATCGAGCCCCCCGGCCCGCGAATCACCTCGATCCGGTCAATATCCTCCAGCATCACGTTGTCGAGCGTCCAGAACACTCCCCCGAACAGCGGCGTGTACACGCTGCGCCCGTCAATCAGCACCAGCACGTACTTCGAATACTGGTCCCCCAGCCCGCGAATCGCCACCACCCAGTTCCGGTCCCCGCTCACCCGCGCCACATTCACGCCCGGAACCAGCCGCAGCGCATCCGGAACATTCGTCACTCCCGCCCGCCGGATATCCTCCTGCGTCAGGACGTAGATCGCCGCCGGTGTGTTCCACACTTCGGTCGGCTCCTTCGACTGCGTCACCACTTCGATATTGCCCAGTTGTTCAAGCGAGAGCGACTTCAGTTGCTTCTGGTCAACCCCTCCACCCACCGGAGCCAGAGTCGAAGCCGCCCACGCGCGCATCCCTGTCTGCGCTGCGAAAATAAAAATGAGAAACACCGCGAGAGAGCGGTGAACAGACAGGGAAAGCAACGCACGCTCCGTGGCAAAGCGAATCTGGGAAGAGGGCCGGGTTCTGCTCGCGGCGGGAGTGCATCCGGGTGGGTCATCGTTCCCACGAGGTTGGCTGCTCCCCGCGGAACCCGTCGCAATACGACCTTCACTATACGACTGTCCCTGGCAAATCCGCCATCCCCCGTCGCTGCCAGCCCCGCTGGCCCGTACCCAAAGCCGCATACCCCCAAAATGGCGTAAATTGTAGATGAGGTTGCAGCCTCCGCCGGGTTCGCCGCAACTTATATGTACATGCACGTGCCGGACTCTATGCGCCTCCAAAGGAATCTCCGCCTCCTCCTCCTCTGCTCCCTCCTCGCTGTAGCCCCTCTGAGCGTCCTCGCGCAGGCCATCACTCCGGCCGCCCAGCCCGCTCCGGTCCCCCAGGCTGCGCCGGCCACCATGCCGAATCCCCAGTCACCGGAATCCCAGCCGTCCCTCGACGTCGACCACGACCCCATCGTCTCCCCCGACGCGACCGACAACGCCGC
>PMAM01000074.1:20333-32516 GCA_003152595.1 Acidobacterium sp.
TCCCTCGGCATCCTCGTCGACAACTCCGGCTCCATGCGCGACAAGCGCGCCGCGGTGAACACCGCCGCCCTCGATCTCGTCCGCGCCTCCAACCCCCAGGACGAAGCCTTCATCGTCAACTTCTCCGATGAGGCCTTCCTCGACCAGGACTTCACCTCCGACATCAATAAGCTTCGCGGCGGCCTTTCCCACATTGAATCCCGTGGCGGAACCGCCCTCTACGACGCCGTCGTCGCCTCCGCCGACGAGCTCTCCCAGGGCGCGCGCCGCTCCAAGCAGGTCCTGCTCATCATCACCGACGGAGAAGACAACGCCTCCACCCTCAACCTCGAACAGACCGTCCGCCGCGTTCAGAACCTCGGCGGCCCCGTGATCTACTCCATCGGCCTGCTCTTCGGCGACGAGGACCGCGGACAGGAAGCCCACCGCGCCCGCCGCGCCCTGCAGCTTCTCTCCGACGAAACCGGCGGCCTCGCCTTCTTCCCCAAGTCGCTCGCCGACGTCGATGTCATCGCAGGCGAAGTCGCCCGCGACATCCGCAACCAGTACACCATCGGCTACCACTCGTCGAAGCCGGCCAGACTGGGCGGCTACCGCACCGTGCGCGTCGAAGCCAGAGCTGCACACCACAACAAGCTCTACGTCCGCACCCGCACCGGCTACTATCCCCGGCCGCTCACTCCGGCCACGAAACGCGTCGCCGCCGAGACCTCCCCGGCCCGCACCCCGCAGTAGCGGTCAGGAGCCCCGCGCAGCTTCTCGCGACACGGAACTCCTGGCCCACGACCAGCTCCGTCCCGCGGTAGTCATCGGGAGCCTCGCGCAGCTTCTCACCACGCCAACACGCGGCCCGCGACCAGGTTCACCTCACAGTCGCGGCCAGGAGCCTCGCGCAGCTTTTCTCCACGCCAAACCGTGGAGCCCGCGACTCGGTCCGTCCCGCAGTTAGCCATCAGGAGCCTCGCGCAGCTTCACACCGCGCCAAACCATGGGGCCCTCGCCAGGTTCACCCCACAGCAAGGAGCACACGCTCCGGCCATTCAAACGTCAACACGTTTCGGCTCGCGCTTTGCCCGGAAGTAGCGTCCCTGAAACACTTCCCGATCCTTTTTGGGAATCCGCACTTCGCCCGCATCTCACCCGCACCGTAAACGTCGCTGAATGACGCCGGCATCGGTCCCTCGGTCCGGCTAAGGTCTCATCCTCAAACTCCTCCCGATCGACCCAACAAAGATAGACCCCTTTTTTTTATATTCCTTGACACGTATATGCTATGTGAGGTATATACAAAGAGTGCAATCCACCTTCGAAATCATTGCCGAGCCGAACCGCCGCGCGATCCTCAGCCTCCTGGGTTCCTCGCAGCAGTCCGTGGGAGAGATCGAGCGCCGCCTTCGCATGTCACAACCCACCGTCTCCAAGCACCTGCGCGTGTTGCGCGACGCCGGTTTCGTTGAATCCACCGTCGACGCGCAGCGCCGTCTCTACCGCCTCAAACCGGAACCCCTCCAGGAACTCGATGCGTGGCTGGCGCAGTTCCGGCGGTTCTGGTCCACGCACATCGATGCCCTCGAGCGCCATCTGGACCGCATCCATCCACCAAAACCTCCCAAAAAGAAGTAGGCCCGCGGCATTCCCCGCGAATTTCACACAACGAGGAAACCATGAAAATCAAAATCACCAGCGTATACGTCGACGACCAGGAGAAAGCTCTCCGCTTCTATACAGAAGTGCTCGGCTTCGTGAAGAAATCCGACTTTAGCCAGGGCCCTTATCGCTGGCTCACGGTCGCCTCACCCGAGGACCCCGACGGCACCGAGCTGCAGCTCGCCCTCAACAACAATCCCGCGGCCAAAACCTGGCAGCAGGCTCTGTTCCAGCAAAACCAGCCCGCCGCCATGTTCTTCACCGACGACCTCGCGGCCGACTACGAACGCATGAAGTCGCGCGGCGCCCACTTCACCATGCCGCCCACCGACGTCACCGCCTCCAAAATTGCCATGCTCAACGACACCTGCGGCAATCTCCTCCAGGTCACGCAGCTCATGCAGTGGAAGGGCTGAAGTTCAGGAGAAGAAGATGACCGCGACATACGCACCCGGTCCTGCAACCGGAGCCCAGGTCCAAAAGAACGGAGACAGGTGGACGCTCATCCTCGTCCGCGAACTGCGCCACACACCGGAAAACGTGTGGCAGGCCCTCACCGACCCGGCGCAGCTGCGCGAGTGGGCGCCCTTTGAAGCCGATGGCAAACTCGACGCGCCGGGAGCCACAGTCCATCTCACCTGGGTCGGAACCGGGCATGTCTCGGAAACCACCGTGACGCGCGCTGACCCTCCCCGCGTGCTCGAGTTCCACGACATCCGCTGGGAGCTCGACCCCCTCGGCACGGGCACGCACCTCACTCTCTGGCACAGCATCGATCGCCGCTTCGTCTCCTGGGGCGCCGCCGGCTGGCACATCTGCTTCGACGTCCTCGACCGCCTCCTCGCAGGCCAGCCCATCGGCCGCCTCGCCGGCGCCAACGCCATGCAGCTCACCAGCTGGAAGCGACTGACCGCCGAATACGCAAACCAGTTCGGCGCCCACGACCCTGGCGCGCCAACCCACCCCAGCCAACCCTCAACCCCGAACGTTAAAGCTTAGGAGGAGAATCCCATGGAATCGACCCTTCACAACCCGGCCCTCATCGCTGCCAGAACCACCTCCAAAGCCGCCACCATCGCCTGGTGGCTCGTCACCGCTCTTTTCTGCCTGGAGATGAGCTTCACCGCATATTACGAGCTCATGCGCCTTCCGGAGGCCGCACAGGCATTCACCAACCTCGGCTTCCCCGCTCCGTGGTTCCGCATCGAGCTCTCGTGGGCCAAAGTAGCGGGCGTCATCGTACTGCTCGTCCCGATGATTTCCGCGCGCCTCAAAGAGTGGGCATACGCCGGCTTCGCCATCAACCTCGTCTCGGCGCTCATCGCCCACCTCTCGCTGGGCCAGGGACCGCGGTTTTGGAGTCCGTCAGCAATCACCAGTGTGTTTTGGGTGCTCTCTTACTTCTTGTGGCGCCGCCTGGAGCCCAGTTCCGCAAACCGCCGCTCAGTTCAGTGCGAGAATTGAACCCGCCCACAGAAAGGACCGTCGCCATGCCCTCCGCCTCCGCCGCCATCGACCAGAAGATCAAAGACCTCGGCGACTGGCGCGGCAAGACCCTCGCCAAAGTCCGCACCCTCATCCACGCGGCCGACCCAGAAATCGTCGAAGAGTGGAAGTGGGCCAAAGCGACCAATCCGGGTACGCCCGTCTTCTCCCACGCCGGCATCGTCTGCACCGGCGAGACGTACAAGGACCACGTCAAGCTGACCTTTGCGAAAGGCGCCGCCCTTCAAGACCCGTCCCGCCTCTTCAACTCCAGCCTCGAAGGCAATGTCCGCCGCGCCATTGACATCCACGAAGGCGACAGGATCAACGAGCCAGCCTTCAAGGATCTCATCCGGGCCGCCGTCGCCCTCAACCTCGAGAGCAAAAACAAACCGAAGCCTTCGAGCAGCGAGCGCCCCGGCTAGCTCCCCGCAGCTCCGATCCTCGCCGCTACTCGGCGCGCAGCGCTTCCACGGGATTCACGGCCGCCGCTCGTCGTGCCGGCAAACAGCTGGCTACCACCGCCACTCCACCCAGCACAGCAACCACCGCCACATACGTCAGCGGATCGATCGGGCTGATCCCGAACAGCAGCGACTTCATCAGCTGCGTGAGTCCCGCCGCCGCCACCACACCCAGCGCCACGCCAACGCCCGTCAGCAGCAGCGCCGACCGCACAAACATCCAGCGCAGCTCGCCCCTCTGCGCGCCCAGCGCCAGCCGGATGCCGATCTCGCGCCGCCGCTGCGCGACCGCATACGCGATAACGCCATAGATCCCCACGATGCCCAGCAGCAGCGCCATGGAACCTGCAATCGCCAGCATCACCAGCGTGAACGACGTGCGCGCCATCGACGCGTCATAGATCTGCTGCATGGTCTGCGGCGACGCCACCGGCAGGTTCCCATTCACCGACCATACCGCCTGCTGCACCTCGCGCAGAAATCCCTCGCTTCCCGCATTGGCGCTGTGAACCGCAAACGTCACCGACCGCTCGACGCCGATGGTGGGCTTTTGCGTATAGGGGCTTTGGAGCATCGCGCCCCAGTACACCGTCGCCGGAGCTTTCTGATCCACGCCGTTGTGCCGCACGTCCTGCGCTACGCCGATCACTTCCTGCCAGGGCATCTTCGAGAACTGCCGGATGTGTTTACCAACAGCCGCCGCGGCCGACCCCCACTCCTCGCGCGCAAACGTCTCCGACACCATCGCTACCGGCCGCATCCCGTACAGATCGTCCCAGGTGTAGTCGCGTCCCGCCACAATCCGCGTACCCATTGCATGAAACCAACCGGGCGAGACGGAATTGAACAGCCGCAGCGGTGGATTCTCATGGTCGTAACTCTTGCCCTCGACGGTCATCTGATCCCAGTTCGGCTCGATTCCCTCCATCGGGGCAGCGCTCGCAAATCCTGCGCCCTGCACCCCCGGCAGCGCCGCGAGCTTGTCCAGAATCGCATTCTCGGTCCGCGTCACCATCGTCGGATCCTGCACCAGCGACTCCGGAATCGAAATCCGCAGCATCTGCAGATGCGCGGAATCCGTAAACCCAGGATCGACGCTGCGCATGCGCGCAAACGTCCGGATCATCAGCGTCGCGCTCACCAGCAGCACCAGCGACATGGCCACCTGCGCCACCACCAGCACGTTGCGCGACCGATGGCGCTCGCGGCTCGCGCTCGCCGTTCGCCCCCCGGTCCCGGTCAGTTCCTGCCGCCTCCACGCGTACTTCACCGCCGGAATCAGCCCCAGAACGAATCCCGAGAACAGCGCCAGCGCAAAGGTGAAGGTAACGGACCGTGCATCCAGAGAAATCTCCGCAAGCCGCGGCAGATTCGTTGGACCCAACGCGGTCAGGAACCGGAGTCCTGCGAAAGAAACCCCCACCGCCAGCGCCCCGCCCACGAGGCCCAGCGTCACGCTCTCCAGCAGCAGCTCCCGCGCAATCCGCAGCCGCCCTGCACCCAGCGCCGCGCGAATCGACAGCTCCATTTGCCGCGACTCCGCTCGCACCAGCAGCAGATTCGCCAGATTGGTGCACGCGATCACCAGCACCAGCCCGATGGTTGCCATCACCACCCACAGAACGCTCGCTACGTTCCCGACCACTTGCTCCTTGAGCGGCTGCACCGCCGGCGTGATCTTCCAGTTCTCATACCAGTGCGGATTGGTGCCCGGTCCATTGCTCCATGAATCCATCCAGACCCCGACAAGACGCCGCAGGTCCGCGTTCGCCATCGCAATCGAGACACCAGGCCTGAGCCTGCCGATGCCGTTGTAGCCAAACCCGGCCAGAATCTGATGTGTGCGGTCAAATGCCGTCGGCACCAGCAGATCGAAGCTCTGATCCACCAGACGGAAGCCCCGCGGCATCACGCCCACAATGGTGCGCGGCTGCGAATCCACGTCGATCGCCCGCCCGATGACCGCACGATCTCCGCCGAAGTGCCGCTGCCAGTACCCGTAACTCAGCATGGCGGACTTCGCTCCGCGCGGATCCTGATCGGCCTCGTTGAACCAGCGTCCTGCCACGGGCGGCACCGCGAGCGTCTCCAGTACGCCATCGCTGATCTGCAGCGTGTGCACTTCCTCCGGTTCCGCCAGCCCGGTCACGTTGGCCGTCTGTGGAATCCACACGCCCATCCAGGCGAGCGTGCGGTTGTGGTCCGAAAACGTCAGGTCCATCGACGGCGACAGCCGTAGTCCGCTGCTCAGGCTCGTCAGCCCCGCCGCTCCCGGCGCGTCAAGATGCAAAGCCACCAACCGATCCGCTTCCGGATACGGCAGCGGACGCAGCACCACGCTGTTGATCACGCTGAAGACTGCGGTGTTGGCACCGATGCCGATGGCCAGGGTCAGCAGTACCGTCGTCGCAAATCCCGGAGCCTTCGCAAGCCGGCGCAGCGTCAGCTTCCAGTCCGCCAGCAGTTGCTCGAAGCCGCGCCACTGCCACGCCTCGCGGCTTCGCTCCTTCACCTGCGTCACGTTCCCGAACTCGCGCCGCACGCGCCGGGCTGCCTCTTCCTGCGGCAGCCCCTCGTCCATCAGTTCCCCGGTGCGCTCCCCGATGTACTCCTCGATCGAGACCGCCAGGTCTTCGTAGCGCCGACTGCGCTTCCACAGCCTCAGCATGCTGACTCCTGGCCCTGCGCCAGCGCCAGGACACGGGTGATGCCCGCAAACATCGTGGCGAAGCTGGCCTTTTCCTGTTCGAGATGGCGCACGCCGGCTTTTGTGACGCGATAGATGCGCGTCGGCCGGCCCTTGGCCGAGATCCCGGCCTCCGCCTCGAGCCATCCTTCGCGCAGCATCCTCTGCAATGCCGGGTACAGCGACCCTTCCTCGATCTGCAGCAGCTCATTCGATACGGCCTGGATGTGCCGCACCAGTGCGTACCCATGCATGGGCTTGCGCCGCAGCGACTCCAGGATCATCAATTCCAGCGCTCCAGGAAACAGGTCACGTCGCTCCGCCTTGTTCTCAGACGTCTTTGCCATGCCACGAATGTAGGCCACACATACCTATTTGTAAAATAGCTTTTTCTCATCCATCCGGGTGAACCTGGTTTGGAGGTTAAGCTTCCGGCGTTCTGACAGCCTTTTCTCATCCAGCCAAAATGCCAGAGCTTGACCTCCACGCCAGGTTCACCCCACAGCAAGAAGCCGATACCTTTGCAGCCCAGACCTCAACAGGAAATGTTCTCTCCCCTGGCCAAAGGTAAGGACTTCGATGCTGTCCTGGACCGTTTTGGAAAACAGACAACAGATGTCCCACAACCCGCCCTGAGCAGCCTCCGGCCGCAGCAAGGCGCGTCGAACCGATCTCCCCGTTGCCAGATGTGGCATCTTCCTGATTCGAATGCCAGCCAGGGGTCGAACCCTTTCGAACCCTAAATCCCCGGCCACCCTCCCCCGCTTATCCGGCGCCGAACCCACCTGCTCCGCTGGTATGCTGTTCTGTCCTTATGCCTCAGCCCGCCACCCTCTCCACCCTTCGCACCGCCGCCGACATCACCGCCCTCATCGGCAACACTCCTGTGCTCGAGCTCCGCCGCCTCCTCGCCCCCAACTCCGCCGCCCTCTTCGCCAAGCTCGAGTTCCTCAACCCCGGCGGCTCCGTCAAAGACCGCGCGGCTCTCGGCATGATCCTCGACGCAGAACGTCGCGGCCTCCTTCACGAGGACTCCATCATTACCGAAGCCACCGCGGGCAATACCGGCGTCGGGCTCGCCCTGGTCGGCGTCAACCGCGGCTACCGCGTCGTCCTCTTTGTTCCCGAAGGCTTCGCCGAGGAAAAGTGCGCCCTCATGCGCGGCTTCGGCGCCCAGGTCCATCGCACCCCCGAGGCCGAAGGCATGGCCGGCGCCATCCGCCAGGCCATCGCTCTCGCCAAATCCGACTCCAATGTCTGGGCCGCCCTCCAGTTCGACAACCCCGCGAACCCGCAGTTTCACCACGACACCACGGCAGCCGAACTCTGGGAGCAGATGGACGCCCACATCGACGCCTTCGTCGCAGGCGTCGGCACCGGCGGCACCTTCTCCGGGATCGCCCGCTTCCTCAAAGAGCAGAACCCGCAGATCCTCACCGTTGCCGTCGAAACCGAGGGCTCCATCCTCCAGGGAGGCACGCCCGGCCCGCACAAAGTCGAAGGCATCGGCGTCTCCTTCGTCCCCAAAACCTTCGACCGCTCCTGCGCCGACGAGATTGTCGCAGTCACGGATACAGATGCGTTCGCTATGGTCAAACGGCTCGCCGCCGAAGAAGGCCTTCTCGCCGGCTCCAGCTCCGGCGCGATCATCCACGCTGCCTGCCAGCTCGCCCAACGACTCGGCCCCGGCAAACGCGTCGCCACCCTCATCCCCGACTCCGCGGAGCGCTACCTCAGCAAGAAGATCTTCGAAGGCGGCGTATGACGCCTGATCCGCGATCCGAGCAACGCGTTCACTAAGCCAGCGCCAGCGGCACGGCTTCTTCCCAGCGTCCCTGGGCCTTCAGGATCAGCTCAATGACCTCGCGCGCCGCGCCCCGTCCCCCCGGCCGCCGCGTTGTGAAGTGGCACACCGCAGCCAGCTCCGGCGCCCCGTTCGCCACGCACACCGCCAGCCCCACGCGCTGCGCCAGCGGGATGTCCGGCAGATCGTCGCCCAGATAAGCTACCTCCTCCGCACTCACACCCGCCTTCTGCATGCACTCTTCAAAAGCCTGGGTCTTCTTCGCCTGTCCCAGATACACAAACGTGACCTTCAGCTCTTTGGCGCGCCGCGCGACCGCGGGCGAAGACCGTCCCGTGATGAAACCCGTCTGGATCCCCATCGTGTGCGCCAGCGACAGTCCCTGCCCGTCGTGCGCGTCGAAGACCTTCATCTCCGTCACCACGGGCTCGCCGCTTCCGCCCGCCGCAACCGTGGAGATCAGACAGACGCCGCCATCGGTCAGGGTTCCATCTACATCCATGAGAAACAACTTGATCCGGCGCGCCCGCGCCAGCACGTCCGCCGAAGCTGGAGACGAAACCTCCATGTCAGCCATGGCACGATTCTAATTTGCCTTCGTCAGTTCCTCGCCCTGCCCCACCTTCGTCAGCCGGTACATCAGCACCGCATCGCGCTTCGTGTTGATCGGCTGCGTCGACAAATCCAGCGTCTCCCCCGGCGCATGCGCACCCTCACCCGTCGCGCCTACGCCAGCCAGCCCCGGAATGATATCCGCCACAAAGGCGATGTCTCCCGCGCCCCGCTTCATCGGATCCAGCTCCGGCATCGCGCCAAACCCCAGGCTGGCATTCGCTCCGTTCAGCATCTTCAGCAGCGCCCGGCTCGCCGCCGTCGGCGCCATGGCCGGATACCCCTCTCCGAAGTTAATGGTGGCGCCTGTCTTCGCCAGGTGCTCGCCGACGATCGCCTCCATCTTCTTCTCCACGCGTTCGCTCTGCTCGTTCGAGATCGTGCGAATGTCCCCGCTCGCATACGCTGCCGGCGCGATCACGTTGTCCTTACCCGTCGCCGTCGCGTTGTTCCCGGCTTCATCCACATGCACACTCGTTCCGCCAGCCACCATCCCCACGTTGTAGGTCAAATACGGCTCCGGTAGCTGCGTCCGAAACGCATCCAGAATGCGCGCCAGCTCGTAGATCGCCCCATACCCCATCCGCTCGTTGAAAATCCCCGACGAGTGCCCTGTCTCGCCCGTCGTTTTCAGGTGCCAGGTGATCGCGCTGCGCCGGCTCACGCTGCCGTAGAAAACGCCATCCACCCGCGGCGTCCCCTCAAACTCCAGCGCCACGTCGCTGTGATGTGCCGCCGCGATCATGTCGCGGCGCGAGATGCTGGCCGGCTCGCCATGCGCCTCCTCATCGCCGCTCAGCACCGCCGTGATCTCCGCGTCCTTCAGCACGCCGGCCGCCTGCATGGCCTTCAGCGCGTACAGCATGTCCACCAGGCCGCCCTTCATGTCGTTCACGCCTGGTCCCGTCGCGATGTTGCCGTTCACCGTATACGTCTGGAACGGGCTCGTCTTTTCGAACACCGTGTCCATGTGCCCGATCAGCAGCATCCGCTTCCCGCAGGCTTTCGAGTCAGGCCCTTCTCCGGCAGGACACTTGTGTTCCGCCACCAGAACTCCCGCCCTCTGCACTTCATCCATCGGGATCCACTGCACCGCGAACCCCAGCCCCTCGAATTCGGATGTCATGATCTTCCCCACCGCCCGCACGCCTTCGAGATTGTGCGTGCCGCTGTTGATGTCCACCAGCTTTTCCAGCAGCGCGTTCGACTCCCCGGCATGCGCATCGATATACGCCACCATCGCCTTCTCCTGCGGCGACAAAGGCGGCGCGCTCTGCGCAACCGCGCCGAACGCGAAGCAAAGACTGGCCAACACCAGACCCACACCAAACCAGAAACGTTTCCGCATCCCCGGAGCATAACAAAATCAAGAAACCCGCCCACAAAGCCTGCATCGTCCCGCCCCGGCACGTAATCTGTACCTCCGGAATCATTTGAAAGGAGATCCAAATGCCCACGAAGTCCGAACTCGTCGCCCGCCAGAAGGCTCCCCTCAACAACCGTTCCGATATCGAGCCCAAAGCTGTGAAGGAAATCAGCGGCGCCCTCAACACCCTTCTCGCCGACGTCTTCGCCCTCTACCTCAAGACCAAGAACTTCCACTGGCACATGAGCGGCCCGCACTTCCGCGACTACCACCTCCTCCTCGACGACCACGGCGACCAGATCTTCGCCATGACCGACGACATCGCCGAGCGCGTCCGCAAAATCGGCGGCACTACCATCCGCTCCATCGGCCACATCGCGCGCCTTCAGCGCGTTGAGGATAACGACGCCGACTACGTCACCCCCGCCGACATGCTCAGTGAACTGCACGAAGACGAGAAGGCCCTCGTCCTCAGCCTGCGCGCCTGCCACACCCTCTGCGACGACGCTGAAGACGTAGCCACCGCCAGCCTCATCGAAAACTGGATCGACCAGACCCAGCGCCGCGCCTGGTTTTTATTCGAAGCCACCCGGACAAACAGGGAGTAACCGTATTCAAGTCGGCGTCATGATACCCCATGTCCCGATCGAGGGACACGGGGTTGAGGCGAGAGACCTCCGCTATACGCTCGACGCTATTCGCTGTACTCTGCAGCCATGCCCTGGTACTCCTGGATCGCCTGCTTCTTCGCGGGGACGTTCCTCGCCAACGCCGTCCCGCACTTTGTCCACGGCGTCTCCGGCGACCCGTTTCCCACGCCCTTCGCCAAGCCACCCGGCAAAGGTCTCTCCTCGCCCACGATCAACGTCCTCTGGGCTCTCCTTAACCTCGCCATCGGCTACCTGCTGTTCCGCGCCGGCCACGTTTCGCCCGGCAACCTTCCCTCGCTCTTCATCTTCTTCGCGGGCATTGCTGCCATCAGCCTGATGCTCAGCAAAGGATTCCAGGACAAGCAGTCGAAATAGTTCTCCCTCCCTGCTCCCTGCTACAGGCCACCGGCTACCGCCTACAGGCTGGCCTTTATACTCACCCTTGATGAAATCCCTTCGGCCCCTGTTCCTCGTCCTCCTCTGCGTCTTCTCCGTTCCGCTCTCGCATGCATGGGGCAGCAAAGGCCATCGCATCGTCAATCGACTCGCTGCGCAGTCGCTCCCCGCCGATATGCCCGCCTTCCTCCGGACTCCGGAGGCGATCAGCGAAATCGATTACCTCGGCCCCGAGCCCGACCGCTGGCGCTCTCGCGCCGAACCGGAACTCAACGCCGCCCAAGCCCCCGACCACTTCATCGACATGGAATACGCCGACCTCATCGGCACCCTGCCGCGCGAGCGCTATCAGTACATCGCCGCCCTCTACGCGTACATCGCCGCCCACCCCGACCGCGCCGCCGACCTCCGCCCCGANNCACCAGGACACGAAACCCGTCGAAGCCGCCATCCTCTTCTATGCCGGCTGGCTCGGCCATTACGTCGGCGACGGTTCCCAACCCCTCCACGTCTCCATCCAGTACAACGGCTGGGTCGGGCCCAATCCCAACGGCTACACCACCGAGCACCACATCCACAGTCTCTTCGAATCCACGTTTGTCGACGCCGCCATCGACGCCTCCGATGTCCAGCCGCTCATGACGCCCCTGCACCCCATCGGCGACGAGTGGAACGACTACCTCGCGTACCTCCGCCACACCGGCACCGATGTCGAGAAGGTCTACCAGCTCGACAAAGCCCATGGCTTCGACGGCACCGGGACTGCAGAATCGCGCCAGTTCACCGCCGAAAGATTAGCCGCCGGAGCCTCCATGCTCCGCGATCTGATCGTCGCCGCATGGACCAAGTCCGCCGAACCCGTCCCCGACTGGCATGAACAATCTAAAATACCGTCAGCTAACCCCAGGTGAAGGCTTGCTCGATAGCTGGTACGGGCTCCCGGTCCACCGTTCATCCCATTACCTCCGTACCGTCACACCTTCCGATTCTCCTTGCACTCCTAACTCCGGCATCTTACCCTGAACATACTGGGAGGAATATTTCTCCCAACCAAAGGCTCGCCGCGGCGAGCC
>PMAM01000186.1:0-1381 GCA_003152595.1 Acidobacterium sp.
ACAAGTCGGATCTCGTCTTCGTAGACGCTCCGCTGACCGGCTATTCCAAGGCCGTCGGCAAAGGGACCGACAAGGACTTTCGCGGCGTCGATCAGGACATCAAGGCGTTCGACAAGTTCGTGCTTCGCTGGGTGACGGTCAACCAGCGCTGGAACTCGCCCAAGTTCATTTTCGGCGAGTCGTATGGCACGCCGCGCTCCTGCGGCCTGGCCGACGCGCTCGAGGGCGACGGCATCTCGCTGAACGGGGTGGTGCTGCTGTCCTCGATCCTCAACTACAACGTAATGGCGCCGGGGCTCGATGAGGACTCTATTGGTAACCTGCCCTCCTACGCGGCCATCGCCTGGTTCCACAACAAGCTGCAGAACAAGCCGCCCGACGTGAAGGCCTACCTGCAGGAAGTTCGCACGTTCGCCCGCGGCGATTATGCCGAGGCTCTTCGCGAGGGCGATCAGCTTTCACCGGAGCGGTATGACGCGATTGCCGCGAAGATCGCTGGCTATACCGGCCTCAGCGTCCAGTACGTCAAGGAGGCGCACCTGCGCATCAGTCCCACGCGCTTCCGCAAGCAGCTTATGCGGGATGACGGGGACATCCTGGGCCGGTACGACGCGCGTTTCGAAGGCACGGACGTCGACGACGCGGGCGAGTTCCCGGGCTACGACCCGTCCGACACCGGCATCGAGGGCGCCTTCGTCAGCGCGTTCCATGACTACCTGACACGCGAGCTGAAGTACGACACCACCGATACGTACCGTGTCCATACCGAGTCCGAAGTGCCCTGGGACATGCATCATGTGATGCCCGGACAGCGCGGCTTTGGCGGCGGCGGAGGGGGACGCGCTTCGCTGCCCTATCTGGCGGGGGACCTGGCCGATGCCATGCGCAAGAACCCGAAGCTGAGGGTCTTCTCGGCCAACGGCTACTTCGACCTGGCGACGCCGTTCTTCGTGACGGAGTACGACTTGGCGCACATGATGCTGACGCCCGAGCTGGCGAAGAACGTCACGTTCGGCTACTACCCGGCTGGCCACATGGTGTACCTGAACGTCGAGGCGCTGAAGACGTTCAAGCACGACCTTGCGGACTTTTACGCCTCCACGGGCCAATGATGGGAAGGGGTGCCCGGGCAACCGGGCACCCCGGCACTCGTGCTGGCTACGACGGCCAGATTTTCGCCCGGAGGGCGGTTGAGGCCGATCGCTGGTGATTTCCGGATCTCCCGCTTCCGGAATCGGCACCGCTCTCCCGTTTGAGGAATCGCCCTCGCAGCCAGCCCAACTTCCCGGTTTCCACCGACTCGCCCGGCGCTATGATCCAGTCGGCATGACCGGCGCCCTGGCAAGCACACGCACTCGCAGCATCGCCATCACGGCGTTCG
>PMAM01000186.1:1422-5514 GCA_003152595.1 Acidobacterium sp.
CCCGGCGAGTTTTCCGGCACCAAACCTGTTCCCGCCGAGGTCGCTCTTGAAGATTTCGGGATCCCTCGTTACGAATGCACCTCCACCAACCCCAGGCTGCACGGATGTGACGCGCTCGATCGCACGGACTTCACCATCCGCGACGCCAACACCGTCGGCTACCACATCGTGAGCCACGGGGCCGCCGTCACGCTCAGCGTCAATCTCGAGGTCCATGACATCGTGCCGGTTTCGCAGTCCACTCCGAACACGCCGTGGCACCCACGCGAGATCATCTTCGTCGCCGTGCCCAAAACCACGCAGGCGTTTCATTTCGCCTCGGAAGTGCTGGTCGGCGAGTGGAACGGCGAGCCCATCGTCTTCGAGGTAGGCAAGCCCCTGCCGGATTCTGCAAAGAAGGGTCTGGAAGACCTCGGCGTGAAACAAGACCTGGGCGAGGGGATTCTCTATAGCTTTCGGGTGAAGGAGCCGGAAAAGAAGTAGGCGGGCACCGGCGGCTGTGGTTGGCGGATCTCCGGCGATCGCGTCGGGAGACGCGATCGCTGATCGGAGATCGATGTCCCGTTGTGCCTGCACAATCTGTATCGAATTGAACAGCTTTTCGATTCGTCGCGTGGGACACTCGACCCATATCCTTCGGGTTAAGATTGCCCTCGCGGAATTCAGCAAGACGCAGCGTTGCCGGCCCCGAGGATATGAAATGTCTTCCGATCCCTGCTCGCGGTGGCCCTGGCACGCCAGAGCGCCGCGTCGTCTACACCGCTTTACTCGGTTGCTCGACAGCAGATGATATTCAACCGAGCGGATTACCATGGGTGATTCTCACTCATGACCAGAAAATGGAGTTCGCTTCGAGCACGCACGGTGGCGCTCAGTCTCGCCATGTTCGCGTCCTGCGGAGCGCTATTTGCATACTCCGTTCTCACCCACGAGGAAATCGTGGACCTGGTATGGAAATCCGAGATTCGCCCGCTCCTGTTGCAACGCTTTCCGAATCTGACTGAAGACCAGATCACAGAAGCGCACTCCTACGCTTATGGGGGCTCAGTCATCCAGGACCTGGGCTACTATCCCTTCGGCAGCAAAGACTTCAGCAACCTGGTTCACTATGTTCGCAGCGGAGATTTTGTTCTGGAACTGCTTCATCAAAGTCAGGATGCCAACGAGTACGCTTTCGCATTGGGTGCACTATCGCACTATACGGCGGATATCGACGGTCACCCGGCCGTCAATCAGGCTGTCGCGATGCGCTACCCCAAGCTCCGAGCCAAATATGGCAATTCCGTTCGCTACGCGCAAGACACTACGGCCCATCTGAAGGTTGAATTTGGATTCGACACNNTTCAGGGTCGCGCAGCCGTTGCTGGAGCGGACGTTTTCGGTCGTATACGGACTGCAACTGAAGGACGTGCTGACGCACGAAGACCTGGCGATTGGCTCCTATCGCTACTCCGTCAGCCGGCTGATTCCGCAGATGACCCAGGTTGCGCTGCAGATGCGCAAGAAAGATCTGATGCGGGAAACACCTAACTTTTCCCGGACAAAGTTTCTGTATCGGCTATCGCGCTCCGATTACGAGCGGGAATGGGGGAAGACCTATACGAAGCCTGGTTTCGGCACACGGGTACTGTCAGTACTTCTCAGATTCATTCCCAGGATCGGCCCTTTCAAGGGCATGGGCTTTGATAACCCTACGCCAAAGACGGAAGACCTCTATATCAAGAGCATCAATACTACCGTCGATCAATACCGCGTCTATCTCGAGCAGGTGCGTGCCGGCACGCTGGTCCTGCCCAACTGCGATCTGGATGACGGGAACAGAACCAAAGCGGCTGAATACACGTTAGCTGATGCGACTTACGCAAGCCTGCTGGCCAAACTCGCGGGCCGCAAGTTTGACGGCACCTCGCCCGAACTTCGCGACAACATCCTCGGATTCTATTCCGATTATTCGACGTCGATTGCAAGCAGAGATGATCCGGCTCGCTCGCAAGACATCCTGAAGGATTTGGACGAGTTGAAAGCCGCTGCGCCTTCTCCGCTGGCTAACCCCACAACGCCTTGATTCGTCCTGAACTGGAGAGGTTCGATTTGGTGCTTCGGGGCCCTCTTGTCCTTCCAGCGCGGCAAGCCGGTTTCTATGCGCGCCTCAAGTGCGCATCCTATTGACGATGATTGAACTCTCGCAGCAACGGCTTCGCATCGGATGGCTGGCAACCTTGTTCTTTCCGTTCTTCGGAATCATGCTGCTGCCGGCTCAACAACCCGATGCGGCAACCGTGATCCAGAAAGTGGATGCAGCGGTCAAGGCCAGAATCGATCACCTTGCTGGATATACCGTGACCGAGCACTATGCCGTTTACCGAGGCAAGGACGAAATCCATCCTGTAGCCGAAATGGTCGTCAACACGACCTACAAACAGGAGTCGGGGAAGAGCTACGTCATCGTCTCGCAGACCGGCTCAGCTCTCATGCGGGATCTCGTATTGAACGCGATTCTGGACAATGAAAAGCGCCTGAACCAGCCGGGCGTCCGAGAGAGCGCATGGATCACTTCGGCAAACTATGAGATGAAACTGAAGGCCGACGGACCCCAGCCACTGGATGGACGAGACTGCCTGGTTCTGGACTTGATCCCAAAGCGGAAGGCTTCGTATCTGATCGAAGGAAGTTTGTGGGTGGACGCCAAGGATGGGTCGATCGTTCAGCTTGAGGGGACAGCGTCGAAGAACTCGTCGTTGGTGACCGGACCGACGCAGATGGTGCGGCAGTATGCAAACATTGGCGGCTATCCGGAGGCCACTCATCTGAGAGCGGAGTCCAGCAGCTTTATGTTTGGCGAGACCATCGTCAAGGTCGACTACCAGGACTACCGGGTCGAGTTGCGCCCTGCCGGATAGGTAGGCTCGGCGGGCATCGTGGGGGTCGATTTTGGGCTAGAGGGGGGTCTGCCCCTCTGGATGTTGTTGATTTTATTCACGAGGCTCGGGCTGCGGGCCCCCTGGTGTTGGCGAGTTGGTTAGCCCATGCCTTCCCGGGCTGGGGTCCACTCCAGGTAGCATTATGCTACCCTTTGGCTATGAGTCAGCCGGTGAAACTTTCGGACGGCCTGGTACTGGATGCGCGGCTTGCGGGTGAGGTCATGGAGCGGTCCATTGCCGGGCAGGTGGAGTTCTGGGCGCGGCTGGGGCGGTCGGTGGATTTGCTGCTCGAGGGGCACCAGGTTCTGGCGCTGTGCGGGAGCGCAGTGGCGCTGTCGGAGGTGCTCACGCGCGTCGATTCGCCCGAGGGTCGCAGGCGCGTTGCGGACTATCTGGAGGCGCAGGCGTATCCGCACTTCCGGCCGCATCCGGAGCGGGCCGGGATGCTGGAGCGCATCGAGAGAGACGGGACACGGACGGTGGGACGGTTCGTGAACCGGGCGTGGGATCCTTCAGAGGAAAAGAAGACGGCAGGGCGCACAGAGCCAACGAAGAAGTCCGCGGCCGGCGACTGATGGGTTCGTTGCCCGAGTCCGTGCTCGATCGGCGACCGATTGTGGTGGCGCTCGCCGGGCCGAACGGAGCGGGCAAGAGCACGCTGCTNNGGCTGCGGCTGGTCAACGCCGACGTGCTGGCGCGTGAGCTGAAAATGGACCCCTACGCTGCGGCGCGCGTGGCCGGCACGATTCGCGAAGAACTGATTCGACAGCGCGAGAGTTTTGTCTTAGAGACGGTGTTTTCCGATCCGGTGGGCGACAAGCTGGGCTTTCTGCGGACTGCGGCGGAAGCGGGTTACACAGTGTTGCTCTGCTTTATCGGGATCGCGGGGCCGGAGGTCAGCGAGGAGCGGGTGGCGATGCGGGTGCTGCAGGGCGGGCACGATGTGCCACAGGAGAAGCTGACGGCACGGTATCCGCGAATCCTGGAGAATTTGCGGAGGGCGATGCGCGAGGCGCCGCATGTGTGGGTGTTCGACAACGACGATTTGCGGAGGTCGTTTCGGCTGGTGGCGGTGTGCGAGGGCGGGAAAGTGGTGCGGGTGGAGAAGCCGGTGCCGCGGTGGCTGCCCAGGGAGTAAGGTCGTGGCGCTCGGTTGAGCGCCGCGACGGAT
>PMAM01000137.1 GCA_003152595.1 Acidobacterium sp.
CGCGATCTGCTGCCGCGCCTCAGCCCAGGGAATCGGCTTCACCTCCCCAGAGTCAAGCTCCTCGATCCGACGAGCGATTTCCCGATCCCACTCGGCCTCAACCGACGCTTCGACTGCTTCATCCAGGCTATCCAGCAGAGCGCCCGCCAGTGCAGCCCTTGCCTCACTCGGCAATGCCATCGCCTGCTTCAAAACTTCGGAGATGTCCTGCGCCATATTGCTATTCTAGTTGCTTCTACCCCGTACCCTCCTCCGCCTTTTCGCTCGCAGTTTGCCGACCGCCTCTCCGCTAACCGCTACTTTCGCTGACCGCCTCTTAGCTGACAGCTTTTCCAGCCGACCGCTTTTTAGCCGACCGCTTTTTAGCTGCCGTGTATCCTGTCTTCACGTCAGCGTCCGATCCCCGGATTTCCCCAAACATCCCCGCGCGCGATGCGTTGTTCGAGGCCGCAATTTGACCCAACCCTCACCTCCAGGCACGTCTCGCCAATCCCATCTCCTGGTCCAAATCTGTGGTTACGTCGCCGCCGTTGTCCTCCCCTGGGTCGGCGTCGTCTTCAGCATTCGCACGCCCGCCTTGCACGGAACTCCGGTCGCCCTCAACTTCGTCTTCGTCGCCGGCATCACCCTCTTCACTGGCCTGGGTCCAGGCCTGCTGTCGGTCCTCCTCACTGCCCTCTTCTTCAATCACCTCGCGCTTGCGCACAACGGCTTCTTCTCGCTCCATCCCCAGTCGCTTCTCTACTCCATTGTCATCCTCGCTATCGGTGCTTTCATCGCTTTCCTCTGCGACCGCCAGCGCCTCACCAGCAGCGAGCTCCGCACCGCCCTCGCTTCTCTCCAGGTCCGCACCAATGCCCTCATGGAAGCCCAGCAGGCCAGCTGCTTTGCCGCCTGGATGCACAACGCCGACACCGGCCGCATCGAATGGGCCGACGGCGGCGCTGAAATCTTCGGCCGCCCCTACTCCGATACTTCCGTCTCCGACGACTGGACCAATTTCATCGTCGAAGAAGACCGCGCCCGCGTCCTTGAAGCGGTCGAGGCCGCCACCTCCGTCGGTCAGAGCTTCCGCGCAGAATTTCGCGTCCGCTGGCCCAACGGCGAGCTCCACTGGCTCGAAACCCGCGGCACTCCCTCCGCTGCCAATCCCCGCATTTGGCACGGCGTCACCATCGACATCACCGACCGCAAGAACGCCGAGTCCGCCCTCGTCCGCTCCGAAAAGCTCGCCGCCATCGGACGTCTCTCCGCCACCATCGCCCACGAGGTCAACAACCCGCTCGAAGCCGTCATCAACCTCATTTATCTCGCGAAGGCCGATCCTAATCTCTCTGCCGAAACCAGCGACTACCTCCAGCGCGCCGACCAGGAACTCGCGCGCCTCAGCGCCATCGCCCGCCGCACCCTCACCTTCGTGCGCTCCCGCTCCGCCCCAGGCCCCGTCAGCGTCGTCGACACCATCGACTCCGTCGCCGCCATGTTTCAGCCCCGCTGCGTCACCCGCGGCGCCGAGATTTGCGTCACTCCCTTCCGGGACTTCAGCCTTCCCATCCCCGCTGACGACCTGCGCCAGATCCTCACCAACCTCGTCTCCAATGCCTGCGACGCCTTACCTGAATCCGGCGGCTCTGTCCGCATCGAAGCCATTTGCTCCGGCGGCAAAGCGACCATCACCATCGCCGACAACGGCCACGGCATACTGCCGGAAAACCTCTCCCGCATCTTCGACCCGTTCTTCACCACCAAGACCGACGTCGGCACCGGCATCGGCCTCTGGGTCTCCAAAGACCTGACCGAGAAAAACAGCGGCCACCTCTCCGTCGAATCCCACAACCTGCCGCCCGGCTTTCGCACTCTCTTCCGCGTCGAACTCCCCTGCGCCTGAGCGAGACCGGATCACCGTTTCCAAATTCCCTCCCGCCTTATGTTTCCCCTCGCTTCCTTCCACAAACGCCTGTCCGCCCCTCCACCACAAACGCCTCCCCAAACAGGGTCCGGCCACAAACGCCCGTCCGCCCCTCCGCCAAAAACACCCCAACGGGATCCGGCCAGGTTCACCCCACAGCAAGTAGCGAAACCCCTTTCTCGCCAAACATCAAGAACTCATTCTGCCGTTCCGACCCGAAAGTACCTACATTTTGAGAACCTGGTTCCGTTTTGGAACAGCACCCTCCCAACTCCGCCCCGATCCTAATCGCGAAGTCCTGCCCGCAACCGCGAATTCGGGTCCCGTTCCTCCCATCGCAAACCGCGCCATTTACACGGCCCCGCCTCTTCCGGCATCATTTTCGAATCCCGCTCCGCTCCAATCCCTGCGCTGGAGGTGCGCCCTGTCCACGTCAACCGTTCCCGCTCCGACCCCAATCGAAATCACCTCCGCCACTCCGTGGACCCTCGCCACCCGCATCGCCTTCCGTTTCTGCTTCGTCTACTTCGGCCTCTACTGCCTTTCCACCCAGATCCTCACCACACTGCTCTCCAATCCCGGGTACGACTTTCCCGACCCCTCCTCCATCCCGCCCTGGAAGCCGATCATCACTTTCACCGCCGCGCACGTGTTCCATCACCATGCACCGCTCGTCTTCACCGGCAGCGGCAGCGGCGACAAAACCGTCGACTTCGTCCTGACTTTCTGCCTCTTGCTCTTCTCCATCCTCACTACCGTCATCTGGTCTCTCCTCGATCGCCGCCGCCCCGGCTACCCCGCCCTTCACCGCTGGTTCTTCCTCTTCGTCCGCTTTGCGCTCGCCGGCCAGATGCTCGTCTACGGCTTCGATAAAGCCGTTCCCCTCCAGATGCCCTTCCCTGGCCTATTCACCCTGATCGAACCCTTCGGCAACATGTCCCTGATGGGCGTTCTGTGGTCTTCCGTCGGAGCCTCGCAGCCCTACGAAATCGCCGCCGGTTGCGTGGAAATCATCGGTGGTCTCCTTCTTTTCTTTCCTCGCACCATCACCCTCGGCGCCCTCATCTCCCTCGCCGACATGACCTACGTCTTCATCCTCAACATGACCTACGACGTTCCGGTCAAGCTCTTCTCCTTCCAGCTCATCCTGCTCGCGCTCATTCTGCTCGCACCGCAGTTCCGCCGCTTCGCCGATTTCTTCTTCCTCAACCGCGCCACGGAACCCGCGCCGGCGACGCCTCTCTTCCGCTCACGACGCGCCAACCGCATCGCCCTCGCCGCTGGAGCCCTCTACGCCGTCTGGCTCATCGCCATGAACTTCTACGGCGTACGCCAGGGCTGGAAACAGTACGGCCCCGGCGCGCCGCAGCCCGCCCTTTACGGCATCTGGAATGTCGAGCAGTTCACCGTGGACGGCCACCAGCGGCCGCCGCTCCTCACCGATACCACCCGCTGGCGCCGCATCCTCTTCGAGCACTTCGACCTGGCCGCCGTCCAGCAGATGAACGACGCGCAAACCTTCTACAACGCCGCCGTCGATCCAAAGAAGAGCGCCGTCGCCCTCACCGGCCGTCGCGGAAGCACCCAAAAAATCGCGCTAACCTTCACCCGCCCCTCGCCCGATCAGCTCATCCTCGACGGCCCCATCGACGGCCACCCCACCCACATTCAGCTCCGCCTGGAGGACCGCAACCACTTCCTCCTCGTCAGCCGAGGCTTCCACTGGATTCAGGAATACCCCTTCAACCGCTGATGGGCTAATGCGTTGCGAACGGGCTGGTCGCATTCCTCTATCGGTTGATCGTGAATGGGACCTTTTCGAAATTCGGCAATCGGAGATTCGTCAGGGTGAGACCGACGAAGAATGTCGGATTCCACCTGAAGCGCAACGCTTCCTGGGTCGATCCCGGAAAGTACGGAGACCCGTAGAGACCGGTATCCACGGCGATGTCCGTGTTCTCTGAACACAGTCGCGATTAGTGGGGTTCGTTCTGTGCCTGCGTATTGGACGGCGCCTGCGTATTGGATTGCGCCTGCTGTGAGTACAGCCCTGGCATCGCCGGCTTGCCCGTCACCGGCGACGCGCCGGGATCCACACCCGCTTCCGGCGCCGCTCCGGCGGCCGTACGCCCGGAATAAATCCTGAAGTTCACCGCTACGTCGATCACCGACGAAACCGCCTTCCCATCCTTCACGGCCGGCGCAAATGTCGATTTCTCGATCGCCGCCACCGCATTCTCATCCAGCCCAAACCCGATCGGCCGGTACACCGCCACGGCCAGAATCTTCCCCTTCGGATCGAGAATTACCTTGTAGCTTGCCACGCCCGCCACTTCGCCCTTCTGCGCGTAGTCGTTCGACGCCGGCACCACATTCTTCAGGATTTTCGGACCGCTCACGCCCGGCCCCGGATGCACCAGCGTTCCGTCCGTCGGCTCCAGCCACTTGTGCGAGTCCTGCGCCTGGTAGAAATACTGCCAGTAGTCCGGCATCTCCGCGATCATCTTTCCGTCCAGATCCGGCGCAAAAATCTTGTTCAGCGCATTCCGCAAATGCTCGGCAGATTCCTCCGGCGATGTGGTCGCTCCCGGTGGCAGTTCCTTTCCACTGGCGACTTCCTCATCTCCCGCTGACCCGGCGCTCCCATCTTCCTTCTTGCCGGACGAGCCGTTCTTCACGTCTTTGGCGTCCGTGCCGTCTTTCCCGCCGATCCCAAACAGACCTTTCTTCTTCTTTGGAATGATCACCAGCTGCCGGTCGATCACGATCAGTTGATGTTTCTTCTTCGGCGTGATCTGAATCCGGTCGAACGAAGTGGCCTGCTGCTCCCAGGGTGCTTCTCCCTCAAAATGAACTCCAAAACGTACGCCTTCTAATTCAATGGTCTTCTTTGTGACCCGCACCTTATCGACAAAAACACCGCACAACGTGAATGACCCCTTCGGTGACTGCCCCACCAGGTCCCCGTTCATGTTGAAGTGCAGATCCTCTCCCAGCCATAGCCCACGCAGAAACAGCGGCCGCCCGGTGAGCCTCGCCTTCAGCTCGGCTTCGCCCAGGTCCTCGCCCTTCCCCGAGGTTTTCCCCACAATCTCGGCATCTTTCCGCGCCGGCGCCGCAGCATTGGCAGCCGGAGCGGTATCCTGCGCCGCAGGCGCAGCCGCCGCTTTCGCATCAGGTGAGGGGTTGCTCGTTGCAGGGGTGGTGGAGGGGTTCTCTTGCGGGTACAGGAGGGATGTGCACAAAAGAGGCAGGGCGACAGCGGCTAACCACGCAGGCTTCATGAGACGTTTCCCGTACCTCACCGAGATGCTTCCCGCTACGGAGTGCCGCGCCAGGTCGCGCCACAACTCTCGTGACCCAAGCATTTCATCCAGGCATTTTTCGCCACAATAGCACTTTGGGTGGGCATCCAGATGTGAATATCCCCCGCGCCCAAAACTATGGTGTGCCACAGAAATCGGAGTGCTCTGGAGCCCTTGCTCTGACTCAAAGGCCAGCTGGCACGATTGAACCGGACGGCGTCTGGCCTCTCCCGCGGAGAGGAGACCCTCGCGGCACGACCCCTCTCCACCGAGCCGTAAGACCCCTTCACCCCACCGTTGGGATCGCCAGGTTCACCCCACAGCAAGAAGCTAAAGCTCCTGCGGTTCAAAGATCAAAGCATTTCGGATGGTCCTTCAGCCGAAAGTAATGCCTTTCGACATCTTCGAGCCCGAATCGAAAAAACCGAGCCGCCCAGGAAAAAGCAAAAGCCGGGAACTCGTCCCGGCCACGTTTTCCACAAGGATATTAACTCGCCTGAGTCCTTCATCTCATACTTGAAGAATGTTCAGGAAGTTCCTCCTCTGTAGTCCAGACTGGGGGAACACCACCTCCAGTTTCCGCGCCCCCAAAGTCTTGTACGCCGCCTCGGCGAGCACCTGCCGGAAGTCTGTAGTAATCGCCAGGTCCCGCCCTTCATAGAGCTGCTCCGGAGCCAGCCCGGGCCACCGCCCGTAAACCTTCCCTCCCTCGACCGGCCCGCCCAGCGCGAACATCACGTTGGCGTGTCCGTGATCCGTCCCGCCCGTCCCGTTCTGCCGGCACGTCCGCCCAAACTCCGACATCGTCACCAGCACGATATCCCCCGCCTGATCCCCCATGTCTGTCCAGAACGCCGCCAGCCCGGCGCTGAACTCCCGCAGCCGCCCCGCCAGTTGGCCTTCGACATTGCCCTGGTTCTGGTGCGTATCCCATCCGCCGATGTCCGCGAACGCCGCCTCCACCCCCAGGTTCGCTTTCAGCAGCTGCGCAATCTGCTTCAGGCTGTTCCCAAACGGCCCGCCCGGATACTCCGCCCCCGCTGCAGGCGTGTACTTCGTCGGATCGGCGGCCTTCAGCATCTTCACCGCCTCAAAGGTCTCCTGCCCCGTGCCATGCAGCACCGCATCCGTGCTCTCGTCGTACATGGCTGCAAACCCAGCCGCCGCCGACGAGGACTGCACACCGAAATCCCGAATGTTGTTCAGCGCCACCGCCTGGATGCGCCCTTCCAGCGTCCGCGGCACTTCCGAGCCCAGCGCTACCGCCCGGAACGGCGTATGCGCGCACTCCGGACAGGCCAAATCCTCGGCCTGCAGCGCCCGGTTCAGCCATCCATCCTGCGTCGCCTTGAACCCCGGCGTGCCCGACTCCATAAAATCCTGCGCATCGAAATGCGACCGCGAAGGATCCGGCGATCCCGAAGCGTGCACGATCGCCAGGTGTTTCTGATCCCACAGCGGCTTGAGCGCCGCCATCGCCGGATGCAGCCCAAAGAACCCGTCCAGATCGATCACCGCGTTCTGCGGAATCCCGATGTTCGGGCGGTACTGGTAGTAAGACGGCTCCCGATACGGCACCACCACATTCAGCCCATCCGCCGCGCCCCGCTGGAAGATCACCACCAGCTTCTTGCCCCTCGCCTGCGCTTCCGTCGCCTGGGCCATCACGCTGCGCGTGAGAAACGTCGGGATCGCCGCCGTCCCCACCACCGCCATCGCCCCGCCTCGCATAAAGGCGCGCCGCGTCACGGGCGTGACCACTCGCTGCATCCCAGGCTCTACCGCCACCGACTCCACCACCGGCCCATGCACCGACTCATCCCACGCATTGTTATTCATGAATTTGGCTCCAATCGGGGTTCACGCTCAGGCCAGACAAACAGGAATCCCAGAGATCGTCTCCAGTACGAACTCTCCCCCTGTGCGGAAGTTGCGTCCGTGGCCCAACCAAGGTTCATCCCCGGTTCTCGCAAGCGAGAACCGAGCCAGCCCTGGCCAAACAATAGGGTCCCCCACTCGCGCCCGCTGCGCGCGCGCTCCCGCGCGACCCCGGCCCCTCAGGGACCGGCGCTTCGCGCCGCTCCCAACTCCCCAGCGCGCGATGCGAATGAAACTAATGTGAGAACTCAGGAGGTCGCGCCCCGTCCCCTCACTTGCCGGGCACGAATTTCCAGTACTTCCCAGCAGCGGTCACCACGGCCTGCAGTCCATTACGGCTCGCCGCGGGAGCCCCCATGAAGTCGTGAAACAAATCGGAAAGGACCGAGGTGTTGTCGGCAAAATACGAGTGGTAGAACCCCAGCAGGCTCGTATCCACCGCCGAGGCATCCACCGTATCCATCCCCGGCAACACCAGCAGACGCGGCAAGCCTTCCCCCGCACGTTGATACCCGGCGAAGACTTCCGATACCTTCAGCGCCGCATCCCGCGACGACGCATACAGCGTGATCCGGCTCGCGGAATGTTCCATCTGCTGCGCCATTTGCTGGAACAGCGCCGCATCCACGTCCGGCGCCATGAGTGCCACCTGGTTGAACATCGGCTTCTTCATTCCCGGGTTCTCGAGCGCGAAATCGTGCAGCGCCTGCGTCACCGGCCGATTCCCCATGCTGTGCGCAATGATGTCCACGGTGGTCGCCCCTGACTTTGCCACCAGCTGCTTGAGGAAATCCTCCAGATGCGGAGCCGTCAGGGCTGCATTCCGGCCGTCCTTGTTATAGGCAATCGGATTCATCGACCCCTGCGAAGGCCAGCTGTACAGAATCGTCGGCCCATCGAAGGCCATGTCATACGCCAGCTGTGCCGTCCGTCTCGACGCATCCTCAAACGACGTGTTGAACCCGTGCACAAAAACCAGGATTTCTTTCTTCTGCGAGTGCCCTACCCGGTCCGAAACACCCTTCATGAAAACAGACTCGTCCTCGGGCTCCACGCTCTGCAGCGTCACGTACTTCGTGGGATCCGCTTTAAACTCCAGCCGCCAGATGCTAGGCCCCTCCAGCTCCCCGATCCGGTGATCTCGCGGAATGCTGACCGACACCTCGCCGTAGTGCAGCTGCCCGTTCGCGTCCGGCTCCCCGCTGTACGTTGGCCCGCGGCTATCGCTGGCCGCCTGCGCGCGGTCGGTCGCGTAAAAAACCTTAATCACCGCGTAGTTCGCTGTCACCGTCGGCGTTGGGGTCAGCCCCCGCGCCCCACCCAGCCAGCCCGTCACCGCAACATGGATCGTTCCCGATCCGTCGCTCGTGTTGCGGGCCAGCACGTAGTAGTCCCCCTCCACGGCGGGCTGCCACTTGAACGAGGCCTCGGTCGAATCCGGATCGTCCTTTCCCACCAGATCCTTATCGGAGTTGTAGACAAAAAGATCCACCGAGAATCGAGCGTCGTCGGACTTCCCCGTCACCTCGAACCCGCTTCCAGGCTTCAGGTGAAACAGCTGCGATCGAACCTC
>PMAM01000001.1 GCA_003152595.1 Acidobacterium sp.
ACAAAACATCGGGCAGGCCAGGGGGAATTCCCGTTCCACATTTCCCAAAGTCTGAACACTCTACCGACCTTAGTACGTCTGCGAAAACGATGTGCTCATTGAACAAGCAGCTTGCCTCTGAGAAATCGGAGATTGCCAGAACACAATTGCTGCGCCGGATTTCACGCTTAGACAGCGATATTGACGAATTCGTGTACAAAGCATATGGTCTGACGGAATCCGAACAGGAGCTAGTCGAAGGATCGACGTTGCCCGATGACGAGTCGCGCACTACTGACGACGTGGATGTTGTCAGCGAAGAGGTGGAAACGATTTAGACAGGTGAACAGAAGGCCCGTTACACTGTTCGGCATGAACACAACCGAACTGTTGTCCTCTATTGATTCCGAGATTGCCCGTCTACAGGAAGCCCGCGCACTGTTAGCCGGTCAGAATGGGCACGCTCTGCGCACGCCCAAACCGGCAAAGAAGCGCACGATGAGCGCAGAGGGCCGTGCGCGGATCGGAGCCGAACCAAAGCACGATGGGCTGCTGGCAAGATGGGCAAACAAAGCCAATCACGATCCAAGAAATTAAAAGTAGCGCCAGCCAAGAAAAGGCACACCCTGAGCGCAGCGGGCCGGGCGAAGATCGCAGCCGCACAGAAGGCACGTTGGGCGAAGCTCAAGGCCGCAAAGAAAGCCGCCTAGTTAAGCTCTCGACTTCTCTACCAAATGCAATCTGTTGTCGTCGGGCGCGTTTGCGATCATATCCCGCATTCTTGCCACTTCCAGCGCCAACAGTTTCAGTGTCGCGTGCATATGGGTCGGATCGCGTTCGAGCATTTCCAACACCCTGTCTGCCGGGATGAACCCCAACTCTGAGTCCTCCACAGCCCGCGCCGTTGCGCTGTTCTCTCCATTCAGAGCAGCGGGCAGACCGATGATGGCACCCGGCCCGACGGCGTCGAATGGATAAACATCGTTGGAGTCCGCCCATATAAGAGCAACCTTGCCCGTGCGGACCACGAACACGGCGGAGGCCGGATCGCCGGATGAGAACACGAACGATCCTCCCCGTACAGGCGTGGCAATGGCGATGGCGTCAAGTTCCCTGAACAGGTTTGTGGACACGTCATTCCCTCCTTCCGTTTTTCCGCCTAATTGATCGTGAAGGGATCGCGCCGTGTCCGCTTCGCTCCCAAAGGAGCGGAAAGCTTCATGAGAGCGGCCTCGTCTTCCGCGATCCGGGGCCGAGACAAGCGAAACAGGGAGGAACGTTCGCAGTTCTCCATCAAATCTCGAAGGCGCTTGTTCTCGCGGAGCGTTTCAATTGTCTGTTGCTCAAACCGGAGAACGACTTCCTCAGCTTCGAGCACCATGGCACGAACCTTGGGGGCGTCTGCGTTGCCAATAGCTCGCTCAATTTCCACCAGCTTTGCAATCAAATCGGCGGCATTCATCCAGTCACCATCTCCAACCGCTAGGCGTTCAGGCCGAAACTCGGAAAAGGGGGCCCACTGCCTGTTGAGACGGTGGGCCGCAGATTCGAGGTAACGGATGTCCGAGGATGGCAGAGAGCGACTGTGGACGACAAGAGTACGAGGGTAACGGTATTTCGGTCATCACGTATAATCCAGTTCCTCCCCAAAAGAAAGGAGTACATTCAGGTAAGAATCTCCATCGAGTCACGGTCTAATGTCGAAAAATAAAAATGGTGACGAAATCCGAGAGGCCCTAGTACGGACGATCATCCGTGCGGGTGCAGAGGGAACCCATCTTGACAGTGAAGATTGTGAGGTCTTGGCTCGCACGGAACCGGCGCGATTACGCATGATGAGATGATGAGTTTCTTCGAGCAAAAGGCTGCTCGAATTGAAGCTCAAATCCGCCGCCCGCAATAGGCGCTTATCACTGATCTGACTACCCTTAAAGCCGACCTCCTGCAAGCGCGGGACGTGGTGGGGTCAACAAGGCAGGCGAAGCTGATTCATGCTTCATTGTCACCCACTCAATCGGAAGCAGTTGTAGACGGGTTCCTAGCTAGGAACTTGTTGAAATAGGTACGCCGCTGCGGCATTGCACGGGTGCTGTTCGTCTTATGGGCATGCGAGGAGACGAGCGGGTTCAGGACGGGATGTTCAGCTACGTGTCGCTGGAGCAGCGAGTGCCAGCGGATCATCCGTTGCGTGAAGTTCGGAAGCTGACCGACACGGTGCTGGGCGCATTGAGCCTGGAACTGGATGTGCTGTACGCGGAAGGTGGGCGGCCGTCGATTGCGCCGGAGTACATTCTGCGAGCGCTGCTGCTGCAGGTGTTCTATTCGGTGCGCTCGGAGCGGCTGCTGGTGGAGCAGATCGATTACAACCTGCTGTTTCGCTGGTTCGTGGGCCTGGGCATGGACGATGGGGTGTGGAACCATGCGGTGTTTTCGAAGAACCGCGACCGGCTGCTGACGTCCGAGGTGGCGCAGCGCTTCTTCGCCGAAGTGAACCGGCAGGCGAAGAAGTTTATGTCGGACGAACATTTCACCGTGGACGGCACGCTGATTCAGGCGTGGGCAGCGCAGAAGAGCTTTCGCCCGAAGGACGGCGACGGACCTGGCGACGGGACGAACTTCCATGGCCAGAAGCGGAGTAACAGGACGCATCAGTCCACGACCGATCCCGATGCCCGGTTATATAAGAAGAGCTACGGTAAAGAGTCGAAGCTGAGCTATCTGGGCCATGCCCTGGTGGAGAACCGCAACGGGCTGATTGCCGCCGCGATGGTGACGCACGCCGATGGTTANNCGGAGGACTTTGTGCGCACGGTACGGGAGCTGCATGTAACTCCGCATGTGACGAAGAACGACAAGGGCCGCAGCAGCAACCTGGATCGGAGAACTACACGCCAGCCCGGCTATGCCATTAGTCTGAGCCGTCGCTGGCTGATCGAAAAGGGTTTCGGGTGGCTGAAGCAGACCGGGCCGCTGCGTCAGGTGAAGCTGCGCGGACTGGAAAAAGTGGACTGGCTGTTCGTCTTCAGCTGCGCCGCGCACAACTTGCTGCGGCTTCCGAAACTGATGGCCCAGCCCCCGGGAAGGCTCCGGGAGCAGTGCGCCTGAACCGTGGTTGCGGGCGCCGAGAGTCTCTCTCCGATGCCCACAAACCCCGTTGAACACTGACCCAACGCACAATTCAGACAGATTTCAACTCTGCAGCAAAGTAAATCCCCAGTAGATCCGCCGTGTTGCAGCGAATTTCAACAAGTTCCTAGTACTACTGTGTTATAA
>PMAM01000007.1 GCA_003152595.1 Acidobacterium sp.
ATCACGCGGTCAGAGTACTAGTCCTTCCGTCCAAAGTGACGTTCGAAGAGTTCCCGCGCCAAGCGCTCCCCTCCTCGCTGAACGCTACCGACTTCGCTTTGGACCTGGTGTCGGAGATGCACCCTTTGGCGTGGAGTCGTTCCAGCGCATCCCGATCGTGCGATTTCCATGCTTGCCGATTGCCCGCCTGTGTCAGCCACAGCAGTGCTAGTACAACTTCGTCGATTTTGTCGTGATCGTACTCCAAGCCCGACACCCCGGCACGATCCTACACCGGCGGTTTTCTGCCGAGAAACCATTATCCCAGGGGCACGAAGCTGCACCCTGGGTCATCGGCGACACCAGAAGAACACGGTGGCTTATGATTTTGGCTCGATCCCAATCCGGTCATTGACCGCCGCCCTGATGCGCTGCCGAGATCCTAGGTATTGCTCCGTCGTCTGAATCGATACATGACCGAGCAGAAGCTGGATCTGATCCAGCTCACCGCCCGCACTCCGGCAGAGGCGAGCGCAGGTTCGTCTCAGATCGTGTGGGGCAAGGGCAGAGATGCCGACCTTTGAAGCGGAAGACCTGACCACATGCCATATCGCTTTTTCGCTGATGCCGTCCCCCCACACTCTTCCGGTACGGCTGATTCTGCGAAAGATCCTCCCCCGATCAATCCCAGCGGAGCTGAGCCAACCGTCCAGCTCCACGTATACCCAATCGGGCATCGGGACAGTACGAATATGCCCGGCTTTGCCAACGAGGTCCACGATGGCCCAATGTTCCTCTCTCTGCTGCAGGTCTTCGGCTCTCAGTTTCGCGGCCTCGTGTCGCCTCAATCCGCAAGCCAACAAAAGGGCCAGGAGGGCCCGGTCACGTTTGCCCTTCATCCGAGCCGTGTCGGGAGCCTGCCAAAGCGAGCGGGCCTGCTCAGCCGTAAGCCAGTTTCCCAGGCGAACACCATTCTTCTTCATGCCTCTTACGCGCCGAATTCCGGCGGCCAGATCGGAGCTGAGCAGGCCACAATCGGCGGCCTCATAAGCCAGCCGCCGAACAGCGCCGAGACGAAGATTGATGGTCCCAGGGGCCAAGCGCCGCGATTCGAGATGGCTGCGATACCGCAGAACCACAATGCGATTGAATGCCAGCCGTGGTTCTGAACAGTACCAGTCCACGAACTCGTCAATTGCGTGCCTGTACCCACGTTGCGACTCAGGGCTGCTGAGGCTGTTCAAAACTGCGGTTCTGACGTGTTCGAGGTCGGGAAGTCGTAAAACGCTCTTTGGACGCCCGGGTCGGCGGCTCCGCTTGTTCTTCATCGCTCCGTGGCCTCCATTGCCACCACGTCATGATGGAGCGTCACGGACTGCAGGAAGAAGACGGGCCAGGTTTTTGCGGGTAATCAGGGTGAGGCTACGGCCCTTGAATTGTCCGTGTTGCCGACCAACCGCCCAAAGCTCCGCGGATAGCGATTCGTGCTCTAGGAACTTGTTGAAATAGGTACCGTTCTGCATCGGGGCGAAGGTGTCGCCCGTCTATTGGGTATGCGTGGAGATGAGCGAGTTCAGGATGGGATGTTCAGCTATGTTTCATTGGAGCAGCGGGTACCTCAGGATCATCCGTTGCGCGCGGTTCGGAAGCTGACGGACACAGTGTTGCGGACGTTGAGCGCGGAGTTCGATGCGTTGTATGCGGACTCGGGACGGCCTTCGATAGCGCCTGAGTACATTCTGCGGGCGCTGCTGTTGCAGGTGTTCTACTCAGTGCGTTCGGAGCGGCTGCTGGTCGAGCAAATCGACTACAACCTTCTGTTCCGCTGGTTTGTGGGTCTGGGCATGGACGATGCGATGTGGAACCACGCGGTGTTTTCGAAGAACCGAGACCGGTTGCTGACCAGCGATGTGGCGCAGCAGTTCTTTGCGGAAGTGAACAAGCAGGCCAAGCGGTTCATGTCTGACGATCACTTCACTGTGGATGGCACGCTGATCCAGGCGTGGGCATCGCAAAAGAGCTTTCGCAGCAAAGACGACTCCGATGACGGCGACGGTACGGATTTCCGCGGCCAGAAGCGTACCAACAAGACGCATGAATCGACCACAGATCCGGATGCGCGGCTGTACAAGAAGAGCTATGGCAAGGAGTCCAAGTTGAGCTATCTTGGCCACGCGCTGGTGGAGAATCGCAATGGCCTGATTTCCGCGGCGATGGTGACGCACGCCGATGGATACGCCGAGCGCGACGCAGCGTTGCTGATGCTGGAGCAGAAGCAGCAAGGTCGTTCGCGGCGGATCACGGTGGGCGCCGACAAGGCCTATGACAGCAACGATTTTGTGTGCACGGTGCGGGAGTTGAATGTGACACCCCATGTTACGAAGAACGACAAGGGCCGTAGCAGCAATCTGGACCGCAGAACCACACGGCAGCCCGGCTACGCGGTTAGCTTGAGCCGGCGTTGGCTGATCGAGAGGAGCTTTGGCTGGCTGAAACAGACTGGCCCGCTGCGCCAGGTCAAGTTGCGAGGACTCGCGAAGGTGGACTGGTTGTTCGTATTCAGTTGCGCTGCACACAACCTGATCCGGCTTCCCAAACTCATCGCTCAACCACCGGGTAAGCTCATGGAGCAGTGTGCCTGAACCATGGTTATGGGCATCGGGATAGCCTCCCGCAAGCCCGCAAACCACGATGAACACTGACTAAAAACACAATTCAAACAGATTTCGACTCGGAAGAATGCAAATCGCCAACAAACCCACCATAATGCGGCCAATTTCAACAAGTTCCTAGAGGGAGTAGTATCGGAGAATTCACGAGCAACGATCTCGATGCGGAACTGAGGCTGGAGCGACTCTGAATCTCTCCAGGGGCACTACTGGGTGCTGGTCGCAAATTCGTCGAGCAGCTTGACAGCTGTGTCGCTCGACATCAGCGCTCTCATAACCAGCGGCTCAGGTACGATGTGGCAGTTCGATTCGAGTCACAATGATGTAGTGGTGGAAAATCCCGCTCTTTACGGTGGGAAGATTACACTCAACTTCGCAGCGAATGCCGCCTGTCTATTAAAGTTCTGCCCCGTAAATGCCACCTGATGAATAAATTCTTCCCCATGAGAGGAGGAATTATGAAACTCTGCGAGAACCCAGAGGGGTAGGATTTCTTCCGCGTCACCGTGACGATCACAGATAGGTACCGGAAAACGTTAGGTCCCTATCGG
>PMAM01000321.1:0-20004 GCA_003152595.1 Acidobacterium sp.
CCAAGGTGGTTGTGCGCGGGATTTGTGATCGCGAACGAGAAATGCCCGTAGAAAAAGATATTCGTGAACAGGTAGATCAGCTCCAGCAGCCCCTGCGCCACCAAACCGGCCACCAGACCCACGCCCAGCGCGAACAGGCAGATCTTCACGACCTCCGGTTCCAGCGCGACCCCGAATTGGCTCTTCCTGCTGGACTGAAATTCCGGGTTTGTTGCAGCTTCCGGAATCGGAAATTCCGCCATTACGATCCTCCTGATCCTCTTCGCAGCCCGTTTCGCAGGAAGCCGGCCCGCAGCCGTCGCGCCTCGTCGTGATGCAGATATGTCAACGTCGCCAGAATCTCTTCACCTCGCGGCGTCAGCGTCACCACCACCTGCCGCCGGTCCGTCTTGCCCGCGCTGCGCCGCACGAGACCACTGTCCGCGGCGCGCTCCACCAGCCCCACCACCGAGTTGTTTCGCTCCTGCAAAAATTCCGCCAGCTCCGAAATCGTCGCTCGCCCGTTTTCCGAGAACCCCGCAATGCCCAGCATCAGCTGATGCTGCTGCGGCGTCACACCACAGGCCCGCGCGGCCTTTTCACTGAAGCGCAGAAACCGGCGCAGCGTGTAGCGGAACCACGCCAGCTCCCGCATCATCTCTTTGCCCCTGTCTTGCTTCATCCCTGTTCCCTGTTCCCTGCTCTCTGCTCTCTGCTCTCTGCTCTCTGCTCTCTGTCTTTAGATCGCACTGCGATCTATTTTACATCGCACCGCGATCTTTCCCGGAAAAGTAAGATTCCCTCCCGGCTCCCGGCTCCCTGCTCCCGGCTCCCTGCTCCCTGCNNCCTGCTCCCTGCTCCCTGCTCCAAAAGGCTTACCCTGTAGCCAGCATGCGCATCCTCATCTCCGGCGCCGGCGTGGCAGGTCCGACACTCGCCTGGTGGCTGGCCCGCGACGGATTTACGCCCACACTGGTCGAATCCGCGCCGCGCCTGCGCACGGGCGGCTATGTCATCGATTTCTGGGGCCCCGGCTTCGAGATCGCCAACCGTATGGGCATGTTGCCCAGCATTCGCCCACACGGCTACAGCGTGCGCGAGATTCGCGTCGTCGATGACCGCGGCCGAACCGCCGCCTCGCTTCCCACCCAGGCCTTCTTCAAAATGACCCGGGGCCAGTTCCTCAGCATCCCGCGCGGCGACCTCGCCGCCTGCATCTACACCGCCCTCGACGGCAAAGTCGAAACCCTGTTCGGCGACCGCGTCGTCCGTCTCGAGCAGTCCGGCTCCGGCGTCGATGTTGGCTTTGCCTCTCGCCCCGCTCGCCACTTCGATCTGGTCGTCGGCTGCGACGGCCCGCACTCCGGCATCCGCCAGCTGGTCTACGGCGACGAGTCGCAGTTCGAGAAATACCTCGGCTTCAAGGTTGCGGCCTTTGAAGTCCGCGGCTACGCGCCGCGCGATGAGCTTGTCTACATGATGCACACGGGCGTCGGCCGCCAGATCGCGAGGTTCTCCATGCGCGACGACCGCACCATGTTCCTGTTCACGTTCAGAGACGAAGATCGATCCCTTCCTGCAACGCTCTCCGAGCAGAAAGCCCTCCTGCGCGACCAATTCGGCCGCATGGGCTGGGAGACGCCGCAGATTCTCGATGCACTCGACCGGACTTCCGACCTCTACATCGACCGCGTCAGCCAGATCCACATGGGTCCCGCGCCGGGCTCGTGGTCCCGCGGCCGGGTCACCCTCCTCGGCGACGCCGCCTTCGCCGTTTCGATCCTCGCGGGCCAGGGAACCGCGCTCTCCATGATCGCCGCCTACATTCTCGCCGGCGAGCTGCGCCGCGCCGGCGGCGATTACACACGCGCCTTCGCGCAGTATCAACAGCGCTTCGGACCCTTCGTGCTCCGCAAGCAGAGGGCCGCGACGCGGCTGGCCGGCTTCTTCGCACCCCGCTCGCAGCTCGCGCTCTTTGCGCGTAACCAAGCGATGAACCTGATGAAAATCCCCTGGATCGCCAACCTCGCCATCCGCCGCGACCTCGCCGATCGCATCGAACTGCCGGACTACTGAGGAGCCCGCCCTCCCGCTCGCTTCTACGCTAACCGCTTCACCGCCGACCGGTTCTTCGCCGACCGCTTCATCAGCTAACCTGCCTCCTGAAGGAGACCCCCATGCAGACCAGCGACAACACGATCCTCATCACCGGCGGCAGCTCCGGTATCGGCCGCGCCCTGGCAGAGGCCTTTCACAAGCTCGGCAACCAGGTCATTGTCGCCGGCCGCCGCAAGGCTCTGCTCGACGAAGTCACGGCAGCCAATCCTGGCATGGCCTCCGCAGTCCTCGACGTGGCCAGCCTCGACTCCCTCGCCCCCTTCGCCGCGGACCTCATCCGCCGCTTCCCCGCGCTCAACGTCCTCGTCAACAACGCCGGCATCATGAAGAATGAAAACCTCGCCGACGGCTCCGACAACACCGCCACCGCCGAAGACATCGTCACCACCAATCTGCTCTCCGTCTTCCGCCTCACCGCCGCCCTGCTCCCGCACTTCCGGAAGCAGCCTCGCTCCACGGTGATGACCGTCTCCTCCGGCCTGGCCTTCATGCCGCTGGCCGTCACGCCCACGTACTGCGCCACCAAAGCTGCGATTCACTCCTGGACGCAGTCCCTCCGCTATCAGCTGCGCAACACCTCGGTCGAAGTCCTTGAACTGGTCCCGCCCTACGTTCAGACCGAACTGCAGGGGCAGCGCCAGGCCACGGACCCCCGGGCCATGCCCCTCGCCGACTTCATTGCCGAGGTCATGGAGATCCTCAGCACCCAGCCCAACGCAAAGGAGATTCTGGTCCAGCGCGTCTACCCGCTCCGCTTTGCCGCGGAAAAGGGTCAGGCTGCCTATGACCCGTTCTTCACGACCCTCAACGACTCTATGCACTGAAAGATCCGGCCGGGCACCGTGCCATCTCACGCCATTTTCCGGGCGATTGTGACGGGCATCACATTCCTCCGCCGCCACGTAGAAGAGAATTCCGGAATGGGCCCGACTGCCAATTCGATTCGACCGCCCGCCGTGGTTATGGTGCCGAAAGAATTCTCTGAACTAGCAGCCGAGTTGGACCGCGTGGCCTCGAATGTCTCCCTGCGTAAGGGCACGGCCCTCTTCCACTCCGGCGACCCACTTTCCGGGATCTTCGTCGTCCGCAAAGGCGCCGTCGTGATGTCGGTCGACAGCGAGAGCTCCATTTACCCGCCGCGCAACCTCGGCCCGGGAGAAATCGCCGGCCTTCCGGCCACACTCACGGGCCACTACAGCCTCACGGCCAGGGTGGTCGAGGACTCAGAGCTGGGCTTCATTCCCGGACCCAGGGTCAGCGAAATACTCGAGTGCTCCCCCCGCCTCTGCCTGATCGCCATGCGCCTCATGAGTGAGGAAATCGCCCGCGTCCGCACCGCCCTGAAAGAAACTCCCCGCATCGCGCATCACGAATAGCCGTCATCTTCTGTCTATTCCCTGGTCCCTGTCTCTATCAGTCCCGGCAGCACTTCCCCCGCATTCCCCAGCACCAGCCGCGCAAAGGCAGGCGCGTTCATCGGCTCTTCCGGCCCGATGTAATACTTCCGCACCCGCGGCCCAGCCCAGCGCACGAAATTCGCCGCCGGATACACTGCCCCCGACGTTCCCACCACCAGCATCACCGTCACCCGATCGATCTCCCGCTGGATCCGTGCCATCTCCAGCGGAATCTCCCCGAACCACACGATGTGCGGCCGGATCCGCCCGCCGCACGCGCACCGCGCAATCGCCGCTGCCGTCTCGTACAGCGCCGCATCGCGAAACGGCGGCCGTTCGCAGCCCAGCCCGGACATCCCCGCGCCCAGGGCACTGTTCTCGCAGCGCGACATGAACAGCTCGCCATGCATGTGTACCACCCGTTTCGATCCGGCGCGCTCGTGCAGATCGTCCACGTTCTGCGTCACCAGAAAGAACCGCTCCCCCATCTTCTCCTCCAGTTCGGCCAGCGCCCGATGCGCCGGATTCGGCTGTGCCTGCCCCGCCCCCTTGCGCCGCTCGCTGTAGAAGCGCCACACCTGTCCCGCATCCGCCGCCCAGCCCTCCGGCGTGGCCACGTCTTCCACGCGATGCCCTTCCCACAACCCGCCCTGATCGCGAAAGGTCTTCAGCCCGCTCTCCGCGCTCACGCCTGCGCCGGTCAGCACAAAGACACGATCCTCCGGCCCTACCTGAATCGGCTCTTCCTGCCTGCCCATCGCCCTGTCCTCATCCACTCGTAACCGTCCTGGTTACAATTGCGCCTGCCGCCAAAACTCTAATTCCTAAACTCTAAACTCTGTCGGTTACCGGCTACTGGCTACGGGCTACGGGCTCCACTATTCTGATCCCATGCTCCCTGCCGGCGACGCTCAGCTCGTCCAGATCGTCGATTCCGCCGTTGCCGACGCCGCCCGCCGCTCCGGCTCCTGGCTGCTGTGCGCTCCCGGATGCACGCAGTGCTGCATCGGCGTCTTCCCCGTCTCGCAACTCGATGCCGCTCGCCTGCGCGAAGGCCTCGCCGCGCTCGACGCCGCCGATCCTCAACGCGCCGACGCGGTTCGCGGACGCGCGCGGCAATCCATCGCCCGCATCGCTGCGGATTTCCCCGGCGATGCGACGACCGGCGCTCTCGACGAAGCTCGCGCCGAGATCATGGAAGATTTTGCCAACGACGAACCGTGTCCCGCGCTCGATCCTGCCACCGGCCGCTGCGATCTCTACGCCGCGCGGCCCATGACCTGCCGCATCTTTGGTCCGCCGCTGCGTGTGGAGGGTGGCGTCGGCGTCTGCGAGCTCTGCTACCACGGCGCGACGCCGGAACAGATCGCCGCCTGCGAACTCCGCCTCGACACGGACGACCTCGAATCCTCTGTCACCGCCGAGGCTGAGCACTCCGCGGGCCGCACCGGGAACACCATCGTGGCTTTCGCGCTGCTGGGCTGAGTACTACATACCCTTTTCATCCCCCACAAACCCCACCCTATGCGTTTTCGTGAGAAGATTTCTGCGCAACCCGTGCTCCCCGGCCGGGTTCCATCGGCTGTGCGGCAAGTTCTTAGACCATGAGCCGCATGCGGTGTTCAATCTATCTCCGAAAGGAAAAATCCCACTCCATGAAGAAGAATCTGCTGATCGTTGCCACGGCTGCACTCCTCAGCATCCCCTGCTTCTCCTCAGCATCTGCGCAGCACATCTACGTCCGCATCGGCCCTCCGCCGGTCGTCGTCGAACATCCCGGCCGACGTCCTCATCCGGGTTGGGTCTGGGTTGGCGGTTATCACCGCTGGGACGGCGCCCGCTATGTCTGGGTGCCCGGCAACTGGGTCGCGCCACCTCGCCCCCACGCTGAATGGGTTCCCGGCCACTGGCGCCATGAGGCTGGCGGCTGGTACTGGGTCGAAGGCCACTGGCGCGGTTAACGGACGCTCTTTCGCTCACACACCCGACCCTTTCCATTGTGAACAGGGTCGGGTTTTCCGTTTGAAGCTGCTCCTTTCGCTCTCCGCCAACCCTTTCTCGCTAACCACTTCTCGCCAGCCGCTATTTCGCTTCTCGCTGCCGGCTTCTTCCTTCCAGCTTCCTGCCAACCGGCTGTACCCTGTCTCTGCGCGAGACTGCCCATGCCCAACTACGCCACCCTGCACACCCACACCGACGCCGGCATCCACACCATCCTCCTCAACCGGCCGGAAAAGCGGAACGCCCTCAACCACCAGCTCATCGCGGACCTCACCCACGCGCTGGAATCCTTCGCCGCCAGCCCCAGCTGCCACGTCGCTATTCTCTCGGGTGCCGGCTCCGCCTTCTGTGCCGGACTGGACCTTGAGCACCTGCGCGCCATGATCCAGCACTCCGGAGCCTCCGCCACCCAGGACTATCGCCTCGACGCCGAGCGCATCGCCGGCCTCTTCCGCACCCTCTACACCCTGCCCAAACCCAGCATCGCCGCCGTCAACGGCCCCGCCATCGCCGGCGGCATGGGCATTGCTACCCTCTGCGACTTCACCCTCGCCGTCCCCGAAGCAAAATTCGGATACACCGAAGTCCGCATCGGCTTCATCCCCGCCCTCGTCTCCGCCTTCCTCCGCACCCAGCTCGGAGATAAGGCCTGCCGTGACCTGCTCCTCACCGGCCGCATCCTCTCCGCTGAAGAAGCGCACTCCCTCGGGCTGGTCACCCGTGTCGTCCCCGAGCCCGAACTGATGCCCGAAGCCAAAGCCCTCGCGCAGCGCCTCCTCCGCAACAGCCCTGCAGCCCTGGAATCCACCAAACGTCTGCTCGGCCGCTTTTCCGATCGCCACCTGCCTGACGACATCGAGGCCGCCATCCAGGCCAGCGTCGACGCCCGCTCCAGCGCCGACTTCCAGGAAGGCGTCACCGCCTTCCTCGAAAAGCGCGACCCTCTCTGGCCCTCTGCCCACAACTCAGCGAACCCCTCCACCAGCACGAAATAGGCCACTCGCTTTTTCACGCGATCTGCGTTCGCCTTTCCGCTTTTCGCGGGCCGCTTCTCCGCTAACCGCTTTTTAGCTGGCCGGTTTTCAGCTGACCGCCTTTTCGCTCAACCCCCATAGCCACTTTTTCGCCCAAAGTGGTCTCTTCACATGACAACTTGCAGGAGTTTACGCATAGCCACTACGATCCCTCCATGCTAGACGTTTCAGCCGGCATCGTCCCCGTCATCCCCATCGACCGCGAAGCCGACGCCCCCCTCCACCGCCAGGTTTACTCTGGCTTCCGCGACGCCATTCTGCGCGGCGATCTCGCTGCCGGCCAGCAGGTNNGGAACCTTCGTAGCCTCGTCGCTGCCCCACCGCGCTGCCAGCGCCAAACGCTCTGCCGACGACGCGCCCTCTTCCCGCCGCACCTCGCGCCGCTCCGCGCTGTTCCCGTCTTACGACCCGCTCCCCTGGCGCCATGGCTGGGGCGCCTTCGGCGTCCATCAGCCCGCCCTCGACCACTTCCCCTTCGACCTCTGGTCCAAACTTCTCTCCCGTCACAGCCGCGCGCTCCGCATCCACAATCAGCACAACCTGCATCCGCTCGGGCTCAAGCCCTTCCGCGAGGCCATCTGCTCCTACCTGCGCACGGCGCGCTCCGTTCGTTGCGAGCCGGACCAGATCATGGTCGTCTCCGGTTCGCAGCAGGCGCTCGACATCGTCACCCGCGTGCTGCTCGATCCCGGCGACGCGGCGTGGATGGAAGAGCCCTGCTATCCGCTCATGCGCTCGCTTCTCATCGGTTCCGGCTGCCGCGCCATTCCCGTCCCCGTCGACGAAGAAGGGCTCGATGTCATGGCCGGCATGCGCCTCGCTCCCGACGCGCGCGCCGCCTTCGTGACGCCCTCGCATCACTACGCCCTCGGCGTCACCATGAGCGCTTCGCGCCGCTTCCAGCTCCTCGAGTGGTCCCGCCAGGCCTCCTCCTGGATCGTCGAAGACGACTACGACAGCGAGTATCGCTTCGACACCATGCCCATCCCTTCGCTCCAGGGCCTCGACCCCTGCGATCGCGTCCTCTACATCGGAACCTTCAGCAAAGTCCTTCGGCCCTCGCTCCGTCTCGGTTACATCGTCATCCCCGCTGACCTCGTCGACCGCTTCGTCGCCGTGCGCTTTTCCATGGACATCTTTCCCTCGTATCTTTTCCAGGAAGCCCTCACCGATTTCATGCACGACGGCCACTTCGCGCGCCATATCCGCCGCATGCGCGCTCTCTACAAAAGCCGGCGCACTGCGCTGGTCGAATGCCTGCGCGCCGAATTCGGCGACTTCCTCCAGATTCACGGCTCAGAAGCGGGCATGCACCTCACCGTAACCCTTCCGCCCAGCTTCAAAGCCGGCGCCCTGTCGGATGTCGCCATTGCCACGCGCGCCGCCCAGGACAAGCTGTGGCTCTGGCCGCTCTCGCCCTGCTATACCAATGGCAAACCGCGCGAGGGATTCATTCTCGGCTTCGGCAACACACCCGAAGACCAGATGCCGAATGCTGTCCGCCGCCTCCGGCAGCTGCTGTCGGCTTAGCTTGGCTTTCGGCGTTTTGCTTCCCGCTTCGGCTTCGCCGCGCATCTACTCCATCCGCGCCGAAAAACTTCTCTTCATCCAGGGCGATCCGAAACTCGACTTCGCCGCCATTGTCGAGGTCCTCGACCTCAGCCGCGCCTCGGCATCGACCACGTCGGCATCCTTACGCCATCTCTCACGCCAGCTAATCGCTCGCACGAATAGGGGCCAGCCGCTCCCCTCACATCGAGACATGCGGCAGAGCCCCCTGGCTGTTGCTGCCTAATCTCCGCATATGCGATGGCGTACCAACCGGCTCACCCCATTTCATCCGCAGTCTAAAGTGCGCCCCTCATCATCTAATCTGTACACATGGCCGCAACCGAGTCCCCCACAGAATCCTTCGACGTCCTCGTCATCGGCGCCGGCCCCACCGGCATGGCCTGCGCCATTGAAGCCCAGCGCGCTGGCTTCCGCAGCGTTCTGATCGACAAGGGCTGCCTCTGCAATTCCCTCTTCCACTACCCCTCCCACATGACCTTCTTCACCACCTCGGAACTGCTCGAGATCGGCGACATTCCCTTCCCCTCCATCAACGCCAAGCCCTCCCGCAACGAGGCGCTCGAGTACTACCGCAAGGTCGCCATGTTCTACTCGCTCGACATCCGCCAGTACCAGCGCGTCGAGCAGGTCTCCGGATCGGACCTCAACTTCACCATCCGCACCACGGACACCTTCGGCCGCACCAACACCTATGCCACCCGCAAAGTGGTCGTCGCCACCGGCTACTACGACCTCCCCAACCTCATGAACATCCCCGGCGAAGACCTCCCCAAGGTCCACCACTACTACAACGACCCCCATCCCTTCTACGGCCTCGATGTCGTCGTCATCGGCGGCAAAAACTCCGCAGCCATTGCAGCTCTGGAGCTGTGGCGCCACGGCGCCCGCGTCACCGTGGTCTATCGCGGCTCCGCCATGCAGCCCCACATCAAGTACTGGATCCTCCCCGACATAGAAAACCGCATTAAGAACGGCCAGATCGCCGCTTATTTCAATACCGCCGTCACTCGCATCGATCCCGACAGCGTAACGATCCAAACCGCACCCGGAGGCGCCACCCGCGTCATCAAAAACGATACCGTCTTCGCCATGACCGGCTACCGTCCCGACCTCGATTTCCTCCAGTCCCTCGGCGTTCGCATCGAAGGCGAAGACCGTTGCCCCGCCTGCGACCCGTCCACCCTCGAGAGCAACGTCCCCGGCATCTACCTCGCCGGTGTCATCGTCGCGGGCGACCGCACCAGTGAAATTTTCATCGAGAACGGCCGCTTCCACGGCCACCAGATCGCAGGTGACCTCAGAGTGAAATTAACGTCATCGGCGGCCGAACCTCTGAGGGTGTAGGATCACTCCAAATCCCATACAAGATCTGCCGGCGGCGGGACTGGCTCGACGCTTTTCCGCCTCAGCGCAGACAGGCTCCTGACGAAATACGGTTGTCCCCCGACGATGCCGCTGCCCAGACCACGCTCGATTCGCGGTCAGTTCATGGCCGCCCTGATCCTCTTCGAGATCATCGTCGTCGGCATTTTCACGCTCCTGATCCTCCGCCAGCAGCAGACGGAGATGACGCAGCGCATCCACCGCCGCCTGGAGAGCCAGGCGTTCGAGATGGCCTCCCTCGCCACCTTCGCCCTCGCCGATCCCAAACCCAACGCCCTCGCCCACGTCTTCGCCATCGCCACCAGCAGCTCCAGCATCGGCGCCGCCCAGATCACCGATCTCAGCGGCAGAAACCTCGCCACCACCGACCCCACCAGCCTCGGCAAGAACACCCTCACCGCGCAGGAGCGCGTCTTCCTGCATCCCCCCGCCGCGCCCGTGATCTTTCCGCCCTCCAAAGGCCAATGGGCAATCGTCGCTCCCATTGTCGTCGGCGGCCGCACCCAGGCCCTCGTCTGGATCTACCCCAACAACCACCAGGACAACGTCGACCTTCGCGCGCTGCTCCGGATCACCGCATTTTGGGCGGCCTTCGTTTTTGGCGCCTGTACTATCATCGCTGCCATCCTCGCCCAGTCCATCACTCGCCAGCTGGCCGTGCTCACCCGCGCCGCACGCCGGCTCATCCAGCATCCTGAAGAGCCCGGTGCCGATTTTCCCCTGCCCGTCAAAACCTCCACTGAAGCCGCCGAGCTCACCATCGCCTTCAACCGCATGGTCGCCGCCATCGAGGATCAACGCGCCGGGCTCAACGAAACTCTGGCCCTGCTCGACTCCATGCTGGCCAACGCTCCCATCGGCTTTGCCTTCTTCGACCGCAAGTACCGGTTCGTCCGCGTCAATCAGTTCCTTGCCGACATGAACGGCTACTCGTTTGCTCTCCACCTCGGGCGAGGCGTCGGCGGCATCCTGCCGCCCGCCACCGCCGCGAAGCTCGAGCGCAGCATCGAGACCGTCTTCCAGAGCGGCCAACCCGTTCGCAACCTCGAACTCACCTGGGAGCCCGAGCCGCGCCGCACCCGTACCTGGCTCGTTCACCTCTACCCCGTCCGCACAGAATCCGACGCCACCCGCTGGGTCGGCGCCATCCTCGTCGATACGACCGAGCAGAAGCGCAGCGAAGAAACCCTCCGTCGCACCGAAAAGCTGGCCGCCACCGGCCGCCTCGCCGCCTCCATCGCCCACGAGATCAATAACCCGCTCGAGGCCGTCACCAACCTTCTCTACCTCATTCGCCAGGAAAATCTTTCCCCCGATGCGGCCCGCTTCGCCGAGCTGGCTCAGCAGGAAGTCACCCGCGTCTCGGAAATCACCCAGCAGACCCTGCGGTTCTATCGCCAGTCCACGCTGCCGGCCCTCAGCAACGTCGCCGAGCTGCTCGACTCGGTCATCACCCTTCACCTCGGCCGCATCCAGACCCTTCAGGTCGAGCTCCGCCGCGACTACGATCGCAGCCTGCAGCTCTTCTGCTTCGCCGGCGAGCTGCGCCAGCTCTTCGCCAACCTCATCGGCAACGCGCTGGACGCGATGACCCCGGAGGGCGGCCGCCTCATCGTCCGCATCCACGCCGCTACCATGAAAGACATCGCCGGCATCCGCATCTCCGTTGCCGACACCGGCGGCGGCATCAGCCAGGAAGCTCGCCGCCACATCTTCGAGCCCTTCTTCACCACTAAGGAAGCCACCGGCACCGGCCTGGGCCTCTGGGTCAGCGATCAGATCATCCGCAAGCACCACGGCTCGGTTCGCGTGCGCAGCCGCGTCACCGGCCACACCGGTACCGTCTTCAGCATCTTCTTCCCCGCCACCGGCGTCGAACCCGAGGCAACCTCCGCCGAACCCGCCGGCGAAACCGTGTCAAACTGACGGAACCACATCGCAAACGCTGCAACGCGCATTTCTCGCTCTCCGACAAGCGACGGAAAGCGAACGCGGAATCGAAACCAAAGAGCCCGCCGTTAGCGCGACGGTGCAAGTGGAACCGTTGCCGTTACAGTATCGAATCACCGTCGTACCCCGCTCGCGGTTACTGTTCTGGCCCCCTGCTTCCCCATTTTCGGGGATAGTGCGTGCCTCCACACAGGACCTAGCCTCGGGACATGACCTTCAATCAAGGGCAACGCGTCCGCATCAGAGGTAAACAGTCCGTCGGGACGATCGAAAAAAAGCTCACGTCTCTCCACAATGTCTACGTTGTCACGATCGATAACGGCTTACCAAAGGAGGACAAACTGGTTCGCGGCGAAGACCTCGAACTCGTGGCCGAAATGCATTGGACCGCCTGAGGGGCGATACCTACTCCCTCCTCCCTACTCCCTACTCCCTGCTCCCTGCTCCCTGCTCCCTGGTCCCTGTCTCATCCCCTGCCTGTCAATCGCCTCCCGCAGCTGCCGCACATCTTCCGCGAAGACCTGATACCGCACATCGTCTTCGCACCCTGTGTGCCCCAGCCGCAGGGAGGGGTGGCGCCAGGTCACCGGGCTGGCCACCGGCACGCGCAGCGACGCATGGAACTCCCGCGCCCCTGTCGCCTCGGCGATCGCGCCCACATTCTCCGGCCGCACATGGCCTCCGATCATGATTCGCACCTGGCAGTTAGCTCTTTGCACCAGCGATCTGACACACACGCTGCCCTCGGTGGCATTCTCCGCGCCGCCCGAGGTCAGGATGCGGTGCGCACCCGTGGCCATCACGCCGTCCAGACCTTCCTCGAGATTGGGCGTCACGTCGAAGGCGCGATGAAATGTCACATGCATGGGCGCCGCCTCTTCCACCAGCGCGCGCGTGCGCTCAATGTCGATCCGGCCGTCCTGCTGCAGAATCCCCAGCACCACGCCGTCGGCCCCCGCGCCCCCCGCCAGCGCGAGATCGCGCCGCATCACCCGCCACTCTTCCTCGGTGTAGACAAAATCCCCGCAGCGCGGCCGGATCATCACGAACACGCCGATCCCGATCCGCTCCCGCACCGCGCCGATCATCCCCAGGCTCGGGGTCAGCCCGCCTTCGCTGATCGCTCCGCATAACTCCACCCGCTGCGCGCCGCCGGCCTGCGCGGCCAGCGCCGACTCCACGGAGTCGACGCAAATCTCCAGTTCGAACATCACGTCCCCTACTCTCAGGATCTGTTTCAGGATCTGCAGCCCTCTGATGAGGGACCGCGTCGCTGTGTCCCTTCCCTCAAAAGCGATAGTTTGCCGAGAACTGCAAATGCCGTTCCGTCGAGCGAATCTGGTTTTGGCTTGCGATCTGCCCGAACGTCGTATCCGTGATGCTCGTGTCCGGATTGCCGTAGCTCACGATGTTGAAGGCATTGAACGCATCGAAGCGGAATCCCAGCGTGTGCTCACCGATCAGCGGAAACTCCTTGAACGCCGACAGGTCCGTATTGAAGAACCCCGGTCCCCGTACCGCACCGTTCTTCGACGTGCCGAAGGTGTTCGGCGCCGGCGCTCCAAAGGCGCACGTGCCATCGTCCACGCCCGCCGTCGTACATGGAATCGCCGAGGGATCGGTCCCGAACCACGCATTGATGCTGCGATTCCGGATTTTTAGCTTCCGGTACTGATTCGGCCGCGAGACTCCATAGCTGTTCGAGTTGTTGTTCGGCCCGGTCAGCGTCTCCGGGAAGCCCGAATACGCCACCAGCGCCGTCGACAACTTCCATCCGCCGATCGCCTCATCCACGCCGCGGTTCACGCCCGAGAAAAGCTGCTTTCCGTGGCCGAAGGGCAGCTCGTACACTCCCGTTCCCGACAGGTTGTGCGTCACGTCGTACCCCGCCGGACCGTAATCCGCCTGGCTGTCGTAGTAGTTCTGAAACGCCCCGCTGTAGCCGTTCACGTTCANNCCGCGGCTCACGCGCTGACGCAGCGTCGACTCCAGCCCGTTGAAGTTCATCTTCGCCCGCGACTCCGTGATCATCAGGATCTGCGATCCCACCGTCGAGCCCAGGTACTGGTTGTTGTAGTACAGCGCCGTGGTCGGATCCCCGTTCACAAGATACTGGTTCAGGTTGCCGTAGTCCTCGACGTGCTGCCCCGACTCGCCCACGTACCCCGCCTGCACCGACGTCGTGCCGGTGATCGCGTATTCCGTGGTCAGGTTCCACTCCTGCACATACGCCGGCTGCTGGTCCTGCGGGTACACCTGCGTCACCGTCCCGCTCGCCGGTCCCGTGAATCCCTCCTCCACTGTCCGCGGAGTCCCGCCGCTCGCCGCACCCGCGCCCGGCGTCGGCGAGACTGCGTAGACGGCCACCGCCTGAATGAACGGCGTCTGCGCCGTCAGCCGCTGGTTCGACGAGTTGCCCTCCTGGAAACTCGTCGCCCCATAGCCGGCGCGCACCACCAGCCGCTTCGTTGCCTGATACGCGAATCCCACACGTGGCACGAGCTGGCGGAAGTTCGGCTGGTAACAGGCCGTATTGCTGCACACCCCCGAACCCGGCGGCGCGCCCACCGGCACTTTGCCCGCGTACAGCACCTGCCCGGTCGCAATATCGATGTTTGCCGTCCGGTTAAACTGCTCGATCCACGGCTCGACGTACTCATACCGCAGCCCCAGGTTCAGCGTCAGGTTGGGACGAAGCTTGTAGTCGTCCCGGATGTACCCCGCCGCCCGCCACTGCCTCTGTCCCACGCGCACGCTGCCCAGGGTGGCCGCCACCTGTCCCACCCGGTCCAGCACAAAGTCCGCGCCCGGCCAGCCCAGCCCATCGGCCTCCGCCGTATCGCTGGTGAACGCGCCCGTATAGTTCATCGTTCCCAGAAATCCAAAGTTGTTGCTGGTCGGGTAATTGTTCTGGTACCGGATTCCCTCGATGCCCATGCTCAGCAGATGGCGCCCGCGCTGCCACGTCAGATCCTCGATATAGCTGTACGTGTTGTCGATCACGCTGCCGTCGAACCCCGCCGTCCCGAGGTCCGTCAGATCGCTCGCGCTGCCGCCCCCGCCGAACGCCGCGTTCGCGCCGAACCCCTGATCGGAGAAACCCACGAACGGCTGCGCTCCAAACGGAATCCCCACCTGCGCGTCGCCCGTGTAGCCGAACTTCCCTGTCGGGTCCCCCGGCGTCCCCTGGTTCCAGTTCACCCGCGTAAAGCCGATCCGCGCCGAGTTCACAATCTCCGGCGAGAAAACATGCACCCAGTTCGCGCCGACGATATGCGTCGGATACACGTCGATCCCGGGAAACGTAATCGGCAGCACCGCCGTCTTTCCGTCATAGGCCGTCGAGATCGAGAAGAAACCCGTCACCTTATCGGCCGCTCGCGGGTCCCACTCGATCTTCACATCGCCCTGGTTGTTGGCCTTGTACTGCCGCGTCGGCCCCTGCAGGTCGTTAGCCACCAGCCCGTCAGTCGGCGTCGCGTTCGGCTCCGGATAAAACTCCGGATGCGCCAGAAGAAACTTCAAAACCGGATTCAGAATCGGAATTCCCTTGTTACCCGGATACGGAGCAAAGTTGTTCTCCGAGTCGTACAGCTGAACCGATGGCGACGCGTTGAGCAGTGCCGAAAAATCCCCGTTCCGCATCGCCGCCGTCAGCACGCTCGCCGACCCCAGCCCGCCCTGGTGCCACCGCGAGCCCAGATAATCCACGAAGAAAAACAGCTTGTCCCGCAAAATCGGCCCGCCCAGCGTTCCCCCAAACTGCGACTGTGAAAACGGGCTGATCGGAATCACCGGTATCTGGTTCTTGTTCTGCCACGAATTCGCGTTGAACTTCGCGTTCTGCTCATACCCATACACCGACCCGTGAAAATGGCTCGTGCCGCTCTTCAGCACGCTCACCACGCCGCCTCCGTTCACGTTGCCGTAGTCGGCCGGCGAATCGGCCGTCAGCACCTTCATCTCCTGCAATGCCTCCGGCGCCGGACTGTACGCGATCACGTTGTTGAACGTCTCGTTCATGTCGATCCCGTCCAGCGTGAAGTTATTCGCCTGCGCGCGGTTGCCGTTGATGTTCGCTGTGTCCTGCCACGACGTGCTCCGCTCGATGCTCGTCGTTCCCGACGTCCCCGCCGTGCTCACCGCGCCGGGGATGTACAGCGTCACCGCCGAAAAATCCAGCCCGTTCAGCGGCATGTTCGCGATCGTATTCGCGGTGATCGTCGACCCCAGCGTCGGATCCGTCGTGTTCAAAATCGCACTCGTATCCGTCACGTTCACCGTCGTCGATGTCGCGCCCACCCGCATCGTCACGTTGAATGTTGCTGTCTGCAACACCTCCAGCGCGAACGGCTTCAGCACCTCCTTCTCGAAACCCGATGCCTCCACCGTTACCTGATACGTGCCCACCGGCAGAAAATCCACGTGGTAAACGCCGGACGCATTGCTTACCGCGCTCGTCACCACTCCGGTCTCCATGTTGCGCGCCGTCACCCGCGCCCCTGCGATCGCCGCCCCGCTCGGATCGCTCACCGTCCCCGTGACCGAACCCGTCACCGTCTGTGCCCCGGCCGCCCCGCCCAGCACCGCCATCGTTACCGCAACCGCAAAAAGCGCCTTGTAGAAAGAATTCGTCATCGCGTCTTCCCTCTCAAAATGGGTTTATGAACGTGCCTGCTGTTTTCTGTCCTGCTGAGCCCGGACCGCCGCGGCGCCTGCCTGCGCGGAAACCCTCGGATTCTCAGGAACTCCATCCGAACTGACCGCAACAACGGGAAAATCATTTGGCCAGGAGATCGCCCATGTTGTTGTCGGTAAACCGACACTACCCGCGCCCGCGAAAAAACTCCAATAAAAAATGTTTATTGCGCAAAGAAACTGTTCATTTGAACAATTTTCGGCGCCCGGCGCGCCCGGCCCCCCGTGCTCCCTGTCCCCCAACTTGCCGCTCCCAGCTCCCAGCCCCCAGCTTTTGCTGCACCCTGCTCCCTGCACCCTGTACCCTGTCTTTTTCCTGTACCCTTGTTTTTCNNTCGTCGCCACCCTCCCCCTCCTCGCCCCCTCTCTCGAAGCGCAAAAGAAGAAAGCCGCCCCACCCCCCGCCGCCGCCACTGATCCCGACAGCGGCCCATGGTCCGAGCCGCAACTCGCCGTCGAGAAACTCGACCTCACCATGTACCAAAAGATCCGCGACGAAGGCCTGCAGCAGTCCCGCATCATGGACTACGCCTCCGCGCTCGCCGACGACATTGGCCCCCGCCTCACCGGCTCGCCCAACATGGCCAAAGCCAATGCGTGGACCCGTGATCAGCTCACTGCTATGGGCTGCGTTAACGCCCACCTCGATGACTGGGGCGAATTCGGCATGGGCTGGCAGCAGCTCAACACCTGGGTCCGCATGGCCTCGCCCGACACCGCCGTTTTCATCGCCCAGGCCACGCCATGGTCGCCCGCGACCAACGGCCCCATTACCGCCGACGCGACCTGGGTCAACATCCAGGATGACGCTGACTTCGCCAAATACCAGGGCAAGCTCGCCGGAAAGATCGTGCTCCTCGGCGAAATGCGTCCCGTGCCGCCGGTCGACGCCGCGCTGTTCGAGCGCTACACCGACCAACAACTCGCTGACATGGCCAACTTCCCCTTAGAAGACCGCGGCGGCGCCGCCATGCAGCAGCGCCTTCGCATGTTCATGCAGCGCATGAAGCTCACCGACAAGCTCATCCAGTTCCTGGCCGACGAGAAGGTCGCCGCCGTCATCCGGCCCAGTCGCGACGCCGCGCACGGTGGCGGCTCCGGCGGCACCATTTTCGACGACAACGGCGCTGCGATGGGTCGCACTCCTTACATCCGCGGCCACGAGATGAAGGTGCCCACCGTCGTCATGGCCATCGAGAGCTACGGCCGCGTCTACCGCCTTCTCGAAGCGCACGTCCCCGTCAAAATCGAGATGGACGTCGAGACCAAATTCATCGGCGACCATGAGCACGGCTACGACACAGTCGCTGAGATCCCCGGCACCGACCCAAACCTGAAAGACCAGGTCGTGATGGTCGGCGGCCATCTGGACAGTTGGATCGCCGGGACGGGAGCGACGGATAACGGCGCAGGGACGCTGGTCGCCATGGAAGTCATGCGCATCCTCACCGCACTGCACGTCCAGCCGCGCCGGACGATTCGTATCGCATTATGGTCCGGCGAAGAGGAAGGCCTCTTCGGTTCACGCGGCTATGTGAAGGAGCACTTCGGCTCCGCGCCGCCTTCCACCGCTCCCGACCAGCTCGCTCTGCCGGAATTCATGCGCCGCGCCGCCGGGCCGCTCGAGCTCAAGCCCGAGCAGCGCCTGATCTCCGGCTACTTCAATGTCGACAACGGCAGCGGCAAAATTCGCGGCGTCTACCTCCAGGGCAATGCGGCGATAGCCCCGATCTTTGCCCAGTGGATCGAGCCGCTGAAGGACCTCGGCGTCACCACCCTGACCATGCAGAACACCGGCGGCACCGACCATCTCTCCTTCGACGCGGTCGGCATCCCCGGCTTCCAGTTCATCCAGGACCCGCTCGACTACGAAACCCGCACCCACCACTCCAACCAGGATGTCTACGAACGCCTCCAACCCGCCGACCTAAAGCAAGCAGCAACCGTAGAGGCAATCTTCGTATACAACGCCGCCATGCGCGACCAGATGCTCCCGCGCAAACCCGTTCCGCATCCGGAACTCCGCCAGCAGGAGAACGCGCCGATCAAGAACCTCTTCCCCGACGCGGTGGAAGAGCATCCGGCACCGCAGGCTCAGTAGGAGTCGGGCCGGGACCCCACCCGGGGGGGAGAGTGCGGCGTTCCCTCTTCCTTTGTTTTCAAATACGTGGAGGGTAATACCGTTAGGGTATTACCCTCCGGAGTACCGCTTTCCGGGACCGCGAATTGGCTATCCGCAGAAAAGCTCTGTTCGTGCCGGGCATTGACCGGGCGGACAGAGCTCTCTCTTCTCTAGCCTAGGAGGTTTGCAGCGCGGGTTCAAGACAAATCGGCAGTGTTCACGGTACGGAGGTCACGCGCCTCCCCTTCTACGACTTTCGTGGCCTTGCTCCCCAAAAGCGCTGGAATTCCGCACCCGAAGTGCCGAAGAGTCGCCATCGGCGAAGCTGTCAGCCCTGTCCGCCATTCGCCGAGAGAGAAAAAAGACGTTCCTGGCCGCGGTCCGGACAGCTGAGTCCGATCGCGAGCGCGGGGACGCGAACAATGGGAGAACGAACGTTGATTTCCCTCAAGAAATATCTCGACCAAAAAGATCCGCGGCCCCATCCCAGCGACACCTCGGACGAAACCGTACAGTGTTACCGCAGCCTGCTCCTCTCCATCGGCAGAAGCGCTGTCCAGGGGAGCCCCGCGCTTGGCAGCGATCTCGAACGCGCCCTGAAAGGAATGGAGCACCGCCTTTCGATCCACTCCTCTCCGACCGCGCTTCTGCACACCGAGAAGCAGGTTGAGGTTCAGCTCCAGGAGTGGGGCGAGCGCACCGCTGAACACTTCAAAGCCAAGGCGGACGAGGTCAAGGAACTGCTCATCGCCCTGGCTAAAACCGCTGAGGCGGTCGGCGACCGCAACCAGGGCTACACCAGCCACTTCAAGGACCTCACCAAACGTCTCGAAACCATCGCTGACCTCGACGACCTCACGCAGATTCGTACCTCGGTGGTCGCCAGCGTCCACGAACTTAAGACCCACGTGGAGCAGATGACGCGCGACAGCAAGCAACTCGTCGAGCAGCTCCGCTCGGAAGTCACCACCTACGAAACGCGTCTGAAGGCGGTCGAGGATCTGGTTCTGAAAGACGAACTCACCAGCGTTGCCAGCCGCCGCAGCGTTGAGGAACGCATGCAGCGCTGCATCGAGAACAAGATGCGGTTCTCGGTCATCATGATCGACCTCAACGGATTCAAGCAGGTCAACGACAAGTACGGNNGGCGGCGACGAGTTCGTCGTGCTGCTCTCCTCCGATGCCGCCGGAGCCGCCAGCCATATGGACCGCATCCGCGAATGGGTCTTCGGCAAATACACCATTCACCGCGGCGCCAACAAAGACGCGACGGTGGTGCATATGGACGCGTCGCTCGGCCTGGCCGAATGGCGCGAGGGAGTCACGATGCAGGAAGTGGTCGCGGAAGCGGACACGGCAATGTATCGGGACAAGAATCAGAGCCGAGCGAAGGCCGCGCCTCAGGAACCGGCGATCGCCTGATTCCAGAACCGGCGATGGCCCGGGTTTTCCGAGTTTCGTTCGTGAGTTTTGCGCGCAGCGGCCTGGGGCTGGCCTATTCTAGATCGTCCTCGGGCGCTGCCGCGACTGGAACGCCGCCCTGCCGTTTCATCAGCAGGTAGCCGCGAATGAAGGGGTCGAGGTAGCCGTCGAGCACCTTGTCCACATCGCCCACTTCCACCNNAGCAGGTCAACGACAAGTACGGACACCTCGCCGGCGACGATCTGCTGCGGCAGTTCGCCATGGAACTGCAGATGTATACCCGCTCCGGCGACATGGTCGGCCGGTGGGGCGGCGACGAGTTCGTCG
>PMAM01000321.1:20016-34270 GCA_003152595.1 Acidobacterium sp.
TCACGATGCAGGAAGTGGTCGCCGAAGCCGACGCGGCGATGTACCGGGACAAGAACAAGAGCCGGGCCAGGGCCGCGGCAGCGCCTGAACCGGCGATGGCTTGATTCCCGAACCGATGATGGTCTGGTCTTTCCGAGTTTCGTTCGTGAGTTTTGCGCGCAGCGGCCTGGGGCTGGCCTATTCTAGATCGTCCTCGGGCGCTGCCGCGACTGGAACGCCGCCCTGCCGTTTCATCAGCAGGTAGCCGCGAATGAAGGGGTCGAGGTAGCCGTCGAGCACCTTGTCGACGTCGCCGGTTTCGACTCGGGTGCGAAGGTCCTTGACCATGCGGTACGGCTGCAGCACGTAGTTGCGAATCTGCGACCCGAAGTTGATGTCGAGCTTTGAGTCCTCGATTTTGCGCGTCGCCGCGTGCTTTTTCTCGAGCTCATACTCGTAGAGCCGCGAGCGCAGCATCTTCATCGCNNGTTCTGGCACTGCACCACGATGTTGGTGGGAAGATGCGTGATGCGGACCGCCGAGTCGGTGGTGTTCACATGCTGGCCGCCCTTGCCGCCCGAGCGGTACGTATCGGTGCGGATATCGTCGGGCTTGATGTCGATCTGGATCGAATCGTCGATCTCAGGCGAAACGTAGACCGATGCGAACGAGGTGTGTCGGCGCTTGGCCTGATCGAACGGCGAGATGCGCACCAGGCGATGCACGCCGGTCTCGCCGCCCAGCAGTCCGAAGGCATACTCGCCAATCACGGTGAAGGTCGCCGACTTGATGCCGGCCTCTTCGCCATCCTGGTAGTCATTCATCTCGGTTTTGAAGCCCTGCTGCTCGGCCCAGCGCAGATACATGCGCATGAGCATCTCGGCCCAGTCCTGGGACTCGGTGCCGCCGGCGCCCGGGTGCACGGTGACGATGGCATTGAGCGGATCGGTCTCGCCCGACAGCATCGTGCGCGACTCCATCTTCTCGGCAACGTCGGCGAGTGTTTTGATTTCGCGCTCAAGATCGGGCTCGACGGCCTCGCCTTCGCGTGCCAGCTCGAAGTAAGCGTCAACGTCGCCGGTGCGGCGCTCCAGCTCGGCATCGTCGGCCAGCTGGGCTTCAACCCGCTTGCGATCGCGCATCAGCGGCTGCGACAGCGCAGGATTCGACCACACCGCCGGGTCGGCGAGCTTCTGTTCGAGGGCAGCTAGTTGAGTTTTGAGCCGGGGCGAGTCAAAGATACTCCCGCAGGCCGCGCACTTTTTCGCGGACGGGAGCGTAAGCGAATTCGAGATCGGAGAGCATGGTTCTGGAGCAATTCTAGCTGATAGGTGAGGAGAAAGCCGGGAGCTGGGAGCCTGAGATCGTTNNGGCCAGTGGAATTTGCGGTCGGCTTCGCGAATCGGCGCCTCGTTGATGCTCGCTTCGCGCCGCCGCATCAGGCCGTTTTCGTCAAACTCCCACAGCTCATTGCCGTGGGCGCGAAACCAGTTGCCGGAGTCGTCATGAAATTCGTACTTGAAGCGAACGGCCATCCGGTTCTCGCGAAACCCCCACAGCTCCTTGATGAGCCGGTAGTCCAGCTCCCGCGCCCATTTGCGGCGGAGGAAATCGACGATGGCCGTGCGGCCCTGAAAGAACTCGGCCCGATTGCGCCAGCGGCTGTCTTCGGTGTAGGCCAGCGCCACCCGCTCCGGATCGCGCGTGTTCCACGCATCCTCGGCCATGCGGACCTTCTGGGTCGCGGTTTCGACGCTAAACGGCGGAAGTGGAGAACGAGGTTCGGCCATCGGAGGGTCTCCTTGCAGGCAGCACTCCTACGATGAGCGCGAGGAGGCAGACGGCGCAACAGAGCCAGGCAAACACGTCGCCGTAGCGCGTATAGAAGGTCAGGTCCGACTTGTATCCATAGCGCGCCACCAGCGAGGTGATCGTATGCCGCGCCGCCGACACCGTCACACGCCCCTCAGGATCGATCACGGTCGTCACGCCGTTGTTCGTGTCCCGCAAAATCCAGCGATCGTTCTCGATCGCGCGCATCCGCACCATGTTCAGATGTTGCCAGGGAGCGCTGGTGTCGCCGTACCAGCCGTCGTCCGAGATATTGACGAGTACCTGCGCGCCGTTCTTAGCGAACAGCCGTACCTCGTCGGCGAAGACCGACTCGTAGCAGATGAAAACGCCGAAGGTGTGGCCGCCGGTCTGGAAGACGGACCGGTTGCGGCCACGAGTGAAATCGCCCACCTGGCGCGTCAGGTGGTTGGCGAAGAAGAGGAGATCGCGATAGGGAATGTACTCGCCAAAGGGAACGAGATGGATCTTGTCGTAGCGGCCCGCAACCGCACCATTCGAGTCGACAAAGACCGCGGAGTTGTAGATGCCGGCCGGGTCCTCGCCCTCCATACCGGCGATGAACGGCGCGTTTGCGCTGGTGGCGACTGTGCGCAGCAGGGCCAGCGTGCGGGGGTCGTCCGACCGCATCCAGGAGCCGACCTCGGGCCACAGCACGATGCCCGGGGGCGGCGTGTTCTCGGGGCAGGACTGAGCCGGGGGCGGCGTCTCAGGCACGGGCATGCCGGCGAACGCCGGCGTGCAGGTCTGGCGGGCTGCAGCGGTGAGCCAACTGATGTTGCCCTGCCATTCGGAGCCCTTCCAGTTGTCCGGTGGCTCGACATCGATGTTGGGCTGCAGCAGGACGGCGTAATCCGAAGTGGCCGAAGCACCGGGCTCGCTCCAGCGCGCGCTCAAAGGCAGCAGCACCAGAATGACGATCGACACGCCCACCCGGACGCTGTCGCGCAGTTGTTTTCTCGCTAGCCAAACGCCGGCAAACCAGACGTTGGCCAGCACCAGCACAAAGGAGATGCCGTAGACGCCGGTCCAGGGAGCGAGCCGCGTCAGTATGAGGTTGTCGACCTGCGAATATCCGAGTTGGTCCCAGGGAACGCTGGTGATGCGAGCGGCGGCCAGTTCGAGCGCGGTCCAGAGGAACGGCGCCAGCGCCAGCGCAACCACAATCCCAAATCGCTGTCGAAAGAATGCCAGCCCCAGGCCAAACAGGCCGAAGTACAGGCCCAGTACTGCACTGAAGAGGACGACGATGCCCGCCGAGCCGAACGGCGGCACGTGCCCGTAGTAGAGCATCGTCTGATAAATCCAGTAGCAATTAAGGATGTACCAGACCACCCCGCACACGTAACCGGTGAGCGCGGCACGGCGAATGTAACGGGGATGCTGAACGGCTCGCTCGCGGAGAAGCGCCCACAGCAGGGGAATCAGCGCGACCCAGGCGATGAGCGCGTGCCAACGCGGCATCGGGCCGGCGACCGGAAAACAGAAGTCCAGCAGGACCGCCGTAATGATCGCCAGGGGAATGGAATTTCTCAAAGCGGAGCGTTGGGAACGGGAGGGGAGCGAACCTGGGGTCTTCAGGGGAGGAGTCACGTCCGTTTCCGGAGCTAATCCTTGCCCACGAGTTCGGTGAAGTCTTCGACGAAGCTGATGAGGATCACCAGCAAAGACCCTGCGCACCCAACCAGGAACATCCAGGTCAGAGCCATCATGGCGGCGTGGCCGATTGCGATCACAGCACCATTCTAAATCACAGGCATGTCCGTTCAGGCGATCGGAGACGCATTCATGTGCATGGCGCATGGATGCACCCTCCACTGCTGCGATCGATGGAGGCAGGGTTACCCGGGAGCCGCATGGTAGGATGAGGCGAGTCCGGGCCATAAAAATGGCGAGATGGTTTTCCGCGGATGCCCTGCGGGTTCGCAGCGGGCGGATTGCGGCGCAGGGATGCCGCCCCGGAAAAAAGGAGCCCATCGAACGGCTGTGCATCAACAAATATCCATTGCGGTAGTGGGATCGGGCTACGTGGGACTGGTGGCGACCGCGTGCTTCGCGGAAATCGGCCACCGGGTCATCTGCGTTGACAACGACGAAGCGAAATTGCGCACGCTCGAAGCTGGCGGTGTTCCCATTCATGAGGAGTATCTGCCCGAGTTGCTGAGCCGGCATCGCGGCCACTCCATCGAGTTCACCAGCGATCTCCGGGCGGCAACCCGGGCCGCGCAGGCCGTGTTCATCGCGGTCGGTACACCCCAGAGCCGGACCGGCAGCGCCGATTTGTCTTATGTGGACGCGGTCGCCAGCGAAATCGCCCGTTCCATCGATGAGTACAAAATCATCGTCGAAAAGAGCACCGTTCCGGTTTACACCAACGAGTGGGTCCGACGCGTCGTGGAACGCAACGGCGTGCCCCGCGAGCTGTTCGACGTCGCATCGAATCCGGAATTCCTGCGTGAAGGAACCGCAGTCGCGGACTTCATCCACGCCGACCGTATCGTGATCGGTACGGATTCGGATAGAGCAGCCGATCTGCTGCGGCGGATCTACGAGCCACTGACATCGGGCGCCTATTATCGCTCGGGTACGACGGTCCCCGGCTGCTGCAGCGACGCGAATCGGCCGCCGCTACTGCAGACTTCAACCAAGGCGGCGGAGATCATCAAGCACGCCTCCAATGCGTTTCTTGCCACCAAAATCTCCTTCATTAATGTCGTCGCGAATATCTGCGAAGCCGCGGGCGCCGATATTGAGGAGGTTGCACGCGGCATGGGCATGGACACCCGCATCGGTCCGAAGTTTCTTCGCGCCGGAGTGGGTTACGGTGGGTCCTGTTTCCCCAAGGATGTCGCCGCTTTCCGGCACGTTGCAGAGCAACTCGGCGTCGATTTCGGTCTCCTGAAGGAAGTCGAGAAGGTCAACGAGGAGCAGAAACGCCGATTCTTCCAGAAGGTGCGCTCCGCCCTGTGGACCTTCCGCGGCAAGAAGATCGGAGTGCTGGGCCTGGCGTTCAAAGGCGGCACCGACGACATCCGCGAATCGCCGGCGCTCGATGTGGTCCGTCAGCTCCTGCACGAAGGCTCGATCATCACCGCATACGATCCCGCGGCCACCGAGCGCGCCAAAGAAGTCATTCCGCCAGCGCAAAACATGCGCTACGTGGACGACCCGTACGCCGCGGCGCAGGACGCCGACGCCCTGGTGATCCTCAACGAGTGGCAGGAGTTTGCCGAGCTCGATCTGAAACGCCTGCATTACACACTGCGCTACCCGATCGTCATCGATGGCCGCAACCTCTTCGATCCGGCAAAGATGACGGAGCACGGCTTCACGTATCTGAGCGTCGGACGCCCCGGCCTGTCGCATACGCGCGATGCGGCCGTGGGGCAACGAGTTACTTAAGTTGCTGCCTCTCAACCTCGCCTATATCTGCGCCTGATAGGCTTCAAGCTGCCTTGAAAATCGCACTCATAGCCAATTACCGCCCGGAGCACTCCTTCAGCATGCTCGGTTATGCTGCCATGCTCCAGAGCGGTCTCCGCAGCCGTGGCCATGAGGTGGAAATCATCGACCCACCGGTTGTCTTCGGCCGTTTGGCCGTAGGCGATGGTGAGTTCGCTAAATGGATCGGCTACATCGATAAGTACGTCCTCGGCCCTTCCTCTCTGCGTCGCAGAATTCGCCGCTTCGACCCCGACATCGTCCACGTCTGCGATCACTCCAACTCGATGCACCTGCGCAGCGCGGGGGACAAGCCCCAGGTCATTACCTGCCACGATCTCCTGGCCATTAGCCGCGCCCGCGGCCGTTATCACGGCCTGTCGACCCGCCTCACCGGGCGTGTCCAGCAGCGGTGGATTGCGCGCGGTCTGGCCCAAGCCCGCCACGTTATTTGTGTTTCACAAAAGACCGCGAGCGATTTCCGAGAGAACTTCCCGGCTTCGCGGGCTGAGCTTCGCGTGATCCACCATGGGCTGAGCCGGGCTTTCTATCCCGCGCCAGCGGCTGAGATCCAGGCGGCTCTGGCTGCCCTCGGTCTCCCCGCCGAGACTCCCTACCTGCTCCACGTGGGGCACAACAGCTGGTACAAGAACCGCCTCGGGGCGATGCAGATTTGCGCAAGCCTTCGGCAGTTTGCCGAGTTCCAGTCTTTCATGCTTGTGATGGTTGGCCCTCCCTGGAGCGCACCCATGCGCGCCTTTTGCGCCGAATCCAACCTGCACAACTGGATCGTCGAAGCCCGGAGCGTATCCGATTCGACACTCAATGGCCTCTACAGCGGCGCAGCAGCCCTGCTTTTCCCTTCCCGCGAAGAAGGCTTCGGCTGGCCGATCATCGAGGCGCAAGCCTGCGGCTGCCCGGTGATCACGACCAAACGTCCGCCGATGACCGAAATTGCAGGGGATGCAGCATTCTTCATCGACCCCTCCGAGCCGCAGCTGGCTGCTCAGACGATTCGCGATCAGTGGTCCGGGCGCGCTCGCCTGCGCGAATCCGGCTTCAGGAATATCGAGAGATTTTCTCCCGATGCCATGCTCGATGCCTACTGCAGCGCATACCAGAGCATTGTCTCCTCGGAGCGTTGATGTGTGGCGCGTTCACCGGGCTGGAACCCATGTCGAAAAGGAGAGTTCTTCACCGCGGCAGGCGTGGGCATGGAAGAATGAACAACGGGCGCAAGGTTCGCGTCTGGCATGATGGAACATAAGGGTCGTTCAGCATGTATATCGTGACCGGCGGGGCCGGCTTCATCGGCAGTAATCTCGTTCATGAACTGAATCGTCACGGCATCAGGGACATCCTGGTGGTGGACAACCTCGCCGATCCGCACAAGCTGGTCAACCTGCACGGCGCCGGCTTCGTCGATTTCATGGACAAGCGGGAATTTCGGCGGGCGCTGGCGGCGAAAAGCCTGGGAATTCCGCGCGTGGAAGCCATCTTCCATCAGGGGGCCTGCTCCAACACGCTGGTGGACGATGGCGTGTACGTCATGGACAACAACTTCACCTGCTCGAAAGAAGTGCTGGAGTACGCCATCGAGCAGGGCGCGCCTCTGGTCTATGCCTCCACGGCCGCCGTCTACGGGTTAAGCGGACCCGGTCACTTCACGCCCACAACGGAGAACGAGAAGCCGCTCAACGTGTACGGATTCTCCAAGCTTGCGTTCGACAACTATGTTCGTCATCGCATCGAGCAGCAGTCTCTCCCTGTCACCGTTGTCGGGCTCCGTTACTTCAACGTCTACGGACCGCGTGAAGCCCACAAGGGGCGCATGGCGTCTGTGATTCACCACTTTTCAAAGCAGATGGTCGAAACGGAAAGAGTGCGGATGTTCGAAGGATCGGGAGGATACACCAACGGCGAGCAGCGGCGGGATTTTGTGTTTGTTAAAGACCTGGCGCATCTGAATCTGTTCTTCGCTCAGGTTGGTCCTTATGCACCTACCGGCGGCAAGCCCGCAAAGACCTGGCATGCGGTGGTCAACGCCGGCTCGGGCCGCGCACGCACCTTCAACGAGGTCGCCAGAGCCCTGATGCATGTACACGGCGAGGCCATGATCGAGTACATCCCTTTTCCGGCAGACCTTAACGCGCGGTATCAGCACTTTACCGAAGCCGATCTGACCGGGTTGCGGGCGACGGGCTGCGATCTGCCGTTCACTTCGCTGGAAGACGGCGTGCGTCAGACGTTTGCTGAGATACCGTTGTCGGCCTGATCCTGGATCGGCTGGATCAAAGCAGATGCTGCTGGGCGGCGGCGGGCAGGGATTCAGCCGTGAAGTCGGCAAGTTCGGCTGCCCGGTCACCGCCCGGCTTCTGCGTCGACGGATCTCCGCTGATGAAGATCGACGGCATCTTCAGTGCCCGCGCCGCTTCGATATCCGAAGGCGAATCGCCGATCGCAATGCTGTTGGCCGCGGAGGCCTCGGGGAAATCGCGAAAGGCCTGCAGGAACATCCCGGTTCCGGGCTTGCGGCAGTCGCATTCGCCCTCGTCGTGCGGACAATAGTAGAAGGCATCGATATGCGCACCGTGCAAAGCGAGATGCTCCTGCAGTCGCCTGTGCAGCGCCTCGACATCGCCGCCGCTGTAGTAGCCCAGCGCGATGCCACGCTGATTGCTCACGACAATGACGCGCCGCCCGGAGTGATTCAGCGCGGCGATGGCCGCCTCGACTCCAGGAAGAATGTCCAGCTCACTCCATTGGGCAACGTATTTCCCCTCCGGAGCCTTGCGATTGATCACACCGTCGCGATCCAGAAAGACATACCGGACATCGCGGAAAGTCGCCGTCATCGAAGGGCGTCCGAGCCGCGAGGAGTGGGTGCCATGCGTGACTTGTATCATAACGAAGAAGCTCATTCGACTCGCTTCCCGAGAGGGAAACCACGTTGATCCAGGACCTGCACCGGGTAATCCGCCTTATCGAAAACGACTGGCGCAATGCGCGCGTCCTCGTGGTTGGCGATGTCATGCTCGACCGCTACATCTGGGGCAATGTCGAGCGCATCTCGCCTGAAGCTCCGGTCCCGATCGTCCACGCCAGCCATCGCAACGAGCGTCCGGGCGGCGCGGCCAACGTCGCAATGAATATCGCCGGTCTGGGAGCGAAGGCGGTTCTCTTTGGACTGGCGGGGCGGGACCCCGACTGCATGCAGTTAGAGGATCTTTTGCGGGATGCCGGCGTGGATTCTCAGCTGACTCAGGTTCCGAGCCATCCCACTACGGCCAAGCTCCGCATCCTGAGCGGCCGGCAGCAGATGTTGCGTCTCGATACAGAACAGACCGCCGGATATCCGCGGGAAGCGTACGACGCGATGATCGCGATGGTCGAAACGGCCATGGCGAATGCGGATTCCATCGTGCTCTCGGATTATGCCAAGGGCTGCCTGACGGAGGATGTCTGCCAGCGTGTCATTCAGGCTGCCAAACAGCGCGGCATTCCGGTCCTGGTCGATCCCAAGCATCGCGACTTCTCGCGATACCGCGGGGCAACAACGATTTGTCCCAACCTGCAGGAGCTGTCGGCGGTGGTTGGTATTCCGCCCAGTGAAACGGACGCTTTGCTGGCTGCAGGACAGAAGCTCGCGCTGGAGCTGCAGCTAAGCTATCTGACCGCCACCCTGAGCGAGAAAGGAATTGCGGTGCTGAAGGAGGGATCGCGGTGGATCGCCCCCGCCGTGGCGCGGCAGGTCTTCGATGTCTCCGGCGCCGGCGACACCGTCATTGCAACGCTGGCGCTGGCCGTCGCCAGTCAACTCCAGATCGAAACGGCGGTACAGCTTGCCAATGTCGCTGCCGGCATTGTGGTCGGCAAAGTTGGAACCGTGCCCATCAGCCGCGACGAACTCCTCACCAACCTCACGCCGGAAATTGAGCTTGCAGCCGAGGAGAAGGTCCTCGGGCTGGAATCCCTGAAGGTAAGGATCGCTGCGTGGCGTTCCTCNNGAATCGGTTTGCAACCTGAAGGGACCGACGCGCCCCATTGTCGGTGAACGCGAGCGCGGACGCATTCTCGCGGCGCTGGCGGCCGTCGATGCCGTCATTGTCTTCAATGAAGCCACACCGCTCCGGCTCATCACCGAACTGAAGCCGGATGTGATTGTGAAGGGTGGCGACTACAATCCCGATACAGTCGTTGGGGCAGCAGAGGTGCGGTCGTGGGGTGGTCGTGTGAGGATCGTGCCCACGGTCGAAGGCTTTAGTACAACGAAACTCATCGCGAAAGCGATGAACGAGCCAGCCACCTCGATGCCAGGCACGAAGTCCCCGTTGGACTGAGTCGCGGCACCGAGCGCGGTAGCCTTGTCCGGAGTGCACAAAGCAGCCCGAGACCTCTCTGTTTTTACCGAGCTGCCGCTGCCGCGGAGATTCCCTCGCGCTGAAACATCTGCCGGATTCCACGCAGGGCCTGGCGCGTTCGCTCTTCGTTTTCGATCAGCGCAAAGCGCACGTGGCCATCGCCGTATTCGCCGAACCCGATGCCCGGGCTCACCGCGACTTTCGCTTCCTGCAGGAGCCGCGTGGAGAACTCGAGGGAGCCAAGGTGCCGCCACGGTTCGGGAATCGGCGCCCAGACGAACATCGTCGCTTTCGGCGAAGCCACTTCCCAGCCGGCCTTGTTGAGTCCGCTCACCAGAGCATCGCGGCGGCTTTGGTAGTTGTCGCGAATCTCTGCGACGCACTCCTGTGGCCCTTCCAGGGCGACGATGGCGGCCACCTGAAGAGGAGTAAACGTCCCGTAGTCGAAGTAGCTCTTGAGGCGGGCCAGCGCCCCCACCAGCTCCGGATTGCCAACCATGAATCCAATGCGCCACCCAGGCATGTTGTAGCTCTTGGAGAGCGTGAAGAACTCCACGGCGATTTCCCTGGCGCCGGGTACTTCGAGGACGGACGGCGCACAATAGCCGTCGAAGACGATGTCGGCGTAGGCAAGGTCGTGCACCAGCCAGATCTCATGCTGCCGGCACAGAGCCACGACCCTCTCAAAGAAGCTCAGGTCCACACACTGCGTCGTCGGATTGGCCGGGAAGTTCAGGATCAGCATCTTCGGCCGGGGATACATGAGCGGGATCACCTGCTCCAGCTCGGCCAGAAAATGGTCGGCGTTGTGGATGGCGACGCTGCGGATATTCGCACCCGCAATCACCGGCCCGTAGATGTGGATTGGATAGCTGGGGTTGGGAACCATGACCACATCGCCCTGATCGAGGGTCGCCAGGCACAGATGAGCGATGCCTTCCTTGGAACCGATGGTGACGATCGCCTCCGTGTCGGGGTCCAGCTCGATCCCATAGCGGGTGGCATACCACTTCGTGATGGCGCGGCGCAGGCGGGGAATCCCTTTGGAGAGCGAGTAGCGATGCGTCTCCGGCCTGCGCGCGGCCTCGATCATCTTGTCCACGATGTGCTGCGGCGTCGCTCCGTCCGGATTTCCCATGCCGAAATCGATGATGTCTTCTCCGCGGCTGCGCGCGGCGGCTTTAAGTTCCCCGGTGATATTGAAGACGTAGGCTGGCAGACGGCGAATGCGCTGAAATTCGTGCATTGGGTCCTCGAGTGGTGGTTCTGTTCCAGAGTCGTTCAGAAACGGCAGGATTGCAACGGATCGAAAGTCACCGCTGTGGCTCGGAGTGATGACTCCGATCTTCTTCAACGATGCATCGAGCTCGACCTCGCCCGAACATCTCAATAGAGACTGCAGCCGGCCTCGTCATCGACGGCTCGCAGAAACTGTTGCAGGATCTCGATGCGTGGCTGGGCCAGGCGCTGGGTGCTCGCGAGCCGGATCTTGCCCGGCAACTCTTCGAGGTTGCGACGCAGCATGGTTACGGCATCGGTGAATCGGGGAAAGCGGGTATCACGGCCCACCTTGCTCACCATGCGCAGGATGCCGACTGCGCCCAGCTGTTCGAGGATGTCGGCATCGCGAAGAATGGTGGCCTCAATCGTTGCCGGTTCGTCTTTCGCCTGGTGCTCCCGAATGGCATCCAGGACCGCGGCAATCTTCGCTTCCGGAAAACCCGCCCCGTACAGGATCTGCGGGCTGCGGGTACACGCATAGGCAACATGGTCCCAGCCAGCCAGTTGACTCGGATCCTCTGGACGATGCCCGATAAACACACCCAGGTCGTGCAGCCATGCAGCCGCCAAAACGACGTCGCGGTCATACGCGAGGCCGGCGCCGACGGCCTCGGTCAGCGCCGCGAGCCGCGGCTGGTGGCCAAACTTGTCAACCGGACGAGTCTGGGTCTCGACGTAATGTGCCAAAGCTCCCATGTAATCAGGGCCCATGAGACTTTTGTAACGCGAAAGTCATGATCTCTCCCACCGATTTGCCGATACGGGAAACCTTCCACGCCATGGAGGATTCAATTACCAGAAACCAATCGACACGGCGGTTGTGACATTTTAGGATCGATATCGGAGGAGGCTCTGTGGAATCCACCGGCCGATTCGCAACCTGGGGCGTAGTGGCCTTACCGGGGTAATGCAAAGGCGAGCATTTTGATGTATGGTGCTTGTATCAGGTCAGCCCCTTACAACCGCAGGCTCTCAAAGCGGGCAAGCCGGGTTCCGCCGGACCCATGCACGGTAAGAACACAGATCACGGTATTGGCTCGTGGAACAACGCAAATACCAGTTTCGCATCTGAGCATCGAAACCATTTCATCCTTTTTCAGGTGTTCTGAAAAGCACCTGCAATCGGAGCCGCCGCGGAACGTCGCAGGCGGTTTCCAGCCCGGATCTTGAGGATATGGCCACATCGGAATACCTGCGTAACGGCAAGGGTGGACAAAGATCGCAGGCCCCAGTTTTGCAGATTCCCCCGCCGTCGCGGCACGCCGTCTTTGGATCGGCGACCGTTACGTCGGCCGTCATGATGTCCAACGACATTTTGATGGTTGTGCTGGCCTTCGTGATCGCACTGGCGGTGCGCACCCTGATCCTTGCAAGGCTCGTCTCCTCCGTGGTTCCTGCACCGTCCCTTTGGCCCTCCGCCATCGACCTGGTCTCCCTGGCCTGGTTTGCATTCGCTTACGTAATCGCGGCTCGCCGGTACGGCCTTTACGGGCCGGTGCCAGCGGCTGCCGGTGCCCATGAGCTGCGCCTCGTGATTCAGGGCTGCCTCAACGCCGGCCTTTTGCTGTGTGGCGCTCTTTACATGTTTCACGCGGTCGGCATTTCGCGCATCCTCATCGCGCTTTTGGTGGGCGCAGCCACTGTAACCCTGAGCGTTCGCAGGGTCTTGTGGCGCTACTCACGCTACCAGCAGTATGAACAGGGCGTCGAACTGCGCAATGTGATGATCCTCGGCACCAACCAGCTCAGCTATGCCCTGAGCCGTCACATCCGCGACTACCGTCGTCTCGGTTACCGCTTTGTAGGATTTGTCACGGCTCCCGGCGCACCGGTGAGCTCCGAAATCGGCTCGAACCAGATCCTCGGGGGAGTGGAAAAGATCCGCCAGCTCGCCCGCCAGCATTTTGTCGATGAGCTGGTCATCGCAGAGTTCTACGCGACGGAAAGCGCCATCCGTCTCGTCCAGGATGCGCGCGAGCTCGATATCGACGTCCGTGCCATCTCCGGGTACTACAGCGAGCTGACCACCAATGCTCCCGTGGAATATCTCGGCATCTTTCCCGTCTCTTCCCTGCACCGCAGTCAGCCTCGCGTCATCGGTTTGTTTTGCAAGCGCATCGTGGACACTGTGCTCTCGCTGATCGCCCTCATCCTCACGGCTCCCCTGATGCTCCTCGTCGCTCTCGCGATCAAGATCGAGAGCAGAGGACCGGTCTTTTATGTCTCCGACCGGATCGGAAAACGCGGGCGCGTCTTCCCCTGCTTCAAGTTCCGTACCATGGTCGATAACGCAGAGAAGATGAAGAAGGACCTCACCGCACTCAATGAGCGCGACGCCATCCTCTTCAAGGTTTCCAACGACCCGCGCGTCACGCGCCTCGGGCGCATCCTGCGCAAGTATTCCCTGGACGAGCTGCCGCAGTTCCTGAATGTTCTTCGCGGCGAGATGAGCATCGTCGGGCCGCGTCCTCCGATCGCTTCTGAAGTCGAAAAATACGAGCTGGAGCACTTCCGCCGGCTCGAAGTGCTGCCCGGCCTGACCGGCCTCTGGCAGGTCCAGGCGCGGCACGATCCCTCCTTCGCCAAATACATCGCCCTCGACACCGCGTACGTGGAGAACTGGAGCTTCTGGCTCGACTTGCGGATCCTGATCCAGACGGCCAACGTGGTCGTTCGCGGGACGGGGGCCTGAGCGGCGAGGCCCGATCCGAGGGTTTTCGGGCTCTTGCTTCTAATTTCGATCTGCGTGAGACTGTTTCCGCGACTCATTCGTCACTGGATGCACGGTTACCCCCTGACCGAAATCCACACGCTGCTGTTACTTATCCGGAGGTCGAGTTGACTCAGTTCCACCGCATCTCCTGCGCCCTTGCGCTGGGCGCAGTGTCTCTTTTCTGTACAGTGCCAGCGCTCCGTGCCCAGGAGCAGCAGCGCCCGCCGCGTTCCGATGAGCCCCACGGAGAGAACGCGAACAAGCCCGAATCCACCCCTGCCATCCCGCCCGAAAGAACGTCCGTTACCCATCACGACCTCAATCTCGACGGCAAGGTCCTGCACTACACGGCGACGGCCGGCACGCTCCTGATTCGCGACGGCGAGGACGACCATCCGTATGGCAGCATGTTCTCGGTGACTTACACGCTGGACGGCGCCGATCCCAACACACGGCCCGTGACCTTCTTCTACAACGGCGGTCCTGGCTCGGCTACCGTGTGGCTGCACATGGGCTCCTTCAGCCCGGTGCGCATTGCAACGGCGAGCCCGAATGCCACGGGGCCGGCGCCGTACCACCTGGTTCCGAACGAATACAGTCTGCTCGACAAGTCGGATCTCGTCTTCGT
>PMAM01000087.1 GCA_003152595.1 Acidobacterium sp.
CATTGAATTTGCAAGGCATCAAGACTTCGGCACGGATCAACTCCTGTCTCGTCGTCGTTATGTGCGTGGTCATTGTTCTGTTCCTGGCGGCCGCAGCTCGTTATGTGCACGCGGCGCCTCACGACGGAATCGCGTTCTTTACACGCCCGTTTTTCGATCCGAAGACTTTCTCAATCCGGCCCATCCTGGGCGGGACTTCGCTGGCCGTGCTTACCTATATTGGGTTCGATGGAATCTCAACATTATCCGAGGAAGCCAGGAACCCGCGTCGCAACATTCTGCTCGCCACCGTTTTGGTGTGTTTGCTTACAGGCCTGTTGGCGTCCGTCGAGGTCTATGCGGCCCAACTCATATGGCCCGGCGCCCAGAACTTTCCCGACGTCGACACAGCGTTTGTGTTTGTTGCCGAAAGAGCTGGCGGGCGGTGGCTTTTTTCGCTCATCAATATGACGCTTTTGGTGGCAACGGTTGGTTCGGCGATGGGGGCGCAGTTAGGTGCCGCGCGCCTCTTGTACGGCATGGGACGGAGCTGCGCCCTGCCACGCGGTTTTTTTGGCGCCATCGAACCCAAGAGGCGCATACCGCGAAACAACGTCTTGCTGGTTGGCGCGGTAGCGCTGATTGGGGCAATGGCCCTGAGCTTTGAGCGAGGCGTGGAACTCTTGAATTTCGGCGCTTTGCTCGCGTTCATGGGTGTGAACATCTCGGCGTTCGTTCGATATTACTTGCGCGCAACGCGGAAGCGCTGGTTCAATCTCGTGTCTCCGGTACTAGGGTTCCTGATTTGCACACTGTTGTGGCTGAGCCTGAGTTGGCGTGCCAAGGAATTGGGTATCGGATGGATAGTGATCGGTCTAGCGTGGGGCGCCTACAACACGCGGTGGTTCAAGCGGGAACTGGTGAATCTGGAAATTCCTGATAGTGACGGCGAGGCATAGGCGATTGTGGCCGATGCCGCTACTGAAGCGCGGCGGTGATGCCTTGAATGTCACACGGAGCCAAGGGATGAAAGATATGCAAGATCTTATCGAAGCAAGGACAGCAAGAGCCGAAGAAATTGAATACCAGAGTTGGAAGACGGCCTTCAGAATCTCGAACGGTACAGTCCAACTGGTTGTCTCGACCGAAGTCGGGCCACGGATTCTCTTCTATGGATTTTGCGGAGGGGAAAACGAATTCCACGAGATTCCGGAACATTCAGGCAAAGGCGGTGACCGGATCTTCAGAGTCTATGGGGGCCACCGGCTCTGGGTATCGCCTGAAGTTGCGCGCACGTACTACCCCGACAACGTCCGAGTTTCAGTCCGGAGGCACGACGAAAGTTTCATTTTTACAGCTCCTCCGGAATCTGAACCACCCGGCACAAATCTTCAAAAAGAGATTGAGATCAAATTGGCGGAAACAGAATCGCGGGTCACTGTCACGCATCGCATTCGCAATCTTGGGAGGAAAGCCACCAGGATGGCCCCATGGGCGCTCTCCGTGATGGCTGGTGGTGGAAAGGCCATTCTCCCCCTTCCACCGCACGCCCCAGTTTCGGTCGAAAGGTTGTTGCCCGAGGGGGTTTTGGCCCTCTGGTGCTATACGGATTTGGCGGATCCGCGGTGGAGAATTGGCACGAATTACATCCAGCTTCACCAGGAAAGGAATTCCGCAAGCAAATTCAAGGAGCAGATGACCGGGATCTTCAATCCATTCGGGTGGGGCGCTTACTTTCGGAACGGCCACTTGTTCGTGAAGAAGGCCAACGTGGAAACAGGCGAGAAATATCCTGATTTTGGCTGTAATTTCGAGATCTATACAGACGCGCACTCGCTCGAACTCGAGACCTTGGGGCCACTTCGGAATCTGAAGCCGGGGGAGACGGCAGAACATACCGAGCACTGGTGGCTCTTCAAAAGCATTGAGGCAGGTGAAGCGGAAAGCTGGATTGACTCAGTTATTGTTCCATTGGTCCAGAGTGCGGAATGAGGTGAATGGTCGCGCCTTGCGGATCAGAAGATGAGCTGCATCGTCGAACTGACGAGGGAGATCAAGGCTGGGAAGACCCATTAGTTTGAATCAACGATTGTGTAGATTCTCTGATCACGAGTTTAGGCCGGATCTTGCGATGAATCGGGATTGTGGGCCTCTTTTCGAAGAAAGCGCCCGCAAGCTCAAGGAAGATTTCAACTGCCGAGGTGCCCAGGATTTCCATTGGCTGTCGGATCGTAGTGAGTGGCGGATTGTAGATCGTTGCAGTTGCAACGTCATCAAAGCCAATTACCGAGCAATCTGCCGGGACGATCCTTCCGGCGTGAGTTAAAGCGCGAATCGCCCCGAACGCGGCAATATCGTCAAAGGCCAACAGTGCAGTGAATCTCTGCTTTCGACTGATGAGTTCCCGGGTTGCACTGAATCCAGCCTCTGGTCCACTGCTTTGTGTCTTCAGTTGGACAGTGAGCCTGGGATTGATCTCCAGTCCTGCTTCACGCGCGAAGCGGGTGATGCCCTTCCACCGCTTTGCACTGTCAACAATGTTCTGGGGGCCCTTGAGAAATCCAATCGCACGGTGACCTAGGCCGTACAAGTGCTTCATGGCCAGGAAAGCACCTTCTTCGTTTTCGACCGCGACGGAGCTTATATCTGTTCCCTCCATATCGCGGCCAATCAACACGATCGGAATCTGTTGTTTCTTGATTGTCGCGAGAAGTTCAGTCCGCAGGAGAAAGGAATTTGCGACACCAATGATCCCCTCGATCCGGCGAGCCACGAGTTTTTGAAGATTCTGTCGAAACTTCACGCGACTATTGTCGATATCAAGTAGCACAGGAATGTAGTTCGAGCTATGCAGAGAACTACTGATTCCTTTCATGACTGTCGCGCAATATGGGTCTGTGATATCCGAAAGGAGGATTGCCACCGATGCACTCCTTCGGCTGAAGAGGGAACGAGCGAAGGGATTCGGTGTATACCCGAACTTTTTCGCGGCGGCCCTGACGCGGAGTTTTGTTTCCTCCGGAATTGCCTGCGCCAAGGGTTTCGAATTAAGGACCATGGAAACGGTTGTTGGAGACAGTTCAATCTCTTTCGCGAGTTGGCGAATCGTGATCATCGTATGAAGCTCTGAAAGACAAACATAATTGAAACGGCAACTGGGTGCAAACTTTGTGCCGCTCACGTTGCGAACCGATGCCGTGTTGTCTGCTCGGCATTCACGAATTTCGTCACCACTAAGATAAAACCGTAGATCCTGCAAGGCGACGTGCGACGAATTGATTGGCCAACTCCAGGGTCCTGCGGATTTACCCAAAGTTGTCAAGGGCGGAGTAAAA
>PMAM01000316.1 GCA_003152595.1 Acidobacterium sp.
TACAAAACATCGGGCAGGCCACTTTTTCCAGCTCAATGAGGGCATTGGGGCAGCGCAGTCGCGATTTTGCGGAATGATTCGTAGATAATGCAGGTGGCGATTATGCGGAAGGGACAGAAGGCCTCCGGTATTGGGGTACCTCAGGACGCAATGCATCCGGCCTGTCTAAACAGAGAAGCATGGCCTGAGCTGATGCACCTGAATGTCGAGTGCTGCTACATCTGCCATTGCCTTTATCCGCAGTATGACCTGAGGTGGGCAAGGCTGGAAAGTGGCCGTGTCGCGCTGGTCTGCTGCGCCGTCGAGCGGGCGTTATCGCCGTGGCCTGCTCACCCCGAAAGGGAGGCTGAAGTGCAGACATTGTTCCAGGATACTTTGGAGGGATTCGCCGACGAATGAATGGTTCTCAGGACGCCCCGACACCCCCCGACTTGCAGCCGAGCTGGCCGATTCCTGTTGTTTACTTGTTGCACGGCAAGGGTGGCTCGCCCGCAGGAACTGTCGCTTTGCTCCAGCAGACACTTGAGAGACGCTGGCCAGGATTGGATTATGTTCGTCCGCGACTTCCCCACTCCGACCCTACCGTCCCGGCAGAAGCTTCTGTTGAATACCTGTTGAACGCGGATATTCAGCAAGGCGCGCTGCTGGTAGGAATTAGTTTGGGAGGGCTGGTCGCCGCCAAGCTACAGGAAAGGGGACGAAGTGACCTGCAGGTTATCGCAATCAGCTCGCCAACCTGGGCCGACGGAGTGGCACTGGATATCCATGTGCCTCAGAGGCTTGCATTCTATTCGTCCCATGACGAGGTGATCAGTGCGCGTGTCGCCGACTGGCCTCAACTATCTTCCTTTAGTCGCGACTTCCCTTGGCTCGACCACGACACAGACAGGCACCCGAAATACCTCGCCCGGATTTTCGATGCATTTCTGGAGGGGAGCCTTGCGTACTGGATTGACCGCATCCACACCGCAGAGATGTGGCGTCAGGAAACGGACGATAAGGTTTGGGACCTCATGGCTAAAGCGAAGAGGGTTCGTACAGAGTGGCGCAGCTCACCTTGGGACGGAGGACGCCCGCAGACATTCGCTGAAATGGGCGATCTGATGCGAGCGGGCGCAGATTGGCCACTTGCGTTTAGTGATTGGAAGCACGAATTCATCGGACGGAAAGACGCGAGATGTTTGGCTGCCGAGCCGCCGGAGTGGTTTCCGCCAGACCAACGAGCTATGCTCGCGGGCGTGGCTGAAGTATTCGCCCGTCTCTACGGCTTGCCAAAACCAGATTGGGTTAACAAGGCAGAGTATTTTCTGCCCGAACCGCCCCGGCCCATTCGGGATGAGTCCGAATTCGGCTTCCTGACCGAACTGACGCCTGGGAGCGCCGACTTCTATCGCGCAAAGGCGAAGACGGCAAAAGAGATGTTGCGCAGGAATGTCATTTTCCCGGTAAGGAACCTCGCGGTGCTGTAGGTGCCTCCAAACCATGAAGAACAGTTCTGCCCACCGGCTCATGTTCATCCGCGGTTTCAACTGCCCGCACTGCGGCGTGATGCCTCTATATCGGCACCATAGATGCACAGCAGCAGCCGAAGCCCTCTGCCCCCGTTGTGGTGAGCCCGTGACTGACATTAAGCACCGGGATTATTGCCCTGATTGCCCATTATGCTTCTATTGTTGTGTTGCCACCGATCTGACGCTTGATAATCCTGCCGCGAGCGGAGCGCAACAAGTATCGTCCCCGCCGAGGGCGGGCCGGGAGGTTTAGCAACCAGTAACTGACGAGTAGGGGGTGACGCGCCGGAACCCGCAGATTGCCCGTCCCAGAGTTCTCGATGAGCGCATTGGCGATGATGCGCTCGTTGAAAGCAGCACTGCTTTTCCGTGTAACAGCACAGCGCCCGAGGCCAAAGATGCCCGGCAAGGGGGCCGGCCCAGCTGTTGCGCGAACCCAGCAGCGAAGGAAGAGAGGCCATCAACCATCGGACTGCTGGGCCACGGACAGTGCTGACGATCCATGCTGAGATTGTTTCGGGAAGCGTGTTGTTCGCGAGGCGCTACCGGAACAGCGAAACAAAAACCGGCAGCGTGACCACCCGCCGCCCATTGCTGCTAACCATCACTGGAGGCGGATCCACAACCGCGGTCCTTACCTCATCCCCGTTGTCGACAACCACAATGGCCAGCGTGAGCGTCGGACTCCCCGGGCTACTCAGGGTCATTGTGCCCGTACAATCGCGATTCAGGTTGTAGGTCCCGGAGCCGGGCCGGTCGGCTGCAGGGAATCCCGAGAGCGATCCGTGGATGTTATCCGTCTGCGTCAGGGTCCCGTCGCCGTTGAAATGCGTCATCGCGATTCCCACAATCGTCTCGATCGGCAGGTTCGGCCCCGATGGCCTGGTCCCCGTCACACTGAATCCGTAATCGCCGGTGAGTGTCGCGTTCGAACAGGCCGGATGCCGATCCTCCTGTGCGTACGCCACCGTCGCCATCAGAAACAGAATCGCCATTGCTGTCTTCATTGGGTGTTCCTCCTGGTGACAGAATGTGCCCCCGCCTCCCTCGCGCCAATAGACAGCGTCTGTAGATATTCTTAAGAATCTCTGTACGATGATGTCGTTGATGGTCAGACACTTTTCTTCGATTCGCATAATTAGGATGGGCCTGCTATGGTCCTGAAGTTCGGCCCCTACGACCTCGATCCCGCCGCTTGGGAGCTGCGCCGGCGCGGCAAGCCCGTCCGGCTCGAGCGCCTGCCCATGGAATTGTTGCTGCTCCTGGTGGAGCGGCAGGGAACCCTCGTCACCCGCCAGGAGATTGCCACGCGGCTGTGGGACCCCAACCTTTTCCACGATCTCGACAACGGCATCCACACAGCGATTCGCAAAGTTCGCCAGGCCCTCAACGACTCGGCGCAACGACCTGCATTCGTACAAACAGTTTCCGGCAAAGGCTACCGTTTCCTCGCCCCCGTAACCCTCGCGGCCGAGCGTTCTCCTTCCTCATCGAACGAGTGCGTCGCGGTTGCCGTGTTGCCGTTTGAAAATCTGACAGGGGACTCGAGCCAGGACTATCTGAGCGATGGCCTGACTGAAGACACCATCGCCGCTTTGGGCAACCTGGCGCCCGGACGACTGACCGTTCTGGCCCGGACCTCCGTCATGCGCTACAAACGCTCCGAAAAACGTGCACGGGAAATTGCCGCCGAACTGGGAGCCGACTATCTGCTCGAAAGCACCTTCCGCCGAGACGAGCGATCGGTGCGCATCACTTCGAGACTGGTGCGGGCGCGCGACGAAGCGCAGGTGTGGAGCGAGAACTATGAGCGCGACTGGCAATCGGTTCTGCAGTTGCAGGAGGAACTCGGCAACGCCATCGCTCATCACGTGGAGTACCGGGTCACCTCGAAGCCTGCCGCCGCTCCCGCCCGCTACACCACCTCCGATCCCGACGCCTACGACCTCTATCTGCGCGGAAAACATTACTGGAACCAGATCCGCCCGACCGCCCTTCGCCGCGCGATCGAGTGCTTCGAGGCCGCTGTGTCGAAAGATCCATCCTTCGCACTCGCCTGGTCAGGCCTTGCCGATACATACTCTGTGCTTCCTGTCACCAGCGACGGCAATCCTGCCGACCTCTGGCAGAAGGCCCGCCACGCGGCGGACGAGGCCATGCGCCTGCAGCCTGCCCTGGCCGAAGCCTGCGCGTCCTCCGGCATCGTCGCCTTTTGGCTCGATTGGGACTGGCGCCGTGGGGAGCAGGAATTGCGCGGAGCCGTCGCGCGGAATCCAAGCTACGCTTCAGGACACCGCTATCTGGCGCACGTTCTGTCCAACCTTGGGCGCCATACCGAGGCCCTCGCCATCATGGCAAACGCCTGCCGGCTCGATCCGTTGTCACCGGCGCTCCATGCTGTTTCTGGCCAGTTGTTCTACCAGGCCGCGCAGTTCGGTGCCGCAGAAGAACAGGCGCGCCGTGCTCTCGCCCTGAACTCCGATTTCTGGCTCAGTCACCTCATCCTCGCGAAGGTTTGCGAACAGACGCAGCGCTACGCCGCGGCCGTGACCGAATGCGATACGGCTTTTCAACTTTCGGAAGGCAACACAGAGGCGCTGTCGATCAAGGGCTATGTCATGGCTCAAATGGGCCGGCGAACCGAAGCGGATCAGATCCTGAAAACCCTGCTCCATACAGCGGAGACCCGCTTCGTGCCGCCCTACAACGTTGCCCTGCTCTACGCCGGCCTGGGTGCTCCGGACGCCGCCTTCGAGTGGCTCGAAAAGGCCCGGCTGATCCGCGACGTGCACATCGTGTTTCTACCCGTCGAGCCAAAATGGCACGCGCTACGCGGCCACCCTGCCTTTCGATTGCTCCTGGAGCGTTGCGCACTCGCGGTGTCGGAAGTCGGCGGCGGTGCGGGAACCCGGACCCGGCCTCTTCGTTCCACCACGACAGAGAGGAAGTCGGCAAGGAAATCCGTCTCGCGCCTCCCCACCTCTCTCGGGAAGCACGAAAACCCAGCATGATTGGAAGGTAACAGCCCATCATCATTTGCTTGACAGCGAGGCCGTTCCATCGCCAAGGACCCGGCCCGCCCCTCGCAAACTGCTGACTCCAGGGCAATGCGCTCATTGACATCGTTATGGATGGTTTGTCGGCCAACCGGAAGTTGGCCGGAACGGGGTTCCCAGAAGTTGGCATGCCACTTCAAGCCCAAACAGCTTAAGTTAGCGCTTGCGTTGGGAGCACCCCCCATGAATCCCTTCTTCTACAGCGAGGGTGCAGGGGCAATGGGGCTGCCGCCCCTTTCCCCTGCACCCCAAATCCCCGCTCAACTCAAGCCTTCGCTCCGCTCCGGACGTTTTCAGTTGACGATGCCGAACACTTCCTGCACAATCATCACGCCAGCGTCGCTTCATTCCGCACCATTTATTTGTTCTGCCTGGATCGGCGGTATACCGTCAGGGTGCGTGAGGGGTATTACGCGCCAAAGGGTAAGCCCACTCGGCTCAAGTGGCTGGCGGCGGGACCTCGCCGGTGGCTATGGCGCGAAGCGCGCCAAACGTGATAGTCAGAGCAATATGAGCCGGTCTTTCTTTCCCCTGCACAAGAGGACGCTTCTTTGTCCTTCTTCTGGCTGGGTGCGGTTTGGCGCACGCGCAGAAGACGCCGATCCTGCTGGAGCTGTTTACGTCGGAAGGGTGCTCGAGCTGTCCACCGGTGGATGTGTGGGCGGAGCGGCTGGAGGCGGCGCAGCCGATTGCGGGCGCCGAGATCATTGTGCTGAGCGAGCACGTTAACTACTGGGATCATGATGGGTGGAAGGATCCGTTCTCGTCGGATCAGCTGACAGCGCGGCAGCGGGAGTATGGGACGTTGCTGGGACTGAGCGATGATTATACCCCGCAGGTGATTCTGGACGGCGATGCGGAGGTGCATCCCCAGAACGGAGCGCTGACGAAGCAGAGCCTCGAGAAAGCTGCGGGAGTGCCGATGATGGCGGTGCGCATCGATGGCGCGGCGCTGGCGAGTGGAGAGTTGACTGGTCGTGTGGTGGCTGATGGTTCGGGGCAAAAGCATGGAGGCGATGTTTACATTGTGGTCGCCCTGGATAAGACGATGACCGATGTGCTGGCCGGCGAGAACGACGGCAAGAAGCTGACGAATGTTGCGGTGGTGCGGAATCTGGTGAAGGTGGGGAAGCTGGAAAAGGGGAAGGCTTTCGATCAGCCGTTCCACGTGAAGCTGTGGGACGGGGTGGATCCGGCGAATCTGCGGGTGGTGGCGTTTGTGCAGGGGTCGGATCTTGGGAAAGTGTTGGGGGTGGCGATGACGAAGGAGATTGGGCGAGGCGGGAATTAGCGTCCGGGCCGGCTTCATGAGCGCAGGAGTTCTTCCAGCGCGGCTTCGTCGATGACCTTCACACCCAGATTGGCGGCAGGCACGGGCGGTTCTTCTCGATTGCGATCCTTCTTGGGACAAATTACGACGGCACCGCTCGGCAGCACTAGCAGACGACTCGATCTCGGCAACGCCGAGCCGAGCCCGGGCTCGTCCGGGGTTAAGCGGCCTCGCTGGGGAGCGGCACTTAACGCCGTACCAGCTTGCGAACCTGTCGCGCTCAGCCCGACAAGAATCCGGCTGCTGATCGAAATTGAGCCAGGGTTCTGCGGATCGGAGAACCGTCGCGGCGGGCCGGTCGCCAATTGAAGCGTTCCTGCTACACGATGCGTATCCTGGAAAGCGCAGCAATGCGCGTTGACCGGCGCGTTACTAAAGCCTGAGGTTGGAGTGACTTAGCCGGGGCATGCCCAACCCTTTTGCAACGTCAGCAATGCTCTAATGAACCGATCCTCGGCAGGCACAATACATTGCTTCCCAAATCTTCGAGCACTGATTATAGGCGGCAGGGGAGCCAAGTCTGGTGCGAACCGATCGGTGACCAGAACGCGCATTCCATGGCCATTTTCATTTCTGCGCGCGCCACTCTCTTCCGCGCGGAAGTTCACGCCTGGAAGATCGCCTGCAGCTTCGGAGCCAGGTCGAGCACGGGGCGTTCCGGCGCCACGATCGACTCGCCGTCCCGTGGAATGCGGCGCAGCGGTGGGCCCATCCTGATGGGTCCCACGGGAACCCCTTCCGTGACCCCAGTGGCGTTCTGCGTGATGCACTGCGCCTCGGCGCCGAGATTCCCCTGGAAGGTCATGCTCAGATTGAAGATTCCCCGCAGCAATTCAAGAGGCACAAGCAGGCCGATGGTCCCATCGTCGTTCCACAAGGGTAGTGTGGCATCGATGGAGTTGGCTGCACCGGAGAGGCGGATCCACCGCCAGATGCGCTGCCAGGGCAGTGGTTCCGGGCTCTGGATCAGGATCGCCTCGATCCACAATCCGGTCGCATCGGTGAAGAAGCTGATTTCAGTATCGGGGACGGCGGGGAGCGCAGTGTTGGCGGCCATTTCAGGATGGCCCAGCGCTGTAATCAGTCCGTTGAAGATCGTGTTCGCTGCCTGGGAGAACGCGGCCCAGTCCTTTGCAACCGTCTGCCGGTCGCTCACCAGCGCCGACACGCCGTTGGTGACCGGCGCGCTGCCAGAGCTGAGGTCGTCGGCCAGCGGATCGAACGTCGCCACCAGCGATGCGAGTTTCTGGCGGTCGGTGAGTAACTGCACCCCGGCATCGATCCAGCCGGTGAGCTGCGTGGTCTGGCCAGCCAGCCAGGTGACGGGATCCACTGCAGCAACATAATTGCGGATCGGCGTGGCGCCGGAAGCACCGGCGAGCTGGCCGGTCGCATTCGCCAGGTGGGCGGTGAAGTTCTGGTAGCGCGAGGTGGTGAACTGCACGCGCTCGAGCGTCGTCAGCGAATCCTCATAGCCGAAGTAACCCTCCAGCGCCGCCAGCAGGCTGATGGCGTCGGTGGCATCGAGCACCGCGTTCAGCGAGACCTGCCCGGGAAGCGACCCCAGCGCCGCAAGATCGCGATCGCTGTAGAAGGGGCCGGCCACCACATCGAGCGTGTACCGCGTGGAAGGCGCGAATGGCCTGAACCATAGCTGTTCGGCCTTCTGGCCGTCGTTGTATTCCTCGATCTCGTGGAGGATCTCCCCAGCCAGCCCGGAGCCGATCTGCTGGATCGTTAATCCGGCATTGCGCCCGCTGGGATTGGCCTCCAGGAGAAGTGAAGAAAGCGAGGGCTGCGCGAAGACCGGAGCCGATGCAGCGAGCACGCTGGGATGGACCGCCTGCGCCGCGCGCTTCTCCAGCAACGCCTGCTGCTGCGTGTCGATGCGCCACCGTGGAATGGGAATCGGCGTCTGCGGAATGTACGAGGGCAGCGGCACAGTTTCGGCGCCGGCGGCCAGCGCGCCCTGCTGTGGGATGGAAGGCACGTGAATGGCGTTGGGAACCAGCAGCGTGTGGTTATTGTTCCGGTCCACGCACCGGAAATGCAGCGAAAGATCGACGGATTGCCTCGAGAAAGCTGTGTAGAGCGCGTTGACGTAGCTCTCGACGAACTCCACGTTGACGTCGTAGCTGTAATAGGCCGCGGTCGCGCCGTCCAGCGGCCACGACCATTGCGTATAGGTGTGCAGATCGGTCAGGGCGCCCGCCAGCGGCGAAGCCGAGGCCGGCTGTCCCGCGGAACTGCAGTTCTTCTCCAGTTGCGGATAGGGGGTCGGCGTAACGGGGACGGGAGCCGCTGTCGCCGTTCCCTGCACGGTGCCGGGGCCCGAGGCGGTTTGAAAGTACGCGAACTCGACGATGGGGTCGCCGTTCGGCACCGTCTGGAAGGAAGACGCGCCCGCCCGCTCGGCCTCGATCATGGTGGCCGTCGCGAGAGCATAGAAGCCCGGCGCCTCCGGCAGAATGGCCATGGGCACGGGCGCGGTCGAGTAGTCGATGGAGAAAAGAACCATCAGGTTGCCCGCCACCGGAATCGTCAATTCCTGGATGGACGAGCCGGTGCTCGCGAAATTCAGCGTCCAGGCCTGCGAGCTCGGATCCTGCGAGGAACTCTGCGGCGTCAGCGCAACTCCGTTCACCAAGCATTGCGGAGCGTCGACGAACCACAGCTCGCCGTCATCGACATAAACGAGCGCGGTGATCGACGTGAGAACGCTGGGTTGCGGGAAGCTGATGGTGACGGCGGGATTGGCTATACTGCCGTTCGTGGTAAACAGCAAACCGGACGGCCCTGCATCGTAGTTCCCGATGGTCGGGGTTGCGATGCCGGCCGCGACCGTGAAGAGCAAGTCCTGGTCCGTGAAGGAATCGCCGCTCACGTCGATCTGGGACTCACTGCTCCACTGCGCCGTCTCGTCCACGCCCGGCAACAAACGCCAGGGAACGACCTTGAGCTGCGTCATGGCCTGGCGCGGATCGGCATTCGTTGTCTGCGCGGAGAGCCACACGCCGCTCAGCTGCGTCACGCCAATCTCCGGATCGCTGACGGTGGGCGTTGCGGTCGAGCAGACAAGGCTCCAGGTGCTGCTGGCCGCATCGAAGATGTAAAGCGCAACCTCGAGAAGCGTATGGCGGATGACGAACTGCACCGGCGGCTGATCCGGGTTGATGTTCGACATATCGTCTGCGCCCACCAGCGAGGTCGGAGGCAGCGCGGGCACCGCCGGGAGCGTCGGGAAGCTGCCCCACGGCAGCGCATCGCCGAAGACTCCCGTGTTGTCGCAGGTTCCCTGCGAGAAGTTCAGGGTGAAGTGCGCGTCCTGCGGCAGAACCGGGGCAAACTGCGTGGTGCTGCTGTTGTCGGGGATCATGTCGGGCAGGGAAGTCAGGGTGCGGCCCGTGGATGTGGTCAGCCCCAGAATACCCAGCGCCACCGGGTCCCAGGTCACGGTGAGGTCGGGAGCCACCGCGGGCGCGGCGTGCGAGAGCAGCACATAATGATCGCTGGCCGGCTTGTCGGCCGAGTCGCAGTGATCGATCAGCGTCGCGTTCAGCCGGCTCAGCGCCAGCGGTGAGGGAGGCACGGAGCCGTCGTCTCCGCCCCAGGTCAGCGAGATGGTCGCGCCAATGTTGGGCAGGGGCCAGGGAAGATCCAGTTCCACGCTCAGTTCGCCGTGAACCCAAAATGGATTCGGCGCGCTCCCTTCCAGCAGCGCGTCGGCGGTCAACCCGACATGGATACCGAAGGCGCTGAGCTGGAGATTGCCGTACAGCTCGATCCCACCGGCAATTTGCAGCGGCGACCACTGGATGGCCGCCAGCGTGGCCAGATACGCATCGACGCTGGCGGAGAGAGGTCCGAAGCTCCACGAGTTCTTGTAGCCGGTCCACGTGCCCGTCACCAGGCCCGTGTTGCTCACCACAAAGTAAGCGTCCGTCTCAAAAATATCGAAGATGCGCGCCGAGACCCGCTGCTCATGCGGAGGTTTTCCCAGCGCGAAGTACCATTGACCCTCCCCGACGAAGATTTCCGCCGTCGCCGTAATGTCGAGCACGACGGGGATGGAATACTGGGCGTCTATTGTGAGATCGAAGGTCTGGGAGTTGCCGTCGTACGTGGCCATCGCATCGAAATTGGCGTCGTCCGACGCGGCCCCGATGCGCGGCGAGAGAATGTTGGCCTTCCCGATGAGCGAGATGACCGGCCCCGGCAGCATCAGCACAAACATGATGGCTGCCGAAGCGGTGTAGCCGTCGTCCGCTTCCGTGCCGATGGTGGCTCCGGCGCCGATGGCGAAGGCGCCCGGACTGGGCACCAGCCATTTATAGAAATCCGTCGCCGAATAGTCGGGAGTTCCGCTCAGATCGACGGCGCCTGTGGTTGTGCCGGAGCCTCCGCTCTCGCCGGCCGCCGGGTACTTGAACCACTGCCACCAGGTATAGGTGGGCTCCGGCTGTGGCTGCAGCCCCGTCGCCACCAGGCCCTGCAGCCCGTAAAGCGCCACATCCAGAAAGATCGGAATGCCGACCGGCAGTTCGGCGTCCACGTCGAGGAAGAAGACCGACTGGCCGCCGAAGGTGCCGACGATGAAATTGGCGTCGACTTCCAGGTCCATGTCGCCGGGAAGGACGACAACCTTCACCGCTCCCGCGAAGACGTTGACCTGCTTGCCGCCCGGCGGCGCCGGGCCCGCCGGCGCTATGAAGTCGTAGATGTAGCCCGGTAGTCCGGCATTCACCAGGTCCTGCCCGCTCATTGCGTGGTTTACCTGGAAGTGATCGATCTCGCCGTCGATGGTGAGCACATCGGGGATGGTGAAGTCGATGCTCACGCCTTCGAACGTCACCGCGGGGTGCGTAATGTCAATCTGCAGGCCGCGCACGCTGCCGCCCAGCGTGAGACCCTCCACCAGGTTGATGTCGCCGTTGAAGCCGATCCACTTATCGCCATTGGCATCGGTGCCGAACCCGAGTTTCTGCAGGCCGACGTGGAAGCCGTAGAAATCCAGCGCCATCTGGTTGGGCAGATCGATCCATCCGCCCTGCAGCGAAATATTCCCCTTGCTGTCGATGCCCAGCCCCGTGAGCTCGATGCTCGGCCACGACAACCCCTCCGTCTCGATGATCAGGTTGCCGGAGATCAGCAGCGTCCACACGCTGTTGACCTCGGTGATCTTGAGCGAATCCACGTCGATTTCCACGCTGCCCACGCCTGTCAGCTCGTACATGAGCTGCACCAGCCCGTCGGGCGTCGTCGACTGGCTAGGCGCGGCGGCCACGGAGATGGTCAGGTTTCCCTTCGCGTCGGTGCTGACCTCGATGTCCACCACCTGCGGATTGCCACTGCTGTCCGTGAAGAACGGAATGGTGAGCTGCGCGGCGATATTGCTCGCGGCCAGGCCGCCTTGCGCCAGCGTGATGTCAAAGGCGGTCAGCGCAACGGTGAATCCCGCAATCGTCGCGCTCAGCGAATTGGTGGCGCTCAACCCGCCGATGTAAAAGTGGCCTGAAATCCCCTGCGCGTTCACGATCAGATCGTCGACATTGACTGACGGGCCGCCCGAGAGCGTCAGCCCCGCGCTGACTCCGGAGCTGTCGGCGCTGAGGGTGACCACGCCCTGCCCGAAGGCCGCGTCCAGGGCGTCCTGCAGGATCGGCAGCCCCAGCGATCCGAGTAGAGACGTGGGCATAAGCGAGGTGGACATGCGCGTCGATCCTTTCAGGCTGCGGGAAACAGCGGGGCCGTGGCCGTGAGCTGCTGCGAGATTGCCGCGATCTCGTTGGCTTCCAGGGTGATGTCCGACAGCAGCGTGTTCAGTTGCCCAAAGAGCGTGCCCGCCGACTGCAGCGTGCCGGCTGCGGAGGGAGGAACAAACCCCTGGATCAACCCGAGTACGGTCTGCAGACCGCTCAGCACCGTGGCTGCGCCCGACGCCGATTCCAGATCGCCGATCTCATTCGCGAGGCTCGCCAGCGCCGCCGCCACGCCCGTCAGCGCGGAGTTGATGCCGTTGCCCAGTGAAGTCAGATCGGCCGAAGCACCCAGGATCAGCCCCAGCAGCACCTGCGCCGGTGTGTACAGCGGCCCGTCCGTTGCGGAATTCGACCCGCCCGTCCAGTCGCTCGGCTGCTGCGACCCGACAGGATTGTTCACCGCAGGGTTCGGCGCGGCAAGGTATGACAAGGCCTGGACGACGGGAGCGAGTGGATCGGGAGGCGGCATAACGGAGCCTTTCTCAGAGAAATCGTGGAGTTGCAAACCACCGGCCGCCCATTACGGAAACAGCGCCACCAGAGACGTCAGAATCTGCGCCAGTTGCATCAGCTCTGTGGCTGCGGTAGCCACCGTGTTGCCGGCGCCGGCGGCCAGCGTGGTCAGCTGCTGCTGCAACGTCTGGAAGAGACTGCTCGCCGAGTTCAGCACCACCGCCGTTCCCGCCGGAGCCAGCGACTGAATCATCGACAGCGCATTCTGCAACCCGGTCATTACCCCGCCCACGTCGCTCAGGCTGCCCGTGCTCGACTTGACAGCGGTGGCAATCGACGTCATCACCGACGCAGCCGAGGTGAGCGCGCTCTTGACATCAGTGCTCACCGGTTGCAGCGCCGATATTCCGAAAATCGCCTGCACCAGCGTCTGGATCGTGCCGTAGAGCGCCGTCGTTGTCGGCGAGCCCGTACCGTCAGCGGTGGGAGTCACGATACCGCTGAGCGCCGTAATCACATCCTTGATCGGATCGTCTGCCATCTCTGTTCCCCTCTCTGACTGCTTCCGGGTTACTACGCCGTGGCCGGCATCAGCATCTGCGTCGCAAACACCGACGACGATGCGGAACGATTGCCGAAAATGTCCACGGAAACCACCGCATAAGCGTTGGGCGCGGTGGTGTTCGGCGCTCCAGCCGCTGCAATCGCGTTAGGATCGCCGGCCGGTGCGCTGTCAAGGAACGCCGCGCGCCGGTTCGGCACCACCCCCAGCGCCTGCACTTTGCCTGCCCACATCGCCACCACCACCACCGGCACGCCACGCCCCAGCCCGATGCGGAGCCCCTTGAGCCGCGACTGTGTCGCCGAGGTCGTCACCACCTGTGCAATGCCGCCCACTCCCGGCGGCGTCCAGTAGTTGAACGCCCGCTGCCCCGTCGGCCCCAGCGCCTGCACGTAATCGCTCAGCCGGTAAACGCCATTGATCGTGTCCGGCGCCGGTCCCGGCGGCAGGATCACCTCGCCCATGTCGCTGCCGTTGTAATCGCGCGCGCACAGGCGCGGATCGGGCACGAAGCCGACAATCCTCTGGTCGATGTTCAGCCCCGAGCCCTGCACAAACGAGAGCGGTGGATAGCTCTGCGCGTTGCGCTGGACTGCCGGCAGCTCGCTCGCCGGGCTGGGATGCGTGGGGTCGGCGCCGAAGTAGCGCAGGTCCTCGAGATCTTCCACGGTGGGAGCGCGGTAGACCATGTAGGCCGCCACATCCGGACTGGCATCCAGCGCCCACGCGACGATGACGGCCGTCTCCGTCGGCTGCAGCTTGTAGAGCACCGGCGGACGCGGCGGCGTGACGATGGTCGTGTACCACGGGCCGATGGTGCTCGTCGCCGTCGCGCTCATGCTGCCCGCCTGGTTCACCGCGGCGAGCCGGTAGACCGTGCGCCCGTAGCCGCTGCCGTCCACGGTGTCGACGATGGTGGTGTTCGGCGCGATCGGCTGCGTGCTGACGCGCACGTAGCCGATCGCATTGCCGGGAACGTCGGCGAGAACGCACAGTTCGTCGTCCAGCAGGCCACCGTAGAAATGCTCGATGAAGGCCCGCTGCGCGCCGGTATCCAGGAGCGCGTTGGCGGTAGTCAGCGGCGTATAGCTCCCCGGCGGAGTCGCGTTGTACGCCTGCACTGCGTTGTAGTCGCTGAGCCACTGGGTGAGGGACGAAATCCACGCGGCCAGATCGGCGCGCGGCACGCCGCTGTCCACCTTCACCGGATTCGGATCGGCCAGGTTGGGTGTGCTCAGGTTGTTCCGGCGCTTCACGTCGGCCAGCGAGAGCGAGCGCACCGGTTCGCGCTGCAGCACGTATCCCAAAACTCCGGTCGCCGCCGGGGTGGTGAAGGGAAGCGTCTGATCGGCGTCCCCGTTGGCATCGGCCGGATTGTAGTAAAGATGATTGACCTGGTGGACCGGCGTCGTCGAGGCGGGCAGCTGCGGAGGCGCGGGGGGTTGCAGCCGCTGCGGGCCGTTGAAGATCAGCGTCGGCGACGGCGGTTCCGGCTTGTTCGGATTGACGCCATTGGGGTCGACGATCTGCTCGCCGGCCAGAAACGGATTCTGCGTGGACCCGGTGACCGAAACCTGGGCGCGGGCGGTTTGCTGCGCGACCGGCACGTCGAGCGGCACCGACAGCAACCGGTTGACCCCGTAGCCTGACAGCAGGTACGCCAGCTGGCCTACGTACTGGCTGGTGCTGGTAATGATGCGCGCAGAGTTGCCCGCGTTCACGGTGGCCACCACCGGCGACGTCGCGTTTTGTCCCGCCGAAGCGGGCACCGCGGGACGCACAGCGTAGCGCTCCGACGAGCCGTCGGGCAGAGTCAGCATCAGCACCTGCCCCGGATCGGTGCTGGCCAGCGCAACCAGCGGCGGCGTGGTCTGGATGGCCACCGTATAACTGAGGCCGTCGGCTGATGGCGTTGCCACCATGGACGCGACGGTCAGCTGCTGGATCGTCGGCGCCGGCACCACCAGGTCGCTGGTGGCGAGCGTTCCCGTCACGTTGCCGTTGGTATCGATGGACTGCACCGTGATGCGGGCCGTCACAATATCCGGGTACATCATGAAGGCGCCGCCGGCCCAGTTGACAATCAGATTGAGCGTGCCGCCGATCCACGCGGATCCGTCGGGCGCGGCCGCGCCTCCGCCGGCAGCCGAGTTGTCGAACTGCAGGACGCGCATCGCCGTGGGCGCGGCGGCAATCTTTTCTACCCCGCGAGGAGTGGACCAGTTACTCCACGCGCCGCGCACGCCGAACAGATCGAAGGCGGCCACGCGATGGCTCCATCCGCCCACCGGATCGGCCAGCCCCGAATCGACCAGCCGGTAAAGGTTCGCCGTGGTCACATGCGAACCCGTCGGCGCGGGCGCGCTCCGCGTCGCCGTCCAGCCGGGAATATTCGTTGCGCTGCCGGCCATGCCGCTGTCCTCGCGCTGTGCGACGAAGCCGATGGGCTGGACAGGCGGAGGCAGTTGCAGCGGATCGGTCACCGGGTCGCCGACTGGCAGCGGAGCGGGCGGCGCCGGCCATACTACGTCGAAGAGGCTGTGCCGCACCAGCGTCAGCGTGCTGGTGTCGATGTCCGCCTGACGACGCCGATATGTCGTGTACGGCTGTCCCGGCGCAGCAATCGGCTGGATCGCCACCGGCGGTGGCATGATCGCGTATTGCGTGCCAATGGCGTCCGGCGAGAGCGGATGCAGAGTCAGCGCGCCGATGGCCAGTACATAGCCGTTTGGCGACGAGACGAGCGCGCCCAGGAACTGAATCTGGTCGATGAGCTGGCCGCTCGGCGCAGTCACGCTCACGGTGCCCAGTTGCGAGGAATTGAAGCCCGCCGAGGAAACCACGGCGCCGCCCGACAATCCCTGCAGCGTGCCGTTGCCCCACACCTGTGCATCCACGCGCGCCGCTGGCTGCGAGAGCGAGATCGAGACCTGAGGCAACGGCGTCAGCGGAAACCACCATGCGCCCGGCGAAGAGGCCAGCAGCAGCGCGTCCGGCTGCTGCGCCTCGCTGAGTCCAGCGGCGATGCCGGCCGCCGTGCTCTGGACGAAGGACGGCGACGAAGGATCGACCGTCGGATCGTAATTGCCGCTACTGTCGAACTTCGTCCAGCGCCACAGCGAAGTGTTTCCGCCCAGTGGCGCGATGGTGATCCCGTTGTAGGTGGCCGAGCCGCGCGCCAGCGGCGCCCCCGGCGTGAGCCCCGGGAAAATCACCGTGTCGTCGCAGGGCGTTGCGCCCCAGTAGCCCGCGATGCTGTAGTCGTACAGCACCCCGGGTGCAGCCTGGTCGTCGACGAAGTAAAGCCCCAGCACGCGGGCGAAGTACGGATCGAGTGCCAGCAGCAGCAGTTCCTGCATCACATTGATGTTCAGATTCGGCGCGCTGGCGCCGGCGGCCGAAGCGGGCAACTGCACCTCGTTGAGCAGCGTGGTGGGAAATCCCTGCACCAGCCGCGCCAGCTCCGCGCGCAGCTGCGCCAGGCCCAGGGTTTCCTGGGCCGTCGTGAGCGTCGCGCCCAGCTTCAGCGTGCCCAGCCGCCGCCGCATCTCCTTGATGTCGTCCTGCAGGACGATCAGAGGCGCTGTGGTGTTGGGATCGGGCGCTCCGTAGTAGCGCGCCGGCCATTCCTTCACCGTCACCGGCAGCGTGAACGGAACTCCCCAGCACTGCCATCCGTTCTTGTTGGGCTCTCCCCACACCGGGGTTCCGGAGCAGGGCGGGTTTCCGCCGCCCTGTCCGCTGCCGCCTGAGCAGCCGCAATCCTGCGGCGGTTCCATCGTTCCGCAGCCGCACTCGTCCACGCTGCCCGCGCCCACCACGCGCACGCACGAGATCTGGCTAGCCTGCACCGAGACGCGGAACGCCCCCTGCTCGACGGCGACTGTGCGCCGTTCGCTGACGACCAGCGTGCCGTCGGCATTGCGGCGGAAGGTTTCGATCACAATCTCGTCGCAGCCGGGCGCCGCGCAACCGGCCAGCGTCACGCTCTGGCAGGGATGCTCGAGCACCGCCTGCCAGGCGTCCCCGCTCGCGGTTGCGGTCATCGCGTTGGTGGCGGTTGCGTTCGCATCCGTGGCCGCCGCGGGAGGCGGAGGAATCTGCTTTTCGCCCTGTTTTGCCAGTCGCCGGCAAAGCCAGAAACCGCCCGGCGGAAAGCCCAGAGCCGCCAGAAAGCTCCAGCGCAGATGGACGCCCTTCTGCATCGGCTGACCATCGAAGGTTGCTTCCGATCCGTTGGCGACTCCCCCCTGCAAAGCCAAAACGATGTTCGACAAGGTCAGCCTCCGATGGAATCGGGTGCGGCGCCGGGGCGGAAAGGGCTGGCCCTCGCGGCATCACCGCTGCTCGACACTTCGTGCGTGGTGCGGGATCTCAGATTGGGAGTTCAGATCCTGCGACAAGGCACACGCAACGAATCCTGACGGACGGTTGGGCAAGGAGGAAATTCGTACAGACGCCCGTGGGTCGGGGGAATGCGTCGCCCCTATACAACACCTCAGCGAACCGTCCCCTGTCAAGGGCCGCATTGTAAAAATATTGTCCGGGCGGTCCGATCATCCAGGCGGAAACATAGGCGCATTGATTGGGACCGATGTGGATCTGCTTCCAGCGTGACGACAGGCACTCGTCGAGGCTCTGCTTCCGGGCGTGTCGTCGGCCACCCGTCAATTACTCGTCGGTAAACAGTTTATCGCTGGTCAAAGCCCCAATGCGAAGCGGCAGATTATCGGCTCGCAGGTACGGGCCCAGGTGGCAGCATATTTCTGGAACAAGTGGCAGCATTCATTCATTACCAGCAGCAGCTTCCTGAGAAGGCGAACCCGCTATGCGAGAGCGCGGAACAATCTGCCTTAATCCGCCACTCTCCGCTTTGTAGAGTGTTACGAGCAGATTCATCACGAGCAGAATGGCTGGTAATACGCGCCAGATGGCTAACCGCTTCAAATCGGTCATCAGTAGAACTTCTCTGATCCCGGCCCATTTAGCGTTGCGGGAAACTGGAGACAACATGACGGCACTCGACTCATCCATCGAAACCCTGACAGCGGAGCACACAGCCCTGACGCAGAAGCTCGAACAGATCGACCTGCAGTACAAGGTAGAGCGGCCTGCTTTGGTAAAGGAACTCAATCAGCTTGCACGGGCGCTGTCGGCTCTGACGGGAAAGCCGGTTCCCGGTGCGAACCAAACGGCGCGCAAGCAGATGAGTGAAGAAGGCAAGGCCGCCATTCGTGCCGGCCTCGAACGGGCACGCCTGGCAAAGAAGGCTGCTGCCGGCGCCCAGACCCCGTCATCTGCTCAAGCGGCGACTTCGGCCGTAAGCGCGCCAAAGCCGGCGCCTTCGGCATCCGTTGCCGAAGCGAAAAAGGAGAGCGGTGACAAGACGCCTCACAGGCGCTAAAGCGAGTCGCAACCACTGCCATCCGTCCCCGCGAACCGCGCAACATCGGTATGCGGGGATTTGCTGTCGATTCCTTCTAATCTTAAAAGGCTGATCGAGTGATGCATATGGACAGCAATTCCCGAGTCGCCATCTACGCGCGGGTAAGCACGAAGGACCAATCCTGTGAAATGCAACTCCGCGACCTGCGGAGCTATTGCGCTTCTCGCGGGTTCACACACGTCCGCGAGTACGTGGACATAGGCGAATCTGGTGCAAAGGATTCCAGGCCGGAACTGAACAGGCTGATGGACCATGCCCGCAAACGGCAAATTGACGCAGTGCTCGTGTGGAGATTCGACAGATTCGCACGGTCAACAAAGCACCTGCTGTTGGCGCTGGAAGAGTTTCGATCCAAGGGGATCCAATTCATTTCCTATCAGGAAAATATGGACACTGACAGTCCGTTAGGGCAGGCGCTGTTCTGCATCGTTGCGGCCGTTGCCCAATTGGAACGTGATCTTATTCGGGAGAGGGTAAGCTCTGGCATCCGAAATGCGCGTGCCGCCGGCAAACAACTGGGACGTCCAAGGCGCGCTGTCGACCGTAATGAAATCCTCCGGCTCCGTGCAGAAGGCGCCAGTCTTCGGGAAGTTGCGCTCAAAGTCGGCGTGGGATATGGAACAGTGCGGAAACGCCTCGAGGTGGCAACTGCGGGTCCGGCGAATCCCTCGGCTTAAATCGCTGATACCGTTTTGAACAATGCCAGCAGCCGACGTCCCTCGCGTGGACACTCCTCTGAACGGTAGAGCCCGTTCTTCAGTACCTATCTGCTTTTCCCGCCGGCTACCTTCAATGAGTGCTAAGGCCTGTGAGCACCATTGGAGAATTGGAACAAGGTTTTGTCTGTAAAATCGGAGCCAAATCCCGCGTCCCGTCAGCACTGCGTAAAGAGCGGCTACGAGTTGTGCGAAAGGTTCCGCAATCCAGAGTTCGCGTCATCGGGCAGGAACTGCGGAAGTCCGAAGTCGTGGAAGAGGCGGGGCTCCAAAAACAAAGTCATCGCAGAAATCGCGTCGCTCTCCAGCGTGAGTACGTGAATGGAGTGCGCATTCCAGCGTTTGTCTGCGCCGGAGAACTCATAAATGGCAAAAGCTGGCTGCCCATTGGCGGACGTCGGCACCAAATGAAGGCCGCCACAGGTCTTCCATGCCGCAGCAAAGAATGTCCCGATGACCTCGCGCCCGATAAACCACTGCAGCCACGGCGGCATGACGGCGGTTGCATCTTCCTTGAGTACAGCCACGAAACCGTCCACATCGTGCCCTTCCCAGGCCTGCAGATAGTGCCCGAGGAGCTTTTGCTGCGCGGGAGTTGTCTGGGACTTAAGCGGCGGCCGGCGGTCAGAGTAGCGATGCGAGAGCGTCTCGCGCGCTCGCTGCAATGCACTGTTGATGGATGCGGTGGAACCGCCGAGCAGAGTTGCTGCTTCAGCAGATGCCCAGCCGAGGACATCGCAGAGCATGAGCGCAGCGCGCTGGCGCGGCGGCAACTGCTGAATGGCGGCGACAAAAGCGAGCTGTACGGACTCCCGCGCAGTGTAGCGCACCTCAGGATTCGGCGCGGCGTCGGCGAAGCCCTCGAGGTTTGCGTCCGGATACGGTTCGAGCCAGGGCACGTCAATCGCAGGGCCACCATCCAGCTTCGGCGGGCCGGCGGGGCCAAGCTGGTCGGGCAGGTATCGCTGCTGGTGCTTGCGGCCTTCGAGCGCATTCAGGCAGACGTTGGTCGCGATGCGGTATAGCCAGGCGCGAAAAGATTCGCGCTCATCGGAGCTGCCGGCCTCGAAGCTCGAGAAACTGCGCCAGGCACGCAGCCAGGTTTCCTGCACGCCGTCTTCGGCTTCGTGCAGGGAGCCCAGCATGCGGTAGCAATGCAATTTGATTTCCCGGCGGAACGGTTCGGCGAGCCGCTCGAAGGCCTGAGTTGTTTGCCCTGGGGCTTGCTCTAAATGTGATGGATCTGGCGCTGCCATTGCGAGTGATATACGACCTCTGGCGATCGTTTTCAAGAGAATTATTGTGCTGGAACGGCTTCAAGGCCCTTCCCGGATACGATGAACACGTCGCCCAGAGAGCGATCGGGACTGAGAACCAACTCGATGACCGCAGTTGCAACGATGCATGCAGTTGGCGGTGCGGCCATCCCTCGAACGAAATCATCCGCGGAGATCCCAAGGTAGCGAGAGTAACCGGTGATGGCATGTCTCCCGAGATCTGTGTCGGGAACGATGCGCGGCGCAATTGCCATGAAGCGCAGTCCGAGGCTGAGGCGATCTGACTCTTTCTGGCTGTAGTTGGCAATGAAGATCTGGGTGCGCTTGGCTCCGGCATAGCCACCGGAGAGCGGCGAGCCCGCCAGAGCGGCACCGCTTGAAAGGAGCACCACCGAAGCGCCTGCAGGGAGAGGACGCGAAAGCGCAGCCTTGCAGAAGTTGAATGCAATTCTGACGTCGTTCTCCCAGTTCGCGGGAACTGCTGCCAGCTTTGCTCGTGGATCGGCGCGGCTGGCGGAAAGACTCCGCCTCCGAGGATGAGGATGTCGGGCGTGAGGACGTCGAATACTTTCGATGGTGCATTTTCGTCCGTTGCATCGAGGGCCAGAATTTCAACGCCGGGGATCTCCATGGCGAGTTGCTCAAGCGGGCCCTTTTGCCGAGCCACCGCGAGGACGTGGGCCCCGTTGCGAATGCCCGCCTCGACAATGCGGCGGCCGATGCCGCGGCTGCCGCCGATCACGACCATCTTGTTGCCGCTCAACGAAACCATCGCTGCCTCCTATTGCCTGAGATCTCGAGCGTGATCGAAACTGCTGTATCAGCGGATCTCACAGACTTGGTGCCGCAAACGTGGGTGCGACGGCGCCAGGTCAAAATCTTCAGTTCGCCTTTTCTTTCGGGTTGGGGGATCCCTTGCCGGTGGCGATCAGGCTCTTCAAACTGCCCCGGATGTACGAGCCCCAGGCGTCGGAGCAGACGCTGTAGCACTCGTAGGCGGGGACAAGTCCTTCGTGCGTGAAGTGAATCTCCGTTTGATGGCCTTTCCTGGAGATATCGAAAACAACTTTGGTGCCCTTCCACTCGGTCTTGTCCTCGGTGAAGTTGAAGTGGTTGTCAGTGACGAGCCAGGCGAGTCGCTTGTCGGGCACGAGTTCCACCAGCTTCATGGTGCATGTGTGAAGGGTCTGGAAGTGGTACCTGAACTCGTCGCCGACCCTGGCGGTGCTGCCTTCGATCTCTTCGGACCACCATCCGCGCACGTTCCGGATGGCCTCGATTGCTTCTTTCGGCGATTGGTCGACCGAAATGGTTGCGGTGTAGTTTGGATTCGACATGGGTCCTCCTCGGATTTGAAGATTGGGTTGAGTGATTGCCTTGCGTCGGCGCATGCACGCGTCAGTAGGCTCTTTGCTTTCTTACGCGAATGCGTCAGGCTGATTCTTGCCCGTTATGATCAGATTGCGCAGATTGCCGTCGACGAGCGCGCCCCAGGCGCCCGAGCAGCCGCCGTAGCACACGAACGCAGGAACCAGGCCCACGTGCGTAAAGCGGAGCTCGGTCTTGCCGTCCTTTCTGGCGATCTCAAAGACAATGTCCGTGCCGATCCATTCGGTCTTGT
>PMAM01000319.1:0-6580 GCA_003152595.1 Acidobacterium sp.
ACCTGTTCCACTACACGCTGCCGAAGCTGGGCATCACGGTAAAGTTCGTCGATGCGGATGACTTCGACGGGTTGCGGAAGGCGATCACGCCGAAGACGCGGGCGGTGTACACAGAAACGCTGGGGAATCCAAAACTGGACATTGTGGATGTGGAGGCGCTGGCGAAGATCGCGCACGAGAACGGGCTGCCGCTGATCATCGATAACACGAGCGTGACGCCGGTGCTGCTGCGGCCGATCGAGTACGGCGCGGATATCGTGGTGGAGTCGGCGACGAAGTATATCGGGGGGCACGGGACTTCGATCGGCGGAATCATCGTGGACGCGGGCAAGTTCGACTGGAAGGCGTCGGGACGGTTTAAGGATTTCGTCGAGCCGGATCCCTCGTATCACGGGCTGTCGTTCACCGAGGCGTTCGGGCCGCTGGCGTTCATCCTGAAGGCGCGGGTGCAGGGGCTGCGCGATACGGGCGCGGCGCTGTCGCCGTTTAACGCGTGGCTGTTCCTGCTGGGGCTTGAGACGCTGCACCTGCGCATGCAGCGGCACTCGCAGAACGCGCTGGCGGTGGCCGAGCATCTGGAGAAGCACGCGGGCGTGGAGTGGGTGAATTATCCGGGGCTGAAGTCGAGCAAGTATGCGGCGCGGGCGAAGAAGTATCTGCCGGATGGCGCGAGCGGGCTGATCACGTTCGGGATCCGGGGCGGGTTCGACGCGGGGAAGAAGTTTATCAACTCGCTGAAGGTTTTCTCGCTGCTGGCGAACCTGGGGGATGCGAAGTCGCTGGTGATCCACCCGGCGTCGACGACGCACCAGCAGTTGAGCGGCGAGGAGCAGCGTTCGACGGGCGTGTTGCCGGAGATGGTGCGGCTGTCGGTGGGGATCGAGGATGTGCGCGATCTGATTGCGGACATCGACCAGGCGCTGGAGGTGGCGGTGCCGAGTCCGGAGCTGGTGGGGGCACGGTGAGGGCGCTTGCTTTTTCAAAATGGGACAGGACAGTACTTTTGGCATCGATCCGTTATCGATTGGTATGGACTTTCGGGCGGCGAGAGCCTTTGCTACTTGCTGTGGGGTGAACCTGGCCTTCGCTGCCTGGGGTTTGTGGAATTTTTTGTCAACGCAGGTTTTTTGTCACGCAACGGGTGGTTTTTTCTCACGCAAGCTGAAAAACGCCTGGCTTTTCAAAATGGAACAGGGGCGAGTACTTTTGGCGTTAATCCGGAATCGGGTGGTAGGGACTTTCGGGTGGCGAGAGCCTTTGCTGCTTGCTGTGGGGTGAACCTAGCCTTCGCTACTTGGGGGGGTGGGTCTTTTCCAACGAAGTGCGGGTTTATCTCAGGCAGGTGTGGGGTATGTCTCACGCAAGCTGAAAGACGATGAGTACGGAAGCATGAGTACGGAAGCACAGAGCGCGGTCCGGGCCACGGCGGCGATCCAGCCGGATTTTGAGGGGGACTACGTCATCGATGAGGTGGTCCCGCTCGAGAGTGGCGAGGTGCTGGTCCGGCCGACGCAGCATTACGCGATCTATGGGAAGCTGAACGCGGCGCGCGACAACGCGGTGTTTGTGGCGCATGCGCTCTCGGGCAACGCTGAGGTGGCGACGTGGTGGCCGCAGCTGTTCAAAAAGCCGGAGGCGATGCTCGATCTCGATCGCGACTGCGTGATCGGGATCAACATTTTCGGATCGTGCTATGGGTCGACGGGGCCAGGCAGCGTCGATCCGGAGACGGGGCGGCTGTATGGGCCGACGTTTCCGCTGATCAACGTGCGCGACATGGTGCGGGCGCAGGAGAAGCTGATCACGTCGCTGGGGATTAAGAAGGTGAAGCTGGCGATTGGCGCGTCGATTGGCGGGATGCAGGTGCTGGAGTGGGCGGTGCTGTTTCCGGATCGCGTGGCGCGGGCGATCAGCATTGGCGCAGCGCCGCTGGGCGCGATGGGGCTGGGGCTGAATCACCTGCAGCGGCGGGCGATCATGCTCGATCCGAAGTGGGCGGGCGGTTATTATTTGCCGGACGATGAGCCACGCGGCGGCCTCGCGATTGCGCGGGCGCTGGGCGTGATCAGCTACAAGAGCGTGCCGCTGTTTGAGGCGCGGTTTGGGAGGAAGCCGAACCGGACGGGGGAGAATCCGTGGATCTCGACGGCGGCGGGGCAGAACGGGCGATTCGATATTGCGGGGTTCCTGGATTATCAGGGGCACAAGTTCAACGAGCGGTTCGACGCGAACGCGTACATCTCGATCACGCGGGCGATGGANNCCGGAGGACGTGCGGTCGATGGCGGTGGTGATGGCGGCCGCGGGCGCACGGTGCGACTACCGGGAGATGGCGTCAAACCATGGGCATGATGCGTTTCTGGCGGAGCCGGAGCATCTGGTGCGGATTTTGACGCCGGTGTTTGAGTAACAGAGCACAGGGCACAGAGCTCAGGGCACAGGCACAAAGCGGATCGCGCATCCGCCACCGCTGGCCAGGTGAAGCGTGAGCGTGTCGGTCTTCCTCACCGTCTGATGCCAGATCGCAACGTGCTTCGGATTCTCTGCGGCGTCGGCGGCATCTTCATAGATTTCCGCCGTGTATTTTCCGGCTCCCAAAAAATCGAGGGGCGCGCGCACATCACGGGCGGTCCAGTTGGTAATGCTGCCCAGATACCACTCTTTTGCCTGCCGCCGCGCGATGGTCGCAAATTCTCCCGGCTCGCCGTCGAGGGCGCGCGTTGCATCCCAGGCGGTCGGCACGTCGCGGATGAATTGAAAAGCCGGCTGGTTGGCATAGGCCGACGGCGCATCCGACACCATCGCGAGCGGCGCCTCGTAGACCACATAGAGGGCCAGCTGCTGCGCGCGCGTGCCCATCACCATCGGGCTGTTGTCCCGGGCAACGAAGGCCTCCCGCGTCACGTTGTCAAAACCGCCAGGCGTGTAATCCATGGGCCCGCTGAGCATGCGAGTGAAGGGGAAAGTGGTGCGGTTCACGGGTCCATCGCGCCGTCCCGCTTTGTTTTGCTCCAGACCCAGTACCGCCTCGTAATCCAGAACATTGGGCCAGGTTCGCTGGATGCCCCACGGCTGGGTGGCTCCGTGAAAATCCACCATCAGGTGATGCTCAGCCGCCAACTTCGCGACAGCGTAGTACCAGCGGATCCCTTCCTGATCGTTGCGCAGAACGAAGTCAATCTTCACTCCGGCCACGCCCCATTTTTCATACAGCGGGAACGCCTGCTGCATCTGCGCTGCCACCGACTTCGAATACAGCCAGATCCACACCTTCACATTCTTCTTCGCGGCATACCGGACCAGTTCCGGCACATCGACGTTGCCTCGCATCTTCGTGATGTCCATACCCGACCATCCTGCGTCGAGCATCATGTACGGGAATCCTGAAGCGGCGGCAAAGTCGACGTAGTATTCCATGTTCGCGGTGGTGTACGCGGATTTGCCGTCAGGCCCAAGATCGCCGTCCCACCAGTTCCACGAAGCTTTGCCGGGATGAATCCAGCTCGGGTCTGCCACGCGATTCGGCGGGTTCAGATCGGTGAACAGATTCGACTCAATCAGGTCGCCGGGCTTTTCGCCCAACAGGATCACGCGCCACGCGCTGTCATGGGGAAGACTTGCGTCGACCGCCGGACCCTGCCCATCGACGGGCGGCGAAATCTTCGTCACGATGAAGTGCCCGGTCCAGCTGCCTGTGGGATTTTCGAGATACATTGCGGCATTGCCTTCCAGATCCGCTTCACCGACTGCGGCCCAGGCCACGCCGGGCATGTGCATGAGCATGGGCGCGCCGTTCAGGATGTGGCTCGCGACTCCGCCCTGATTGCTGAGTGCGCTGAGCGCGGCCGGCACGTACTCGCTCTCATAGGCGCTCTGATAATTCGGCAGCCGCAACGCCCAGGCATCGGCATCCATCACGGGGCGAAATTCCGTATCCTCCTGGGTGAGCTGAAAACGCGAGAGCGCGGCTTGCTCGGGCACGTGATAACGAAACGCGAGGCCACTGTTATACAGGCGCGCCTCGACATCGAAGTTGCGACCCGGCGATGCACCTTCCGCCGCATGCACGGTGAGACTGTTATATGCATCGTGGACGGCCGACGTTTTTCCGGCGAGCAGCGTGTAGTCATCGACACCCGAACCGGGCGTGGTGCCGGTGATGTGAATTGCTGAACCCAGAGGCGGTTGATTCGCCAGTTCGAGCTTGAGCGCGGATTCTTCGAACACCTGCTTTCCCTTGAACTCGATCGAATACGTCAGCTGCCCATCCGGGCCTGCAACATCCTTGTCCGGCTTCACGGCGAAGCGCATCGTGATCCGGTGATCGGGCGAGCTGACCTCCATCGGACTCGTTTGCGCGGGACCGCGCGCCGTACCCATCAGCGTGAACACGCAGAGAAGACAGCTGGCAGCAGACCTCGATTGCAACATTGGTTCACCTCCCAACAGAAACGAAACCTCCGCCTTCGTGGTTTCGCCTGGCAAATCGAAACGCCTTCCCTTCAAAGAGAAGCCTTTTCGGTTTGAGCTTCTCAAGCACTTCAAAAATGTACGCCAATGCGAGCCGGAGAACCGGGCATCCGGCGCGTTGTTCTGAAAGAACCTCGGTCCGGAGATCGCACGGTTCAGTCGGAGAAGAATGGGGCTCTCGCGCCGCGAAAACGGCTCAGAAGCGGAAGGACATTCCCACGTTCATTGTGCGATTGGCGGAGCCGGTGCCGAAGCGGTTGGCGAGGGCTGTCGACTGGCCGAAGAGCGGTGAACCGAGAACGCCGACCGGCGGGGCGAGGTTCACGTGGTTGAGGACGTTTTCGCCGGCTACGAAGACGGACAGGTTGTATTTGCGCTCAACAGGCTTCTTCTTTGGCGTGGCGGAGGGCTTGGTGCCGGGCGGCGGCGGAGCGGCGGTTTCCTGCGGAAGCGGCTTGCCAAAGTTGAAGTTCTTCTGGAGCCGCGTATTGAAGATGACGGTGCTCGGGCCTTTGCCGTAGTTGATGGGGACGACGGTTTGTCCGGCGATGGGCTGGGTATCGAAGACACCCCACTGCGTGTGGACGACTGAGGGGCGCGAGAGATCGGTGGCGAAGGTGGGGCGATCGTTGAACTGGTTATCGCCGTTGAGGTCCTGACCGATGACGATGTTGAACGGCGCGCTGGACTGGTAGACGAGGAAGGGGTTGAGGGAGAATCCGCGCCAAACGTGCAGCCAGCCGCCGAAGAACAGGCGCTGGCGGTAGTCATTGGAGGCGCGGCCCCAGTCCTGATGGAGGTCGTAGCCGTTGGAGGGGAAATTGCCGATGCCGGAGGTGTCGGCGTCGGCCTTGCCGAGCTGGTAGTTGGAGAAGATGCCGAAGAATTTGGTGTGGAGGTTGGCGTTGATGCGGAGTTGGTGGCGGACGTTGTCGCCTTCGGATTCGTACTCGTAGATGTTCTGATCGGTGCCGAGGGGGCGGACGCCGCTGGTGGGGTCGGCGGGATTGAAGGTGCCGGGGAGGGGCGCGTTGATGTTGCGCGTGAGGTACAGGTGGACGCCGTGAGAGAAGAGGTAGTTGGCTGAGATTTGGCCGATGCGGCCGATGGGCTTGTCGACGCCGATGCCCGCCGTCATGATGTAGGGCGCGCGGAGGTTGGGTCCGATCTGAAAGATGGCGCCGGTACTGGTGGGAGCGCCGGCGCAGTCGGTGGGCGTGCTGGAGCAAACGGCGGGGTAGAAATCGGGATCGGTGACGAGTTGCTCCTGCTCGGTGGTGCCGTTCTGGCGCTCGGCTTCGAGGATGTTGAGCGAGGGGAAGCGCTGATAGAAGAGGCCGAAGCCGGAGCGGAGGATGGCGATGGGGGGTTTGTTCTTGTCGTGGGTGAGCGCCCATGAGGCGCCGAGGCGGGGCGCGAAGTCGGCGTGGTCGGGCATGCCGGTCTGGGTTTCAAAGCGCAGGCCGTAGCTGAGCGTGACGTTGGGGCGAATCTTGTAGTTGTCCTCGCCGTAGAGGCCCATGTCGAAGACGCTGACGGCGATGCCGGCGCGACCAGTGGTCTGCGCAAAGAGGCTGGCGCCACCGCCGGCGGCGCGAATCTGCGCGGGCGTGGAGCCGTTGGCGATTCCCTGCTCGGTGATCTGATACGCGGTCAGTGAGGAGAAGGTGTACTGGCCGTTGAAATTCGCGGTGGACGTGTTGGAGTCGCGGGTGTCGCGGAGGCGAACACCAAAGTCGACGGTGTGTTTGCCGCGCGTGGTCTGCGCGTAGTTCTGCAGCTCGTAGTGATCCTGCGCGTCGTTGTTGAGGCCGAGGTTGGAGCCGCCGCCGGTGAATCCACCCTGGACAACGATCGTGGGGGCGAAGTTCAGCGGGGTCTGGCGGTCGCGGTCGCGGATGTACTGGAAGCGAAGTTCGTTGAGGAGGTTCGGGCTCCAGGCCTGCGAGTCAGTGAACTGGAACGATTGCTCGACGTTGTCGCTGTTGTAAGCCTGCGAGGCGAGCGCGAACTGGCCAACGCCGCCGTTGGTCTGGTTGTGCCAGTTGAGGTGGTAGCGCGCGGTGAGGGTGTGGACCTTGCCGGCCTGGAGATCGTAGCGCGTGGAGAA